>JAJNBL010000001.1 GCA_021156175.1 Rickettsiales bacterium
CGGTGTTGACGAGGTCAAAGGCGTTGAGTTTAGCGGTGTTAAGCACAAGATTGCCTTGATCGATTCCATTTGTATCAATGTTCGCAATCAATGAACCAAACATTGTGGTTTCACCTTTCACGTTGACGCTCACGCCTTCACGGCCAATCAGAGTTGTTTGATTATCGGCGAATTTGCGATCGCCTTCGCCATAAGATCCACTAAATCCGGTGGAACCGCTTTTCCCAATTGTCACGCTGGCGCTGTAGCTTTTCGATTGCATGGAATTCTGCAAAGTTGCCACATTTAACGCCCGTCCCACATCCATGCTTAATATCTCGCCGGCAAGGAAATTCGCACCTGCGATGTTGGTATCGCGTCCGCTGTAAGTCACAATATTACCACCTGCCACCAGCGAAGCATTTGTATAAGCAGTACCATCACTCTTCGACTTGCTCGTATCAAACCCGACATAGGGATTATAGTCCGCGCCGGTCATGCTGCTGACGCCGACCGTCACGCCGCTTGAGCTATCACGGTATTTAAAGGTATCTTCATTGGCTGCGATGTTGGGCATAATATGTTACATGAAACAGAAAAGCCTATCGGTTTTAGTTTTATTTTAGAGGATAGGCGCCTGATGTAGAAATTACGTCACCATAAAAGAACACTGGAACTCTCCATTTTTTGCCACAAGCTTCTATGATCCAGTCTTCTTCCCAGGCAGGAAGATCATCTGTAATATGCATCGCCGTTCTTTCGGCTGGAGTAGAATCTTTGATGAATTTGGTATCGAGGATTTTGTAGTCTTTGAAGTTTGGACAAGGAGTACCATTATGTTTCATTTCTACTTTTGCATTTATAATTGCCTCATTTGCAGTAATGATTTTTCCTTTTGTATCCTGTCGTGTTTCTCCAGGAACAGGGACAGCCCTATAAATGGTACAGGAAGTTAAAAGCAACAAAATGGTAAGGCGAATTATTGTTTTCATAGAAATTACTGTCCTTGTGGTGTAACGGGATTAAAAGGTGGCCTTGGCATCGTACATGTTCTACAAGGATAATTAGAATGAGGACTCTTATCCGTAAACAGCAACGGGAATTTTGCCATAGCTTCTGCTGCATCCATCCCATCCGTTGCATTTGCGCCCAAAATGACTCCTACAAAATCACCTTGGTTAATCTGAATCTCCGGCCGGACGCCCGTAATAGTTCTAAGTTCATCGCGTGCCTTCTCAACATTCACCGGCGCCCCTGACAACTGCGCCCAGCTTCCCTGGAACAACTTTGGTGCGGCTAACATCATTAGATACGTTTCATGTCCCCCTTGGCTGTGACCGTAAGGATCAAGCACTGCACCACCGTTACGTTCCTTGATGATACGTGCGAACTCCGCATCGACATCAACGCTGGCCGTTGGAACGCCGAGGAACTCTCCCACTGTCTTATTCCAGCCGACTTCGACCAGATCCCACAAGATTCCATGTGTTGGATTATAGATTACGGCTGTCCCGTCCGGTGCCTGTTTCCCGGCATTGATGGCGGCTTCTTCGGGGCTGTTCATAATGCCGTTGATGAAGGTGCCCGTTGCGCCTTTCAGCAAATTCGGATTGTTGCGCACTTCCTCGAGTGTGTAGCGCACATCCGGCTGGTTTTTATCGGGCATGGCTTCACGATTGCCGTCCAGCATTTCGAACGGTTCACCTAAGAAGCTCCAGTTATTTCCAGGATTCGGGAGGATGTTGTCGAGTACAAATCGTGTGCTGGTACTGAGTGTTTCCCCGACGGGTCTCGCCACACTTTCCGGTAGGGGTACCGTCACTTCTCCCTGCGATGAAACTGCCCTGAACACCTCACTTGTCTTGGTAATATCGCGGTTAAGGTTCGATAAATCCACCCCACTGGCTACATTAATCGTACCTTTTCCAACCGTGGCGTACGTAGCGCCATCGACATCTTGATAACCAGCACCGAATGTGCCCGTTGAGCCGCCTTTGCTGCTGTTGACTGCTTGTTTGTTTCCGCCGGAGAAGCTTCCGCCAACGCTAACGTTCCAGGAGTCATCGGTGTTCGTTAAATTACGTGCAATCAAGTCCTTTGTGTTCAGAACGAGGTTGCTGCCATCTGTGCCATCCGGACGAACGTTAGCGATCATTGTACCATCGAGCATTGTCGTGCCGCCGACATTCACACGCACGCCATTTTGTCCGATCAACGTTGTTTGATTGTCAGCAAATTTCCGATCGCCTTCGCTGTAGGAGGCGCTGAAGCCGGATGATCCGTTGTATCCTGCGGTTACGCTGACAGCATAGCTTTGGGATTGGGTAGAGTTTTGTAGTGTTTCGGCATAGAGATTGCGTGCGGCAGTGATATCGAGCATGTTTCCGGCGAGGAGATTAGCGCCTGAAATGTTGGTATCGCGGCCGGAACTTGTGATGATGTTGCCACCTGCCACCAGCGAAGCATTTGTATAAGCAGTACCATCACTCTTCGACTTGCTCGTATCAAACCCGACATAGGGATTATAGTCCGCGCCGGTTATGCTGCTGACGCCGACCGTCACGCCGCTTGAGCTATCACGGTATTTAAAGGTATCTTCATTGGCTGCGATGTTCAAATCACGGCCTGCGGCTAGAATAATGTCTTTCCCTGCGGTAATTGCCGTCCCGCCTAGTAGATTCACATCTTTTTCCGAACCGATCATCACATTCTTCCCGGCATTGATTTGGCTTAGGAACGATTCCGTCCAGGTTTGTTCGGTGTTGACCGTACCCGCCCGCACGTTGACATCAAACAGATACATGCCTGTATTTCCGTTCGATAAACGATTCGCTTCAAATCCTGCATTTACCACATTCAAGAGTCCCAATCCACCATCCACATTCTTCAGATTATCCAGAACATTCAGCGTACGATTGCCCTGCATTGCGCCATCGGCGAGTGCTCCGATATCGCCATCGGCTTCACGTGCGCTATCGAGCGAAATCAATCCACCTAATGCTGATGCGCTCAATTTCACATCCCAACCGACTTCTTTAATGTACTTTTCGACTTTCTCGGAGTCAATGGTTGTGCCATTTTTGCCGTACACACTGATGTCCCCGGCATCGGAGTTGAACAACACGCCTTCGCCGCGGACTTGGTTGCTGGCGTAGACGTTAATGCCGTTCTTGGCGTTCATGGTGGTGAGTGCGACGTTGTGGTCGTTCCAGGAGATTTTGGTGTTGGCGATGGTGGTATCGGGTATGTCGGAATAGCCCGTCAGATGGACGCGTGCGACCATTTCGTTTAAGTCCATGCCGACGTCCCAGGCTTCTTTGTACCAGCTTTTCTTGCGCCAGTGGATTTCTTCTTGGGCAACCGCATCCATCACGACATCCTTCGCGGCGATGTTGATTTTGTTGCCAGCGTTGAGTTGGGTGCCGAGCAAGGTGGCGGTGCCGTTTTGTGAGGATATATTAATGTTGCCGTTGGCTGAAGTCAGCGAGCTTACAAATACTTGCGCATATTCATGGTGGGAGCGTTTTTTCTCGATGGTGACAAATGAATCGCCAATCGCTGTGGCATAGACACCATTCTCGCCGATGATGGTGAGGTCGTTAGCAGCGGCAGCGTGGGCGGCCAGCAGCGATACGGTTTTTCCTTGGATGGTGGTTTCATTCCCGGCGGCGACGACGCCTCCGACATACTCGAAGGGGCGGTTGCCATAGTGGTCGGTCCAGGTTCTGCGTGCGCCTGCAATCACGACGTCGCCTTTCTCAGAGAAGACGGTTGCGTTGTTGGTGGCAAGGACGGAACCCCCATCGATGAGGACACCTTGGGTGCCGGAGACGATAACATCAGTTCCGGTCATGAGGCCGGTATCGAGATAGACTTCATCAAATGCCAGGTTGCGTGATCCACGGGTTTCTTGCGCTCTGCTCGCGACGTTCACGACATTTTTACCCATGACGAGGAGGGTTTTATCGGCGGCGAGAGTGCCAGCGTTGGTAATGGTCTCAGAGGCAATCAGCGATACGTTGCCGCCCGTAATCAGGCCTGATCCGGCAATCGCCTGGTGGAATGTCCCGCCGGTTGTGGTGGTTGCCACATCGCGGTGGGGATTGGATTGGGAGAGGGTGGTTGTGCTGTCGTATACGGTGTTACGTAAGCTGGTGTTGGTGATGTTCCGGGCCATAAGGAGGGTGGAATTAACGCCGTTGATTTTTCCAGAATTCATGATGGTATTATCCGCAATAAGCCTAACGTCATTACCCTTAATTTCAGCAAGTGAAAGCAAGTTGCCGCTTCCGTCATAGAGGCTTTCGTTGATGATATTGCCGCCGTGGAGGTAGATGGAGGTATTGTTTTCGATTTTACCACCGCGGTTGATGAGGTCTCCGCTGGCATCAGCAAAAACTTGGTCGCCTTTGAGTTTCCCGACCATCTGGCCTTTTTCATTCTGCACGCGTTCGTTGATGATGGTTCTTCCGGAAAGGGAGAGGACGTTTGTTGCTTCCATTTTTCCGCCCACGTTGGAGATTTTACCGTTGGCGGCAATCAGGATATTCTCGCCTGTTACTTTTCCTTGGATCACTCGGCCGTCTGCCAGGATAAGGGCGTCATTAAGGAAGTTTTTCCCCTCTATATCCACGAGATTTCCGGCATCAATAATCCCGCCGCGGTTATCAACGGCGCCTTTGATGGTGACGCTATTGGCAGCAATAATCTGTCCGGAAAGCTGTGAAGGATCTTGTGTCCCGAGTGCTTGAGAGATAAGTTTTGCATCTGCTTTGATTTTGGCTGCCGTTGTAGGATCGGCGAGCATGAGTAGAGAAGGATTAGCGATGATGATTGCATCGGATTTTCCTGTGCCGGGTGCATAGGCAACGCCTTTTACGCCGTTTAATGCCGTACCTTTCACATAGCGCTTGCCATGAAAGTATTGACCGTTTGCGCCTTGTGACTGGGCATAAAGTGCGGAAGCAATAACTTCTTCGAGTGGCGTACCATCGGGGCCAACGACTGTTCCATCTGCGGTGATGCGCAAGCCTGCGGCGGTAATATCGGCAGCGGTGATGCCGCCGGGTGCATTCGGATTTAAGCCCAGTAACGCAGCAAGCGAAGGATTGGCGGCAAAGAGTGCGAGCAGCGCATCGGGGCCTAATGCGTTTAAGTGGTTGACTGTGTTATTCGCATCAATGACGACATCTATACCTTGAATTTTGCCTCCGCCATTTAAGACGAACCCGTCATCGAGCGTAATCCCTACCGTGCCGTTTTTTGAGGAAATCAGGCCGCCTACTTCGTTCCATACATCTGCCTTGCCTAGGCCGTTGATGGTGAGATTTCCGCCTGCCATGATCTTGCCGGGATTGTCGGTGGGTGCATTCGAGTTCCCGTTATCAAGCGCGATGGATGCGGTAAGATTCAGGTTATTGCCTGCGGATAAGGTTCCGAAGTTATTGTAAACAATGTCATTGCTATCGACTGTCAAATTGCGGCCCGCGATGATATCGCCATAATAATTAGCGAGTCCGAGCATCGCGGCACTCGAGTTCTTCGCGGTAATGGTGACATCATCGCCGGCGGAGATTTGCCCGTGCATATTCCCCATGTGGGTGGTCGAGATTGTGACATTCCCGTTATTTGCAATAATGGTGCCGTCTTTATTATCAACACCGTTATAGACAGTGACCAGCCCTGAGAAATTTGCAATTGGCAAGCCGTACACGCCCACGCGCGAGCCGGTGGTGATGCTGATATCGCCTGCATGTGCCTGTAACGTACCGCCGTCGTTATCAAAGCCGCTCTGGCTGTTGAAGCTGATGCTGTTTCCGGCCTCCATCGTGCCGCCGATATTGTGGATTACGCCGACTGCATTGCCGGTAATTGAACCGCCGGCACGATAGGTACCATTGTCATTTCCAATACGGCCCTGGCTTGAAACGGTGATATTGCCCACCGCCTGGTACAGCCCGCCACCGCCGTTGCTCAAATTGTTGGCTTCCGCATCGGAATTGGTGGAGGTAAGCTGTAAGTTGTTGCCCGAGAGTACCTTGCCGCCCAGTTTATTGGCGATGTTATCGGCAGATAAGGTGATATCAAAGCCTGATCCGCTTTCGATATAGCCGCTTTGATTGGTTAGAGATCCTGATGTCGCCGTGATGTTAACCGCGCGCGAGGCCAATATCTCTCCGCCGCTGCTGTTGTTAAATCCGCCTGACATCGTTGCCGTGACGTTGCCGCCGGATTCTATCGAGCCGCCGCTGTTGGTGGCATTTCCACCGGAAAGTGTCAGATTATCTGCAGCGAAGAAGGAACCGCTGTTGGTGATGGTATTTCCCTGAAGATCAAGCGCGCCCGCCGTTTCAATACGGCTTCCGCCTGTGTTGCTGATGGAGCCGGCATTAATCGCAATATCTTCCGGTGTGGTAAGTAAACTTCCTTCACCGTTGATAAACGCGCCGCCTAATGCCCAATTGATAGCCTCCTGGATCGCTAATGTTCCACCGTCCCGGTTTTCGATATTGCCGCCGACAGTCGCATTCAGCGCACCCAACACCGTTACATCACCGCCGTTATTGATGAAGGATTGCGCCACATTTGCATCCAGATCACCATGCACGATGACTTCGCCTGTGAGTGTTGCATTGCCGCTGGTGGTGATGATCTCAAGTGCATTCTGCGTTTCAAAACGCTGCGCGGTGAGGTTGATGCTTTCGCCTGAAAGTGTCAGAGCCGAGTTTAGGTTCGCCATGCGGATAAATCCGTTTCCGGAACCGGAAAGCGCACCCACACCTGCATCTAGCGAAAGTCCATCATTGGCTTCGATCATTGCATCCGATACGGATATTCCGCTGCCAGCCTTCATTGAAAGAGCCGTCTGGCCTGCAGAGATGCTCGCACGGTTAAACGCCGCAGACGTTGCCGCATTCACCTCCATTCCGCCATTGGCATGGAAGAGTGCATCATTTGCGCTGAGTGAGCCTGTAGAGGTTTCAGCTACCAGTGATCCATTAGCTGCCACTGCTGCCCGATCTGCTGCTAAACTTCCGGCACGGATATCGAGAAGATTTGAGATAATTGCGAGGTTATTGTTTGCAAACGTCACGCCCACCAGTGCATCGCTTAAATCCGCTGCACCTGCAATATCAAAGCGGATATCAGGAGATTCAAACCGGCTGCCACGTAAATCGCTCGTGATGCCTAAATCCTGGGTCGTAATGAGTGCAATCGTATTTTCGGCCTGCCAAAGCGAATCCGTGTTCGTGATATGCGATATGGCATTGGCGGTAATTTCTTTGGCCATCAATGCGGTGAGCGATCCATCAATCCCGCCTGTAGTAGCATTGAGTGCCAGCGCATTGCCTGCATGCAGCAGCGTACCCTGGCTGAAGATGCTTCCGGCATTTAAGGCAATATTTTCTTGTGCAATGAATGCTCCTACCTGACCATTTCCCGCCAATGTCAATGCGCCTCCGACATTGGTGGTAAGATTGCGACTTGCAATCACCGTCGCATAGGGTGCATAGGTATCCCCGCCCGAAGTAAGACTTACATCCTCACCTGCAACGGCCTCAAGTAATACCGCCGTAATGTGGTTATTTGCACTCAATGACGTGGATTTTGTTGACTGCATTACCGCGCCATCAACGAGCATGCTTCCGCCGGATTGGAGTGCGATATTTCCCTCCGTCACCGCACCATTCGCATCCGCTAATCCTGCCAAAATATAGCTATTTTGTGCGGAGAATGCCGGAAGTGTACCATCTGTTCCCGAAGCCTTCGCCATCAACCGTTCTGTCGCCTGCAACGCCGCATAATCTGCCGCAATCCGAAGCGCTTCGATATCAAGATTTTTGCCCGCTGTCAGCACTGAACCGCTTACATCCAGATCATTCGTGGAAACAAGCGCCATATCTCGCCCGGCGGTCAGTTCCCCCGCCACGCCATACATATTCCCTGCATTAATACGAATATCCCGATTCGCACGGATGATGCCTAAATCATTATAAAGATTGGCTGTTGTGATGTTCACATCCTCGAGCGACCCAATATATCCGGCATCATTAATCAGATTATTTGCAGCACTAATCTGCACTCCACGCCCCGCATAAAGCACACCCAGCCGGTTATCAATATCATCAGCCGCTAGTTCCAGTGCGCCTTCGGCAATGATATTTCCTTGATAATTGATCACCTGGCCTGCTGTAATCGTAATCCCGCCTTCGCCTTCAATGACGCCGTTATCCGTGTTAATCAGCCCTTTCGGTGCAAAAATACTGAGTTTTCCACCACCTAGTGCCGAGATTTTTCCGGAACGGTTATAAATCTCCGCAAAGGTCAGCAAAATATCGCTGTTCCCAATGATCTGGCCGTTATCGTTGTTGAGTTGTCCCCCGCCGGAGAGGCCCATCGTTCCTGCGGATTGAATCAAGCTGTTTTGGTTAAACAGGTCATTGACGACATCGACCGACAACACCCCATCCGATCCCAGATACGAGATCCCGCGATGCTCCATATTGGCGGCTTTTACGGTCATTCCAGCCAACGCATACATATCTGCATTTTCGTTGATGAGATCACCACTTGCGCGAATATCAATCGTATTGCCCGCAACGATTTTCACCCCGTCATTATGGATCGTCCCGCCCACATCCATTTCTAGATCACGTCCGGCATCTACCATCCCGCTGTTGGTCATGTCGCCGCCCTTGACGGTAAGCGCCATGTCTGTTCCCGCATCCAGCTTGCCGGAGTTTATGAAATCGCCTTTTACGGTTGTGATCTTCACCCCGTGATCAGAATCCACACGGCCTGTGTTAATGACGTTTTTTCCCTCTAACGTGGTGTCATTGAAGCTGTAGCTGTTCGCGTTTTTTTCAATTTCACCCTTGGATTTAACGGTGAGGCTGTCATAACTCGTAATCGCTGCCGCCTGATAACTGCTCCCGCCGCCCGCATTGCCCGAATTTCCACGCGGCTTTCCTAGTCGGATTTTCCCGTCGCTTGAGATCGTAATCCCGCCACTATTAGCTGCCATCGAGCCGTTCATTTTCACGCCCGCGCCCGCATCCGTGCTGATGATCTCAATCCGCCCGGCCTGTACCGCACCTACGACCGTTCCATCAATCGCATAGACCCCGCCATTGGAGCCGCCTTTGCCCGTCACCCGGTCGTTAGCATCCACATTATGCGAACCCGCCGATACCGCAAATTTCCCTCTGGAATTAACACGCACACGGCCATCAATCTTCACTTCCTTCCCCGAAAGCCGCACTTCTTCGGCTGTAAGCGCCCTCAATCCACCATTCCCAACTATCACCCTGCCCGACGTTACATCAATCCCTGCAACCTTCCCATCCGCACCGACATTCACCCGACCCGTCGTCAAATCCACTTTCGGAGTATTTCTGAAGCCACATCCCTCACACGCAATCCCGTTCGGGTTCGCAATAATCACATCGGCTTTTTTGCCGTGAACCTCTGTCGTTCCGCGGAGTGTGGAAGGGTTTGATGAGGTTACTTCATTTAAAATCACATCCGCAGGCGTCACCAATCCCCGATTTCCGCTTACCCTTCCGCCAATCACGGAAACGCCATCGGTTGTGCTATTGTTCAACACCAACCCCGATTCACCCACGTTAAACTGATCATATTGGTTGCGCGATACCCCACCCGCTGAAGGGCGCGTAATATCCACCACCGGAGTTCCACGTTCGGAAGATTTTATTGCAGGGCGGAATTCAATGGGAGCTTTGGGGTCAGCAATGACCACACCCGCACCTGCATTCGCACGGAACGGGATGAAAATAAGCTGGAATATCAATAGATAACAAAGCATCAGCCGGATGGCTGATAAAACAGAATACATAGCAACTCCCTGTGTGCTTAAACCCGGAAAATCCCGGGAAACACTTGCCTCTTATAGTGATTCGAAGCCTTTAAACACATCTTTACCCTTATCGCGGGAAGACCCGTAGTTTTTACACAACTTCATAGTGGGATTCAACAGAAAAGTGCATAATATTTACACAGAGGTTAAATATTCAGCTCATGATTGTGATATCTATAAAGAGATATAACTTGTAGTTACCGGGGTAGTTCCAAACAGAGAAACTACTGGATTTATTAAGGGATTTTGCTATACTCCCTGCCGTCAAAGGGAACAGCTTTGACTTTACGCCTACAGGGAGAAAAACCTTGTAACCATAGTAGTAAAATAAGCGCTATACTATTTTTGTGGTGTAACATTCGTACCTTTATCAAAATCTCAAAAGCGGCAAAAAATTTGTCACTGTTAGCAGCCTTTCAAATCAAACTATTGTGGTTCGAACAAGTGTCATCTCGGAGCTATACTTTTCTAGCGAAGCGTTTAGTGATTTTGGGCCAGAGCATGGCACTTACAAAAAAGCTTCACCATTGCATTTACCTGACCCGCGTGATTGGGAAATCATAGAAGCCTTTGCATGTGACCATATTAAGGGGCTCGATGCGGTTAGTATCGAGCGAATAAAAGATATACTCCTCTTCTCGCGGGGTACACGTGTCAGTCCTAAGCATCACCATCGCCGCGAAAGATGTCGTGATGGATGCGGTGGCCAAGAAGAAGTCCACGGGCGCAAGAAAAGCTGGTACAAAGAAGCTCGGGACGTGGGCCAGGACTTAAACGAAATGGTCGTACGCGTCCATCTGACGGGAGATTCTCGACACCACCATCGCCAACACCAAAATCTCCTGGAACGACCATAACGTCGCACTCACCACGATGAACGCGTAAGAACGGCAAACGCTATTGTTATTATGTTCCCAGCGCCATGTCCGGTAGCAACCCCTGCGGGATAGAATCCTGCGTAGAAACCTGGGTGCGCTTATATGCCGCTACATTAGAGGGCAGTGTTTTCACCGGAGTCCCTCCTTAGTGTATAATAAAGCCCTAGCTTAAGACTTTCCGCGATGCGACGGCTCTTTTCCACATAGCGATCGGCGGTGTCTTGCGTATGTATCGCGCGCGCCGTTTCCTCGAACAGCGCCAGCCAGCGGTCGAATAATCTCATCTCGAAGGCGGGAAGCATCAAATGCTTCTGGAAGGGAGTGCCGTGATAACGCCCGCTGCTCAGCATAATCGACGACCAGAAATTGTACATCTTCTGCAGATGCGGCTTCCATATTTCCGGATCATCGCCTATCGCTTTGGAGAATATCGGGCCAAGCCCCTGATCGACGCGCACTTTAGCGTAAAATTCATCCACCAGTCTGCGGATGGTTTCTTCAGTGACACGGGATTCTTTCATACACATCATCCTCGAATTATCTTGTAATATGTATAGGATGCATATTATAAAGTGTCAATCGCTCGCCAGAGGTAACCCTGTATGCAACTGATGCTTTTTACCGATTATTCCATGCGGACGCTGATGTATCTTTCTGTCCATGGCGGTAGGCGCTGCACGGTGAAGGAAATATACGAAGGCTTCGGCATATCGTGCAATCATGTGGTTAAAGTAGTTCATAACTTGGTGCGGCTGGGCTATGTGGAAAGCATGCAGGGAAAAGGCGGCGGCATACGGCTTGCATTGGCCCCGGAAGCCGTCAACCTGCGCAAGCTGATCACGGAGCTTGAGCCGCATTTCAATCTGGTGGAGTGTTTCGATAAAGAACGTAATAACTGCCGGATTCTTTCCATCTGCGGGGTAAAAACCATACTCGGCGAGGCGCTGATGTCCTTCCTTAAAACGCTGGAAAAATATGTGCTTGCCGACGCGCTTACCCATCCTGGCAAATTCACCAACCTTTTTAATATCACTGAATACGGAGATAAATATGACGATAATGCAACTGCAAGATAATGCTCCTGCTATCAATCTGACTTCGCACCACCAGCCCGAAGGCTTTGGCGACTACATAGCTTACAGTTTCGTAAAAATGCTGCGCTTCTTCGCCGATACGTTCTTCTCACGGCGCTACGGCCACCGCGCCGTTGTGCTGGAAACCGTGGCGGGCGTTCCCGGCATGGTAGGCGGCATGCTGCAACACATGAAATCACTGCGGCGCATGTGCGACGACCAGGGATGGATCGCGACGCTGCTGACCGAGGCAGAGAATGAGCGCATGCACCTCATGACTTTCATTGAAATCGCCCATCCCAACTGGTTCGAGCGCCTGCTGGTGCTGATCGTGCAGGGCATTTTCTTCAATTGCTTTTTCCTGTTGTACCTAATCTCCCCGAAAACTGCACACCGCGTGGTCGGCTACTTCGAGGAGGAAGCCGTCATCAGCTATACTAGCTATCTGCATGAGATTGATTCCGGCAGCCATGAAAATGTTCCTGCGCCACAGATCGCCATTGACTACTGGCACTTGCCTGCGAATGCCCGGCTGCGCGATGTCGTAATCGCGGTGCGTGCCGACGAGGCCAATCACCGGGACGTAAATCACGGGTTTGCTAATCAATTGGGTGGCAGCGTATAATCATCGACGTTTTTCGCTCCCGCCTCGATCCAGCGCAGAAGGAACGTTGCACCGCCAACGCCTCCTGAAACTCCCCGATTTGCATATAATCGGCATAGCTGCGAAAGCTGCCGTTGCGCCAGTCGGTATTGGGAGAATCTTTATGCGCGTGGGCAGCGTGGAATGGCCGAGGGTAAAAACCGCACCATCCGGCCAATGGACTGATTGTGGTAGAGAATGGCTTGGTCCGGGTATACTTAAAGAAATTACGCCACCTTCATTTTCCCATCGATCAAGCTGACGCTGAAGGGTTTTTAAGTCAGAGGAATAGGCCGACTCGCCCCTATATCCTTCTCGTAATTCATGCATAAATGGTAGCCATGTATATTGTGGTGTTTCTGTAAGAATTACCTTTTCATTCCTTTGAGGCTTCTTTTTGGCAGTCATTGTAATTTCCTCAGGTATTTTTGCGTGGTTCTCGTTCAAGATGCACGCATCGCCTTTGGATAGATATCTTTACTCAATATGGAGAAGAACCTTGGAAACGATATTGGTTGAAAGAATACTGCCCGTGGCGAAAAAACGACTCGTTACGCTCAGAGACGATGCGCCGCTAACAAGCGCTGCCGAACTCCTCCATCAGGATGGATACATCAATCTTGCCGTTACCTGTGACAGCGGTGGTGTAATGGTGGGGGTTATCACCAAAACGGATATTATTCGCCATATCAGCGCTTTCCATGGCAAAGCCTGCACTGCCCCCGTTGCAGAGGTGATGAGCAAGAATGTTACTTATTGCCATCCAAGTGATTCGCTGAAAGAAGTGTGGTCGATCATGAGGAAGAGGGGGTTTCTACATGTTCCTATCGTCGGTAAGGATTTTAAGCCGCTGGGAGTGGTCAATGAACGAGATGCTCTTTTTGCGCTTTGGAAGGACTCGGAGTATGATGAGGCGCTTCTACGTGATTACGTGATGGGCATTGGATATCGTTGAGGGGGATGTATGATGATCAAAAACCCAAACACTTCGACTAAAAAGACCCCGTTGGCCAGCGCCTTATCCAGATGGGAGAATGAGGGCGGCGCGGTATCACTCCATTCGCAGGAGAGTTCAATTTCTGGGAAAATCCAATCCGAGGTTCCTCAGTTGACAAATACCGAGTTAGTACAGCTCCGCATTCGCGTGATCGCACTGGAGAATTTGGTGATCACCTTGCTCGCAGGAGCATCGGATAGGCAGCTCGACCTTGCTCGTGAAATGGCAGCCTATATCTCTCCACGACCAGGCTTTACCCATCATCCTTTGACGGTGCATGCGGCAACTCAAATGATCGATCTGGTTGAACGGGCTGGGCACTTTCGGGACAAGGCGTCTTCATGAGCGTTATCAGTGGTATTGCACCATCTTGCCGATACTACACTACTGTCTAATCTTCAAGACCCTGTTCCGGTAGCAAGGTAATACACAAGCCATCCAGCATCTCCGACATGATGAGAGCCACAGCACTTACACGAAGGGCAAACCAGGTTCTGACACCTGTATACGCAGCCCCTAGGCCTTTTTCCTTTTTCAGTCCGGTTCTAAAATTTTGCGCTGTCATCGGCTTATCCCTACATACCAGGTGGCTACCGTGAGCAGCAATGTAAGTGAGCCGATCACCAGTCCGTTTCTGGCTATGCCCTTACCGGTAACGTCTTTTACTTCGAATCCCCAGCCCGCATCCCAGAGTAGGTGACGGATTCCGTTTACCAGGTGGTAATATAGGCTCAATGTCCATCCGAAAAGAAAAACCTGTCCGGGTACGGTGTCGAAAATGTGCGTGGTGTGCTGATAGATATCCTGTCCCAGCGCGACGGCGATGAGAAGCCAGCCCAGAAAAATTGCACCGAGCACCAGAGCGATCCCGGTTGCCCGGTGCGTGATCGACATCGCCATGCTCACATGCCATTTATAGACTGTAAGATGAGGAGAGATCGGTTTTTCCTGCAATTGAGGCACAGATTTTTTCATGTTTTACGCCTTGTGATGTTCAAGATATGCTTTCAGAATCAGCGCGCCATTATGCTCCTCGTCATGCGAAGCATAGACTAGCGTCACGGCGCCTTTCTTCCCTTCTTGTTTCAGCAGGGCAACGGCTTCTTTATTTTGCTTGAGTTCTTCGGTGTAACATTTTTGGAATTCTTTCCACTTAGCCGGGTCGTGGCTGAACCATTTTCTTAAATCTGGGCTGGGTGCCACATCCTTGAGCCACAAATCAAGCGCCGCATGCTCCTTGCTGATGCCGCGCGGCCAGAGCCGTTCCACCAGCACTCGAAAACCATCTTCCTTTGATGGCGCTTCATACACCCGTTTCAGCTTGAACATGGTAGAATCCCTCCTTGAGGCTTTATACAATTATTTTCTGTTTGGATTTCCAGGTGACATATGCATCTAGTTTGCTGGATTATTGGCTGGAAATGACTCATTGTCAGCTTCATCAACACAATCCGTAATAGGCGCTTTTTTTGCCTGTTTTGGAGTTCTTAAAAGCCCTTTCTCTGCCAGCCGGTCAAGCAGCAGATGAAAATAAATCAGCCCCCCATAGGGACGCCGGTGTGCTAAAACCTCGCGGACAGCATCGTAATCGAGCGAATCCTTCACCTTCATCCATCGCTGCAGGTTGTTGCGCGCTCCTACGTCATCACCTGGAAAAATATGTACCCGGCCAAGGCCACGAAGCAGAACGTATTCCGCCGACCAACGCCCTATGCCATGCAATTTGCACAGATAAGCGGTAGCCTCATCATCGGACATGGATTCCAGCTTCTCCAAATCCTCGCTCCCTTCGGCAATGCTGCGGGCTAGAGCAATTATGGCCTTCCCCTTCTGTCGACTAAAACCCAGATCGCGCAGCATATTGGGAGACAAAGCAGCCAAATTCTCCGGCTGAGGAAAGGAATAGACATTACCTGTCTCTCCAGCAAAAACAGAACCATATTTTCTGGTTAGGCGGTTGAGAAGCTCGATGCCGAGTGTCAGTGTGAGCTGCTGGCAGGCGATCGCATTGATGACAGCCTCAAATACTGAAGCGAACCGTGGCGGTTTCATACCGTAAAACCGCTGAGCCAACAGGTGGAGTTCGGGATCATCGGACGCCTGTTTATAAAATTCCGCCAAATCAACGTGCAGGCCGAGCAGTCGTTCTAATGCGGCGGTAACATTATGTTTAATATCCCTTACAGAAGCAACCGTCTGTGCGGCAACCTGAAGGTTCGGCGATTCAAGCGTTCCCACCTGGACAACAGCAACTTCTACTGGCGCATTTCCTATCATTAATACTCTACGATAAGCCGTGCCATCCCACCGATCAATCACATTGCTGGCGCGGCGGCGCAATGTCCAAGCTGTAAAATCAAGTCGGAACGGTGGTATGGTTTTGAGAATAAAAGTCCCCTGGTTCATAAGCGTTCTGTTCCTGACTCTTGCTAACCATGGTCCTCAGATTTATCATCAGGTAGATGGTAAATTATATATCCTGTTTTATTATGAAATGACGCTTAGAAAGCTGAGAAAATTACTATTATCAGATACTCGAATATATCATTTTGCATATTTCTTTCTTTCAAACGGGTCAAAGAAGCTGTGCTGATTCCTGCAATGCCACCACCTACCTGTAAAGAGGGGGGGGTAATGTGTATCTGGCGACGTTGCAATCCATAAAGAAATGTATTCGCTTTTAGTTGCCATAAGTTTCACTCTCTTACAATCTTCTGCTCATTTTGCACATCCAAATCCGAAGGGCTGCTGGATTGAATTTTAATAGTGATTTTTGCAGTGAGGGAATTTGAAATAAAACAATTATCGTGGGCTTTTTCTTGCAGGGTATAAAGTGTCTCAGCCTGAGGTGATTTATCCGCAAAAACAATGTGTGGAGTTAAATTGATCTCGGTTACACTTTTTTTGCCTTTTTCATTCTGCCCAGTAATGCCCATAGCATGATCCCTATATTCGTTAACAATATAGCCTTGCTTGCAAGCTACTGCTAAAAAAGTCTGCATATAACAACAAGATAAAGCGGACACTAATAGCTCTTCGGGATTAGCGTGTGCTGCATGACCAAAATAGTGGGAAGGGTTGGAAACCTGCATATGAAAGCCGCCCTCAAAGCTAAGCAGAGCATTGCGATTATAGGTCTCGTAAACAAAATCAGGCGTACTACGTTTCCATTCTAGTGTAATTTTATATTCAGACATGATACTTCCTAAAATAATAATAATTATCTATAATTTGCTCAACCTTAACTGCAGGAAGATAAAATTAATATAGAAATTTCAGACGCTTAATATAAATTTTGAATAAGGAATATGTTGATTCCCATTTTATTACTGGAGCATTTATCATTTTGATATTGAAGACTGGTGTATCAACCGGTGCGATGGATTATCAGGATGTCGATGGCGTGACGAGAGCAACCGTGGGTGCAGGTGCAATTGTAGTGGGTTCGGGAGGCTTACGTACACTCAATCGTGATGTGACAAAAGTGAGTCTAAGAGAAGTTCTTAACGCAGAGGGAAGAAATACAGTCCCTGACTGAATTTGTGCAATTATATTATGTGATATACAGTATTATAACTACGAGAAAGAGATAGGCGCCAAAAGAAGGAAGTACGCTATATTTCAAGGAAATTGACTTCACCAGTCGATAAATCCAACGTCGCGCCGATAATTTTTATTTTCCCCTCATGGACCAACCCTTCAATCAAACGGCTGGAGTGTGATAATTGGTTTACCGAGGCGAGTACATTGGCCTCAACAGACAGGGCCATTTTTTCTTCATGGGATATGTCAGGAACCTGGGTAATCGAAAAAATATGGGGTTTGATGCGGCTGACAATATCATGAATATTTTCGGAAGGGATAGCCTGCGGGTTTTCAATATGGTTCAGCGTCACCTTGATGGCCCCACATTCAGAGTGCCCCATCACCAGGACTAGATTAGTCCCAAAGGTACTGGCCGCAAACTCAACACTCCCCACCAAAGACGGAGCCACAATATTCCCCGCCACCCGGATAACGAATAAGTCCCCAATATCCTGGTCAAAAATCATCTCAACCGGGGCACGGGAATCCGAACAACAAAGGACAATCGCTTTCGGAACGTTCCCTGTTTGGGCAAAATCTTTCAATTTCTTGAGAGAAGACTCGGCACACTGGATAGATTTTCCCTCCAAGAACCGGCCATTTCCTTCTTTAAGCTCCTTAAGAATCTTACACGGGTCTTTAACTGCTTCCATAGAAGGTGTACGTGGTTTGGTTAAGGTATTGGCTCTATAAGACATGGTAGGTACCTTGACTATGTTATGTCTTTCATCGGAGCGGGATCATATCACATCCTCCGATCCAGCCATAGCTTATTTTCTCTTACAAGCAAGTTTTTGTCATTTTCCCTCTATATTATAAAGGCTGCATCATAACTAACCCTTGATTTATCTAGCTATATAGTGCCCTTTTGTGTATTGATACACCGAAAACAACCTGACTCCACTCATCAAAAGGTATTTCGTATGAATATAGGCGTTACCGAATTACTGCTTATCCTTGTTGTCGTTTTCGTTATTTTCGGCGCAGGGAAACTGCCCGCCGTAATGAAGGACCTCGGCAAAGGCATTCGCCAACTTCGCGAAGGAATGTCAGAGAATAAGGACAAGAACGACGATAAGAAAGATCAGCAATAGTTGGCTGTCCCTCCCCAAGCTCTGAAAACAGAAGGATAATTGCATTGCCATTACGTTCTAAACGACGCAGAAAGGTATTAATTGCCAAGCAATCTCGTGCTGCCAAAAAGGTTGCGATATTCCCTTTCCGTATTTCAATTAAAGTCTATCGTATTGGTAAAACACATTATTTCCCGAAAATGCGCGGAGGACATCCAACACCAGAGCGTCCTCAGTTTTTCTATATTCTCGCAACATGGCTCTGCTCCTTGATCGCGATTAGCACTTTATACGGTGTTTCGCATTGGACTGATTCGGTAATGATTATGGCACCTTTCGGAGCTACATGCGTACTGGTGTTCGGAGCCCCCGATAGCCCCCTTGCACAACCCCGCAATGTGATCGGTGGACATCTTATCGCTACAGCAATTTCACTTCTGCTACTCCAAACACTGGGGAATAGCTGGTGGGTAGTAGCGCTCGGCATATCAACCACCATCGGAGTTATGCAATATACCAAAACCCTTCATCCACCGGCGGGTGCAGATCCTTTGGTCGTACTCCTCACCCAGGCCCCTTGGAGTTTTATTTTTATTCCGGTATTGATGGGCGCAGTCATACTTGTATTATGCGGTGTAATTACAAATAACTTTGCCAAAGACCGGCATTATCCTAAATATTGGTGGTAAGAATGCCAGACAAAACCCCTCCTCCCAATCCAGAGCAAACCACGGTTGAAATCGGAAGAAAGAACCTGTTACGCGTCGTTAAACGGGTCGATTTCGGTTTTTACTTGGATGGCGATGATTTAGGCGAAATCCTTATCCCGATGCGCTACGTCCCCAATGATTGTACTATTGGGGAGACAATCGAAGTCTTCATTTATCTGGATTCCGAGGATCGTATCATTGCCACCAGCGAAATGCCTTATGCAGAAGTTGGCACTTGCGCGCATCTGAAAGTCGTAGAGATGGGAAATTTCGGTGCCTTTTTGGATTGGGGCTTGCCCAAAGATTTGCTCGTCCCCTTCAAAGAACAACGCGTGCCGATGCAAGCTGGACGTTCCTACACCGTCTTCCTGTTCCTTGACGTTACAGGCCGAATTGCCGCCAGCAGCAAGCTTAATGCCTTTCTAACCGAAGAAAATAAGGCAACCTTCGCCCACCATCAGGAAGTGGATTTACAAATCGCAATCCGCAGCGAGCTGGGCTACAAGGCCGTTATCAATGGAACCCATTTAGGAATCATCCATAGCAACGAAATCTTCCAACCCATCCATGTCGGCGATCAGGTTAAAGGCTACATCAAAAACATCCGTGCCGATGATCGGATCAACCTCACACTCCAACGCCCAGGCCTAGAAATACGGGACAGCCTATCTCAGAAAATCTTGGATTACCTGAAATCTGAAGGCGGAAGCTCCACACTCACAGATAAAAGTCCACCTGAAGCGATTTATAACGAGTTCGGAGTCAGCAAAGCAAATTACAAAAAAGCGCTCGGGAAACTCTATAAAGAGAAGCAAATTATCCTTGAGAAAGATATTATAAAGCTCCCATAAAACAATAAAATCAATAACTTACAAAATACATACTATTTTTTATAAAAATCGGTGAGTAGTCGAGCTTTTTGGGTCGTATAAATTAATGAGCAACGATAATGCTCATTAACCCAACTTAGGAGAATGTATCATGAAGACTTTGACCGCCGTTTTATCTGGAATTATCATTGCCGGCAGCGCCTTCTCTGCAATGGCCGAAACCACAACAACGGCTCCAAAACATCACAGAGATCCTGCCAAGATGCAGGAAAAAATGCTTGCGAAGCTTGATACCAACAAAAATGGCAGTATTTCTAAAGAAGAGTTTCTCGCCAATACCGAAAAACGCTTCGCGGAAATGGATACCGATGGTAATGGCAGCGTTAGTAAAGAAGAGCTGGAAGCGCATCACACTGCAAAAATAGAAAAGTTTAAAGCGAAACGTGAAGCGCAGAAAACCGGAGTAGCGGAATAAATCCGAAGAAGTGGCTCTGTAGCATGATATAAGGACAATAACACATGGCTACAGAGCTGCCTTTGCCCACGGATGACCAGTTATTATCATCCATACAAGATGGAAGCCATTCCGCCTTTGCAACATTAGTAAATAGGCATACCGGGAAATTTTATTCGCTTGCCTACCGCTACACTTCCCACCGCGAAGAAGCCGAAGATATTGTACAAACCGCATTCTTAAAGCTCTGGGAAAGGCCGGATATGTGGGATAGAGAACGGAAGATATTATTCACCACCTGGTTTTACAAAGTAGTAGTGAATATATGTTTAGATAGGAAAAAACGCGCCACACCACTGCCAATACCCGACGATATGCCATTGGCAGACAGCAGGCGGAATCAGGAAGAAGAGAGTTTAGTACGAGAAGAACAACGATTACTTGAAGAGGCGATGACTAGTTTGCCAAAGCGACAAAAAACGGCACTGAATTTATGTTTTTACGAAGGCTTGAGCCAAAAAGATGTCGCGCAAATTATGGGAACTAGTGTAAAAGCTGTTCAGTCATTAGTAACGCACGCAAAATCCGCTCTGAAACAGCATATAACAGCAAGGTCCCTATGACAGAAGATAATTTTGATAAGATACTCCAAAAAAGACCTTTCATGATACATTCCGAAGACCTTGCAGCCCGCATCATCATTGCTGCGCGCACCATTGAACAAAAGCAAAGCATCGGAAAACTGATCATACGACTGTTCTATGAATTACATCTGCCGCGCCCTTCATATGTATTTGCATGCACGTTACTATTTTCCATGATGATAGGGTTTGGGGTGGATATGATAGGAAGCACCTATACCGATACAGAATACGCAATCCATGACTTTTTATACGTTGATGAGGATGTCCTATGAGCCCAAAAATAAAAGCATTTCTTTTGCTTTCAACCCTGTTGAATATCATGCTCATTGGTATTATTGCCGGGCATATGATTCATAAAGCAAGCACAATGAGTGAGCGTCGCCCTCCATTTAAACATTTGACCGAACAGCTGCCAGAAGAGAAACGGGAGAAGTTCCAACAACATATGGCGGAACTTCGCAAAGCAAATGCTCCTTTACGCGAAGAAACAAAACAGATTCGAAATGAAGCGATAGAGATTCTCACCGCAGAAGCCTTCGACGCGGTCGCCTATCAGAAGAAAATCGAAGAACTTCATGCACTCCAGTGGAAAATGAAGCATCAGATGTCCAAACTCTTCACCGAAACTGCAAAAGAATTAAATCAGGAAGAAAGGGCATTACTTTCCAGCATGCTAAAAATGCCAGAGCGCGAGAAATCGCGGCCGAAACAAATAACCGAAGGGCAGCCTCTAGAGAACTGAAACAATCTCATATTCCTTAGTAACACTGCCGGTACGCATGGTAATCATATCCCCCACCTCGCATCCTAGAAGCCTTCCGCCTATCGGAGACGAGGGTGTAATCAAGAGGATTTTTATACCCTCATAGATCACTTCCACTCCACCACCATTGGGCCCGAGGAAATAAAAACTGCGCACCGCCTCGCCTGATTCGAGCTCAATGAATGCACTGAGTGCAATAGACTTCCCGTCTGTAAAATCTTTTAATTCCAACTTCTCGTAAACCGCAAGATTCTGAACAGCAGATGCCGCCATTTTTGCCTGTGCTCCAGCAAGATACGACGCTTCTAATCCCCGCGTATCATACTTATTTTCCGGTTTACTTTCGGCATTTGTTGCACCTTCATGCGCCACCTTTGCCCCATGAGCAAGGCTTTCCGCCTCCCTCGTCAGTAACGCGATAATATGCGTAAGCAGTGCTTTTTTGTTGATGGTATTGGTCGCCATAGAGAAGATTAAGTGCTATATTCCGTTGAAACTATTATATCAGAGATTCACAGCATTTCACCATGGATAAGATCATTATACAGTTACAAGAAACCGTAGCCCATCAGGGAGAAGAGATCGCACATTTAAGCGCGGAGCTCTACACACAACAAAAAGAGCTTGCCACACTCCGTGAATATATAAGAGCATTACAAACTAAACTTCAGACACTTAACAATGATTCTGGCATACGCAGCCTGGATCAAGAAACCCCACCACCCCATTATTAGGCCTATGCTTATTTTGTATGTTGATGCCGATGCTTGCCCCGTAAAAGACGAAGTTTTGCGTGTCGCCTATCGTCACAAGCTTGAGGTCTATATCGTCAGCAACGGCTGGTGGCGACAGGTGGTGGATACCAATGTGCATAAGATTGTTGTGGGACCAGAACTCGATGCCGCCGATGATTGGATTGTCGAACGGATTGATACTGGCGATATCGCCATCACGGCGGATATACTGCTTGCCAATCGATGCTTACAAAAGAAAGCGGAAGTCGTAAACCCCAACGGCAAACCCTTTAATAACAGCAATATCGGAATGGCGGTGGCGATGCGAGAATTAAGTGCGCATTTACGCGAAACCGGCGAAATCTCAGGCCATAACCCTAGCTTTAGTAAACAAGACCGCTCGCGCTTTTTGCAAACGCTGGAAGAAGCGATTCAGAAAATAAAGCGGGGATAACTCCATTATTCTAAGATTTCACCATCATCCGAAGCCAAAGCTTCCCTATAAAGATCCGGCAAATCTTCGCCTTTACCGCCCGTTTCAAAAACGAGTTTTCGCGCAAATACGATTTTCCGGATAATCTTCTTCGGAATCTCGATACCCAGTGCCTCAGCCAACTCTTCTAAAACGGTAATCGGAACAAACGCTCCTTTCTCATATTTATCAATTTGTTGTGCCATGACATTAATTTTCCGACCAAGCGCAATTTGCGACAAGTTGAGATCCATCCGGAGTTCCCGAATGCGTTGGCCGAGCACAATATCAGCAGGAGAAGAGGTAGAAATAGTTTTTCTGGGCATATGTCCTAATGGTTATTTTCGGCCACGAACCGAATGGATGTTACTACGATTGATTACTCAAACACCTTTGTCTGCTTTGGCCGAACGAAAAGCACGTCTCCTTTGATGATGCTGTATTGGTCGAGAATGCTTTTGGGGATTTCGACTTGCAAAATTTGGCCACCAGAGCGTTCAAGTTCAAGCTTCACGAGAGAACCAGCCGGGTTAATGTGAATCACGCGTGCCTGGATATATTCTTTTTCATCTGGCGTTTTGGTGACCCACATTTCGTGCGGACGTGCATAAAGTTTTGCCGCCTTCTCACCGCTTGGTTTGCGTACCGAGCGCTGTTTCAAAGGAAGAGACGGTAATGGCGTTTCGGGAATAAGTCCGGGCATCACCTTGTTTACAATCGTACTGATTTCCGGATAGCGGTTTAGCCAATGTGCGGATTTCCTGACACTTGCCGTAATGGAAGGGATTTCCACAATATCGGTTTCCGCCAGATGAATATTGCCGTCACTGTCTTTCCAGCCATCGAATTCGTTATAATTTCCGAGGAAGTCATAGACGAAGGCATTGGCAGGTTGTTGCCAAACTTCTTCCGGCGTTCCCATTTGCTCAATACGTCCGTTACTCATCACAACCACACGGTCGGACACTTCCATTGCTTCTTCTTGGTCGTGGGTTACGAAGATGCTGGTGATATGAATTTCATCGTGGAGGCGGCGCATCCAACGGCGAAGTTCTTTGCGGACTTTTGCATCGAGCGCTCCAAACGGTTCGTCAAGAAGCAACACTTTCGGTTCGACGGCCAAAGCGCGAGCAAGCGCGACACGTTGCCGCTGACCTCCGGAAAGCTGGCTCGGGTACCGGTCATGGAATGTATCCAAATGCACCAACTGCAAAAGTTCCATAACTTTGCGTTTGATGTGGTAGTCTGAAGGACGGTGTTCCTTAGGCCGCACACGAAGGCCGAATGCAACATTTTCAAACACCGTCATATGCTTGAACAACGCGTAATGTTGGAATACGAATCCTACTTTGCGCTCTTGCACGCCTTTCGTGTCCGTTTGTTCTCCATCGAGATGCACTATGCCGGAATCCGCAGAATCCAATCCTGCAATAATCCGAAGCAGTGTCGTCTTTCCTGAACCGGAAGGACCAAGGAGGGCGACCAGCTCACCGGATTTAACTTCCAAACTCACGTTATCAAGCGCGACAAAATCCTTGAACCGCTTTCTGATATTCTGTGCGTGAATGCCCATAATTTCCCTATTTATGATGAATGGTGGTGCGTGCTTCGATAAACCGTTTGAGCAGCAAGGTTACAAACGCGAGTAATGTGAGGATCGACGCAACCGCGAAGGCGGCAACGAAGTTATATTCGTTGTAAAGAATTTCCACATGGAGCGGGATGGTATTCGTTTCACCTTTGATATGGCCGGATACGACCGATACCGCGCCGAATTCCCCCATTGCGCGGGCGTTACATAACAATACACCATAGAGCAATCCCCATTTGATATTGGGTAATGTTATGCGCCAAAAAGTCTTCCAACCGGAAGCACCGAGCAATAGTGCCGCTTCTTCTTCCTCAGTGCCTTGCTCTTCCATGAGAGGGATAAGTTCGCGTGCGACGAAAGGAAAGGTAATGAAAATGGTGGCAATCACAATTCCTGGAACAGCGAAGATTACTTGAATATCATTCTCGACCAACCATGCGCCTAGTGTGGAATGTACGCCAAACAGGAGGATATAAATCACGCCCGAAATCACCGGAGAAACCGAGAATGGAAGATCGATGAAGGTAAGCAGCAAGCGCTTTCCGACAAATTCGAATTTGGCGATTGCCCAGCTTGCCGCAAGTCCAAAGAGTATATTAAACGGAACAGCGATTACTGCCACAAGAAGGGTAAGTTTGATCGCGGATAACGCGTATTCTTCGTTAATGCCTGCGATATAGGCATCCACGCCTTTGCGGAATGCTTCTATGAATACAGCTAACAGTGGCAAGCCAATGACTAAGATAAGAAACGCCATGCCGGATAGTGTGATAAGAATCCGTACGAGCAGTGATTCTGAAGTAGGATGATAACGTGACATAACCTATCCCTTGAAGCTTCGCTTTTGGCTCCATTTCTGGAGCATGTTAATAACGAGCAGCAGAATAAATGATGCCAGCAACATAACAACTGCAATGGCTGTTGCGCCCGCATAATCATATTGTTCAAGCTTAATCACGATGATCAGCGGAATGATTTCCGATACCATCGGCATGTTGCCTGCGATGAAGATAACAGAGCCATATTCGCCTAATGCACGGGCAAAGGCCATCGCAAAACCCGTCATTAGTGCAGGGAGGATGTGAGGGAGAATGACATGCGTGAAGGTCTGCCATCGGCTTGCGCCCAGGCTTGCAGCAGCTTCCTCTAATTCTCTTTCCATATCTTCCAAGACCGGCTGTACTGTTCTGACCACGAAGGGTACGCCGATAAAGATGAGTGCAATGACAATACCAATCGGAGTGAAGGCAATTTTAATACCGAGTGGTTCAAAATATTGGCCGATCCAGCCGTGCGGGGCATAAAGTGCGGTGAGTGCAATACCCGCAACGGCAGTAGGAAGGGCAAAGGGTAAATCTACCATCGCATCAAAAAATTTCTTGAACGGAAAGTCGTAACGCACCAGCATCCAGGCAACAATCAGTCCGAACACCACATTGATGATTGCAGCCAGAAAGGAAGTACCAAAACTGATATAGTAGGCGTGCATAACGCGCTCATCCGTTACGGTAGCCCAAAATTCAGGCCAAGTGAGCGTTGCAGTGGTGAAGAAAAGCCCCGAGAGCGGGATAAGCACGATCAGGGTTAGATAGAAAACAGTAAAGCCGAACGCCAGCCCAAATCCTGGGATGACGCTCGGTTTTCTAAACTCAGTGGGAATAAATTGTTTCAGCATTATTTCTTTGTTATTTTGTCAAATACACCGCCATCGTCGAAATGTTTTTTCTGGACGACTTTCCATCCACCAAAATCCACAATGGTGAGGAGATTGGTCTTAGGGAATTTACTTGCAAATTTTGCTGCCACTTCTTTATCGCTTGGGCGATAAAAATGTTTCGCAGCAAGTTCTTGCGCCTCTTTACTATAGAGGAAATTAATGTATTCGCGTGCAGCGTCAAGCGTACCTTTTTTGTTGGCAACTTTATCAACCACCGCTACAGGAGGTTCCGCAAGGATACTAATGGAAGGAACGACAATGTCAAATTGGCCTTTACCAAATTCTTCCACAGCAAGGAAGGCTTCATTTTCCCAGGCAAGCAGTACGTCACCAATACCACGTTGTACGAAGGTGGTGGTAGAACCACGCGCACCGGTATCAAGCACAGGTACATTCGCGAAGAGTTTTTTCATAAACTCTTGGGTTTTTCCTTCATCATTATTGTTTTGCTTCAAGGCATAACCATAGGCTGCCAGGTAGTTCCAGCGCGCACCGCCCGATGTTTTTGGGTTTGGAGTTATCACTTGCACGCCCTCCTTCACGAGATCATTCCAATCTTTGATCTGCTTGGGGTTTCCTTTTTTCACAAGGAATACAATCGTGGAGGTGTAAGGTGAACTGTTGTGGGGAAAATTATTCTGCCATGTGGCTGGTAAAAGTTGCGCACGATCCGCAATCACGTCGATATCATAAGCAAGTGCCAAGGTTACAACATCCGCTTGTAATCCATCAATCACGCCACGTGCCTGCTTTCCTGATCCGCCATGCGATTGTTTCACTTTCACATTTTGGCCGGTTTTTTCCTTCCAATGTTTGGTAAAAAGTACGTTATATTCCTCGTAGAATTCCCGAGTTGGGTCATAGGACACATTTAAAAGTTCAAGAGGTTTTTCGGCATGTACCGGCTTGCCAATCGTTAGTGCCAATCCAACCCCTAAAACCGTTAGTGTACTGATGAGTAATGTTTTTAGTTGCATAATGATTCTCATTATAAATAGTTATTTTATACTAACCTAATTATTTAGATACTATTCCCAAATTTGCTAAATCGCGGATCGATTTATTATCGAGAACACTAACAATCGCATGACGTACTTCGACCATGACTTTTCGTATTGCACAAGCATTTTCATCCGGGCAATCATCGCATTTTTGATACGCGGTGACGCTGGCACAACGGATTGGCGCAAGTGGCCCATCGATCCTACGTATCAAATCCCCCACCATGATTTCCGACGAAGGTTTTGCAAGAAAATAGCCTCCAAAAATTCCGCGTTTACTATCTACAATGCCCTGATGCCGAAGTTCTTGCAAAATATTATCCAGAAATTTCTGCGGTACATCGGCTGTAGAAGCAATGCTTTTGCTCGCGAGCATTTTCTTCTCGTTCTTTGCTAAAACCATCAGCGCTCGCAGCGCATATTTGGCTTTCATGGATAGCATCTGTTGCCTCAACCGCCAATACTCCACTAAACTGATAGAGTATATACTCCACCAAGTCAATGGCAATTATACATTTGTGAATTTATGGGATAGTGAGGGGCACTATGTAGTACACGCATTGATTTCATAATTTCTTCCTTACACTTTTTCCTTTATAATTAAAAAATGATGGGTCACTCTTATGAATCCAATTATGCTATTGAAAAACCCCGCATCATTATTGTCGGCGCGGGATTTGGGGGGTTATTTTGCGCCAAAGACCTAAAAAATGTTGATGCCCATATCACACTGATCGACCGACAAAATTATCATCTCTTCCAACCACTTCTTTACCAAGTTGCCACCGGATTCTTAGGCATGAATGATGTCGCCTTGCCGATCCGCAGCATGTTTCGGAGCCAACCGAACATTGATATAATTATGGCCGAAGTCTCGGGATTAAACACCACAAAGCGCTGTGTACTTACCTCAAACGGAAATTACCCTTATGATTATCTGGTTCTGGCCACGGGCGCACGCTATCATTTCTTTGGACATGAATCCTGGTCAGAACATGTACAGGTCTTAAAGACACTCGAAGATGCAATCGGGGTTCGTCAACGCATTTTACGTTCATTTGAACAAGCAGAATGGGAAAAAGACCCTGAAAAACGCAAAGAGCTTTTAACCTATATTATTATTGGAGGAGGCCCCACCGGAGTTGAAATGGCAGGGGCTATTGCAGATGCAATCAACTATGCATTCAAACGCGAATTTCATCATATTGAACCCGCTGACACACGAATCATGATCTTGGAGTCTGCTCCTACTATTTTGGGCGGTATGCCACAAAATCTTTCCCTTTATGCACGGCGTGTTTTGGGAGAAAAGGGCGTAAGAATCGAATGCAACATCACAGTAAAAGACATCAAAAGCGGATGCGTCATCACCGACAAAGGAACCTTTTGCAGCCAAATGATTTTATGGGCAGCGGGCGTACGACCACTGCCCATTTCTGACTGGATTAATATAGAACCTGATAAGCGCGGCGCCATCCCGGTGTTAGATGATTTATCCATCATCGGGCATCGGGATATTTTCGCTATTGGTGACGCTGCTACCGTGATGCAAGACGGAAAACCCTTACCTGCACTCGCTGCGGTCGCAAGACAAGAAGGGATATACCTCGCACAGCTCCTCAAACACCGCCTCAACCGCAAGCCCTATAAATCCTTCTACTATCGTAATTATGGAACCATGGCCACGATCGGTCGCAATGAAGCCATCGCAGATTTTGGATGGATTACCTTAAAAGGCTGGATTGCATGGGTAATCTGGGGGTTGGTGCATATATTCTTCCTGACAGGATTTCGCAATCGTACCGTGGTATTTTTTACTTGGCTCTGGACCTATCTTACTTACGGCATGGGAGCACGCATACTAATTGAGAATATCCCCTCTCCGATCTTTAGCATGACATCTTCCGAAGAATCCATGTCCCCTCCTCCCTCCCCGGCCTATGATGAGAAACGTAAAGCAGCCGAATACGGAAATACGCTTAACCAATTGCAGCATGATATTGATACGGGAAAAACATATGATAAAGTTGCAGCCCCCGATCCCGCTGCTGCACCACTGGGTACCGATGATGAAGCAGCAGGAACATCCCCCGATCCTAAATTAGTGAAGGAAACGCGGGAGCGGGAAACGAATCGAATCCCCTTACGCAAGAAAAAACGCTTACTCCCTTTTTAGCGCTTCTTTCACTTTGCGTGCCATGACCGTGAACGGATTTTCCATACTCAATTTTCCCTTCTCTTCCATCATATGGATGGCAATATCTTCAGCTTCTTGTGCAGAAAAGTTAGCTTCCACCAAATCAAACAATTCGGTTTCTTCGCGCCGAACATGCTCTTCAACAATATCACCAAGCTCCCGGATTTTTTCCATCCACAGCGCATCATGGGAAGAAGTAAACTGAATATCCATCAACAAATGCTCAATTTCGTGATGATCCTCAACAGAGTCTTTGATGATGGAGTCATTTCTTATGCGTTCACGCAGTGGGCGATAAACGGCTTCCTCTTCCGCCTTGCTATGCACAATCAATTCCATACGTAAGTAACTGAATAAATCCCTGCGCCGATCAGGATCTGACACTCTTTCAATGGCATCCAACGTCTTGAGAACCAAGCGGTGATCTGCCTTTAACATATCATATATAATCATGGCTTTTATCCTTATTTTAAAAGGTTTTTGAACCCTCGCGAAGAACCCTTATGCTTGAATAAAACCCATCAACATTCCATTAGAAAAAGATATTCCTCAGTCCCCAAATTGTTCCGTTTTATCTTTGAATACATTTTTTATGCCTTAAACCTCATCACCGCATATCAAACTCACACAACACACTGCATGGTAGTAAGTAGTGCTTCAAGGAAGAACCTCGAGCATAACTAAAATCAGGATGGAGTTGTTTATGGCTACGGCAGAACAAGAAATTAAAATGCTTAAAAAAGATTTGAGCAATCTTAAAGATGCAATGCGGGATAAGCTTGCCGAACTAACATCGGATGGAGGCGGTTACATTCCGCAAATCAAAGAAGACTTTCAGGAGCTTGCACAACAGGCAGGAAAAGAGGCGCGCAGTCTTTTTAACAATACCCAGAAACAATTCTCGGATGCAACACATGCATGCGAAGAAACAATTAAGGAGCACCCATTCCGCACCTCCGCGCTCATCTTTATGAGCGGCGCTCTCCTCGCAACACTCCTTCGGAGAAAATAATGCCTGAAGGATTATTGGCATTTGTTAAGAGGGCATTGCTTGTGGCTATTGAGCAGGCACTCCCCAGACAGCCATCTCTCTCAAGCTTAATAAAAAATGTGAGGTGTGTACTGCTCGCGATTATCGTCACAGGAGTACTCATTGCATTTCTCATTTTGTTTGCCTGTTTTGGGATTTATCAACTCCTAATCTATGAGGGATTATCGCTTATGACCGCACTTTTTATCTCGACATTTCTACTTTTTTCCTTTTTGCTTATAAGTCTTGTCATTGCGCAGCAATGTGTTGCCCAGGCAGAGAAAAGTGAGCAAGCAGATCAAACTCCTTTCATCGATAACAGTAAGATCGCAGCATGGGAATCCGCCATTAACTCCTTCATTGAGGGGGTACGAGAAAAGTAGTTCTCGGCTTATCAACAGCTAACATGAAAGGAAAAAACCCATGAAGCAATATACAATGAATCAGAAAAGAATGGCTGTTCGTACGGCAGCATTCTTATTGATATTGGGGTTTTCTTCTTCAGCAGAAGCACGCGAACGCTCTTATAATGATACGAATATCAAGGACGATAAGTTTATTTTCAGCGCAACGTTAGAGAATGATCTTTTCGCAGGCCGTGATGACGGATACACTAACGGCGTACGTTTTGCATGGCTATCGCCTGAGAAAGAAATTCCCGGATGGATTGAAGAAAGCTCGCATATCATTCCACTCTCGAACCCACAAGGGCACAAACGTTATACTTTCTCACTTGGGCAGGCCATGTTTGCTCCCGATAATCTTCACCGTACAGACCTAATTCGGGAGGATCGTCCTTACGCAGGCTTCACCTATGGAAGTGTCGGATTAGTCACCGACTCGGGAAACCGTTTGGATAATTTCCAACTCACATTAGGTGTCGTAGGCCCTTCTTCCAAAGCTGAAGAATCACAAAAAATTGTACACCATGTGGTCGGCAGCCCGCATCCTATGGGCTGGCACCACCAGCTAAAAGACGAGCCCGGCATCATGTTATCCTATGAACGCATATGGCGAAACATTTATGATATCACTCCGACCGGTTGGGGCCTTGATATCGACCCACATATTCGCGGCGATCTCGGGAACGTTTTTACCGATATTGCCACCGGTATCACAATGCGGATCGGCTATGATTTACCCTCTGATTACGGACCACCGCTCATCCGTCCGAATCTTCCGGGTTCTGACTTTTTTGTTCCTACCAAAAAAGTGGGATGGTACGTCTTTGGTGGTGTAGAAGGCGCCGCGGTCGCACAAAATATTTTTCTCGATGGAAACACCTGGAAAAGCAGCCACCACGTAGATAAGAAGCCTTTCATCGGCAGCGCTCAAGCGGGCATCGCGCTGACATACAAGAATGCACGTATTGCTTATACGCACATCTTCCGTACCAAGGAATTTGACGGGCAAAGCCGTGCTGATCAATTCGGCGGGATCAATGTTTCTTTCCGATATTAGCTAGGGGAGGGCTAGGCCTAATTATTATTTTGCATGTGAGGAGGAGGGGAAAATATCCTTATGTTACGCTTATCTTTTGTATTTCTTATACTATCGCTGATGACAGGATTCATCGGTTTTGGAGGGTTTTTTACGCATATTATTATCTACTATGCACAATTCGTATCGTTTATCCTTTTCCTGCTCGTTATCTTAGCGCTAATATTAGGCGCGGTAGATTGGCGAAGAGGTGAAGGAAAAAAATCTCATAACCACTAGTGCATATCATCATGCTGACTAACATATGAGGCCTCGCGCCCCTTATGCCATTCTCCGCATGGAGAATTTATGCATTCCCGCAGATCATACAAAAGATGGGTTTTTCTGAACCCATCATCTGTTTAACCCATCATCGTTATAATGGAGATTCATCATGACCAAAGAGACAAAACCATCCCAAGGCACTCAGAACAATAAAGGCTCCAAATCCAATGAGCGGAGCAAGAATAAACAGAACAATATGCCAGAAGATAAGAACATTACTCCGATGGAACATTCTGAAGAAGAATAAGCTAGACACCTTGTAATAAAGGAGTTTCCGGTTATCTCCTATTCATTTAGAAACCGGACTTCTTTCCTCATACAGATTTTTTATACAAGCACAACCTACCTCTAATTGTATCCTTATCCCGTATACGGCAAGCTTCTGTAATAACGTTATTATGGAGGGTTGCATCATGAGAAATGGATACGAACTGTACAGCGAACCAAATGATTCCATGCAAGCATATATCTACAGCAACGTCGCCGATGTTTCTGATCTCAAACGTATCTTTAGCACCCTACGACGAGATGTAGAGCATGCCGCATCACGCGCCATACTCACAAGCCTCTACCGCCGCGCTATCTATGTCATCGCACTGCTTTCTACCAGCGCATGGGAAAAACGTTTTGGCAATAACATCATTGCCTTACAAAAAATAGGGCGGGACGAGTTCAACAGAACCATTCGCGCCATCAATTTGCACGCAAAACGGATTGGCACGAATCCAAACTATTCGGAATATTAGAAGTAGAAAATTTTTGGAAAACATACGAAAGGAGAATGTTATGAAAACGATTACACGCTACTTGAGCGCAATTATACTTACCCTGCTCGTCATAGTACCTAATGCCTATGCGAAAAAAAATGAAACCCCTCCTCCGGCAAACAATGGAGGAGCAAAAGTCGTATCGCAAAAAGAACCCAAAGACGATGCCTACATCACCTTATCTGGAAAGGTCGCAAAAATTCCAGCAGCGTCGAAATTTGACTTAGACTACGGCGGCAAGACCATTCGAGTAAACACCAAAGCCCATTGGCCAGATCTTTTCGAAAAAGATGCACTCGAGATTCTTAAACCTGGAGATAGCGTCACCGTCACCGGTATCGTCAATGACCATTTCTTTACCAAAAAAGAAATCGATGCCTTAAGCATCGAGCATAAAGGAACGAAATACACACGCACTTATTGGCACGAAGCGTATGATATTACCAAACCTGGATTCTGGTCCTATTACGGCTGGAGGGGAACGGCTTACGATAAAGGCATCAGCCTTTCAGGCCGCGTCGGACGGGTGATTGATGCCAATAAATTTGAACTTGATTATGGCAATGGCATCATCAAAGTCGATGCCCACAATGTCAGCGTCCCTGAGAAGACGGCGCTGGAAGCCGGCGACCATGTCACCGTATATGGCGAAATAACCGACCACTGGTTTAAAGACCGCGATATTACCGCGGATTACATTGTGCGTTCTGCGTATTTCCCGAAGCGCAATTAACGAAGGAAACTCCATGACCCGTAACCAGAAACTTACATGGGTATTGGTATGTGATAGCAGCAAGGCAAAACTTTTTATCAACCGCAGCGCACGTGATGGACTCCATGAAATTAACGAGGAATTCCATCCAATACCCAAAACGTCCGAACTGATTACCGATCAGCCTGGACAGAGTCCACACCATACACCAGGAGATAGCTTTCTTTCGTATCACGCTTTTAATCCTCCGACAGATCCTCGGGTTCATGAAAAGAAAGCATTTCTTCGGCACGTAGCAGAAAAAATAAATCGGCGGGAAAAAGCAATATCCCGCCTGGTGATTATCGCTCCGCCTAAAGCGTTGAATATACTGCGGGAGGCAATATCTCCGAATCTAAAACAGAAAATTATCGGCGAAATTGCGAAGGACCTCACGCATGAAACCGAGACAACACTGCCCCAATTCCTTAAAGAACATATGCGGATATATGATCCGCTCCATGATTTTACAACGCCAGGCCGGCATCGCATAGAAAAGAGGTAACTATGACAACCGTACACCAAGAAGCAATTAACGCATGTCAGGAATGCCACTTTACCTGCCTAGAAGCCCTCGCGTTACATGGTGATGAAAAAGGCGGAAAGCAGCTTTCATCCCAACATATTAAACGCATGATGGCCTGTATAATAATTTCTGAAACCACCGCAAACATGCTGACCATCCATGCGCCGCTTATCGACCAACTTTGCGAATTATGCGCCCGCCTCTGTGAACAATGCGCAACCAGCTGTAAAGCAATTGAACTCGAAAGCATGACTCATTGTGTCGCTTCTTGCCAACGCTGTGCCAAGGCCTGCTACGAAGAGAGTTATCGGATCAAACACGCGGCTTCCTGAGCGGAGGAAATAATGATCATTGCCATCACCGATACTACCGAGCTCATTGAATTTATGGGAGGGATTTTATTTTTCCTCTGGGGAATATCTTTCCTGATACGAGCGGGATCATGGACACTCTGGTTCAAGCGATTGGAAAGAGATGGAAAACCCTCAGCACTTACCTTGGGAAGCAGTTTTGTAATCATCGGCGGTCTGGGATTAGCGCTGCATCCTATCTGGAGCGGCATACCCTCCATCCTCACAACGCTTGAAATTTTGGCCATCGCGATAGGAGCAATTTACCTTCTCTTTCCCGAAGCACTTTCTATCATGCTTCGCTGCATTTCCGCTTATATCGAATCCCTGATTCGTGCAGTTGGGCTGGCACTGATCGTCCTCTCCCTGCTGTTGTTACAAGATACTTACGATAACCACACCATTACAAAACTTTTGGACTTTTATCCCAACATGGAAGGAATTTAGCATACCTTATCACACCAAGTACGACCTCACCTCTACGTAATAAACGTCTTGCCTGCGCATACACAGGATATTTACCGCGAAGCATTCAATCCCGCCTGGGAAGCGTAGTTGAAGTTGAACACGTGTGAACTGACGCATTCGATGTTCGATGCGCGACGATGTATTCACTTAATGGGAAATGCTTTAGTGCGGTGGGTGTTTAGCTGGATGCTCATCCACATGCCCATAGGGTTTAATGCACTCCACCACCTTATCCCGCTCTTCTTGCGAAGAACAATGCGCGGCGATATCACTCACCGTCACAACGCCGACCAGACTTTTTTCTTCTTCGTTATTGAGCACGACAAGGCGTTGCACCTCCTGCTGTTTCATATTTTCGAGTACCTCCTCAACACCATCATCCTGGAAACAATAAAGCACTTCTTTCGTCATAATATCCTGCGCCTTCGTTTTTGGTCCCATACCTTCCGCTACTGCGCGAACCGCAATATCCCGATCCGTTACCATTCCTTTGAGCTTTGTTCCATCGCCAAGCGGCATCACACCGGTATGATGTTTATGCATTTCCTGCGCAACTTCTTGCAAAGTATCCGTTGGCTGACAATAAAAAGGTTCTCTGGACATCACATCTCGTACTAACATGGGAATAGCCTCCTTTGCACTTTACATTCTTGATTATATTGTGTGAATAACTAGCATAAGAAATATGCCATTAAATAGCTGTTGGCCAACGACTTAAACCTATCAAAGCATCATCAATGTCTTCCTAACTTTGTCTTTACCCCCGATCAATAAATCCCAATAGAAAATTTAGCACGCAGCTGCGAAGCTTTCTTTTATAGTGCTTATTTTATAACGATAAACACGGAGTATTTATGGCAACCGAATTATTTGAAACAGATCAGATGCCCAACCTAAAGAACCGCATTCCCGGCTCAATTGTCAAGCATCGGGGATGGTATATTTTTGAAGGAGTTGTCTTTGTGCTGGGTGGCTTATTATCCATTGCACTTCCCGTCTCAACCGCACTTGCTTTTGAGATGTATATGGGTGTTTTGCTTCTCATTACCGGCTTGGTAAAGGCGCTCTCAAGCATTCGCTCACATCCGGTCGGATGGTCGGCTTTCTCTTCACTTCTGCTCATCGGAGCGGGGGTATTGATGCTCTGGAAACCCGTGACGGGAATGGTCACACTCGCCACGATCGTTGCAACCTTCTTACTTCTCGAGGCAGTTACTGAAATTATGCTTTCGTTTCAATTCCGTCCTGCAAAGAACTGGAACTGGTTGATGTTTTCAGGAATTGCCACACTTGTACTTGCGATCCTTCTCTTTACCGGATGGCCTGGCAATGCCGTAGTCTTCTTGGGTGTCCTCATTGGAGCGAATCTCTTGCTTTATGGTGCCGCACTACTCGCCTTAAGCATACCGAAATAGTTGGTTATCCAGTAAGAATGGAGCATTTTTATGAAACACACCCTTCTCCCTCTCACGCTAGGCCTAATAATGGCGATCTATGTTGGTAACGATGCGCTTGCAAAGAAAGGTGATGACACCGAGCCACGAGAGCAGGAAGTCGTCATCGATTTTAGAGGCAATCCTCTACATAGCACAAGCGGCGACTGCGTCGTTACCAAATGGAAATTGCCTTACAAAGCTCACAACATTTGCTACCATGAACCTGAAACAGCCAAAATTTTACCCATCACCGAGGAATTCAGAACAGCGGAACATCCCATTCCCTCGTTTGAACCGCGCACCTACCGCCTCCCTTTTGTCATAGTCCACTTTCCCTTCGATAGCACCGAACTCACCGCCGATGCCCAAATGATACTTAACCGTCTGGTTAAACAGGTACGAAACTCCGGCAAGGTCTTAGGAGGAAAAATCAGCGGGTACACCGATAGCATCGGATCTGATTCCTATAACAAGGAACTGTCAAGAAAACGTGCAGAGCGTGTCATTCGCTATTTAAAACACAAGGGAGTCGACACTTCAAATATTGACGTAGAAAACAAAGGAAAAAAATATTCCGTTACAAAATGCAATCAATCCTTACCGCGTAAAGTACTAATCGCATGTCTTGCCAAAGATCGGCAGGTGGAAGTGGAAATCGAAGTCCGGAAAGATAGAATGCAATAACACTCTAATCTAAGGAATCTTATGAAAATACAAAAGTTTAATCCCTGGAACTGGTTCGCACGAGAAGAAGGTGATAATAATCTGTTCAACAAATCACAGTTACAGCAAGATATTGCTAATCTTTACGATGAGTTGAACCATATAGCGGAGAGGATGTTTAGGGGTGATTCTCCTCCCCTACTCCCAGAATTAACGCAAGGGGTGTTTAAGCCCAAAATGGATATTATCGAAAACGATGATTCTTACTCGGTTACACTTGAGATACCAGGCATGAAGGAAGAAGACATACATATTGAAATTTCTGACCATATTCTCTCCATTCACGGTGAGAAAAAACAGGAGTCCGAAGAAAAATCGGAAGGTCTATATCGTTCAGAGCGCAGTTATGGACAATTTCATAGGATACTTTCCTTACCCGAAGATACGGAAACAGACAAAGTAGAAGCAACGTATAAGAAAGGATTGGCAAAAATAACATTGCCCCGAAAAACAACCTCCAAAAAGAAACCCAAGGAAATCAAGTTTAAGAAATCTGCGTGAATGCATTGAAAGGAATGCAATGAAACGAGCATCTATCCTATTCATTCTCACATCCCATCAAAGGCTAGGGGATACTGAACGGCTTACTGGCTGCCACTATGAGGAGCTAGCCACTCCGTATTATCTCTTCAAGAAAGAAGGCTATAACATAACGCTCGCCTCTATTAAAGGAGGGAAACCTCCTTTCGATCCACGAAGTTTGAAGCATTGTATTGATGCGAATCCTCCCTCCGTAATCACTTTTCTTTTCGATAAAGAAGCAACTACAAAACTAGAAAACACGACTCCCCTCACAGATATTTCAGGCGAACGTTATGATGTACTTTTTTTGCTGGGCGGCGAAGGGGCAATGTGGGATTTCCCCACCAGTGAAACGATCGCAAATCTTGTCAGTGATTTCATGGAAAAACGAAAACCGGTGGCAACCATTGGATTGGGTGCCGCAGGCCTCATCGGCGCCCATACCTTAATGGAGCAGCCGATTGTAAAAGGAAAAAAGCTCACCTGTTTGAGTAATGCAGAAGAGCACGAAACCGGGCTCGATACCACTCTTCCTTTTCTGTTAGAAACTGCGATGCGGGAACTCGGGGCAGAATATGAATGCTCAGAACCTGGCAAAAAACATGTTACACAGGATGAAAACCTCATCACCGGACAGAATGCAGCCTCCGCGAAAGGAGTAGCAAAAACCCTAATAAGTTGGTTACAGCGGAAGAAATTATCCGAAGCGGCGTAGTGTTGCCGCATGCTCTTCCCACCCTTTCAGCAATTTTTGCTCTAAATAGGAGATTTCATAGAGTGGGTTGTCTTTATAATACGCAGGAAGATTAAACTGGTTGAGACCTAAAATTCCATCCGGAGAAGCAAGCACCATGGTCGGCGATACAGTCTCAGGATCGCGATATTCCACAAACCCCTTACGAAGATACATCTCCATCGCCGAAGGCCCGCCCGGCATACGATCATAGTATGGAACCGTATCCAGAATCACTCGCCGCGCTCCTCCTTCGTAACAACATTTGCAGAGCGTATCAAAGAAAAAACTGCCATACCCCTTCCCTTGGGCGGAAGGAATCAATCCCACGAAATTAATTTTCGCTGTCTCGGCTTCCCCCACATGACGATCAATAGAACCAAGCCCCAGCGGTCGACCGGAAGCAGAAAGCACATAAAGCTCTTGTTCTGCAAAAAACGGTTCCCATTCCCACTGCGGATCATCCAATGGCCACCACCCGCCCGCAACCGACACCGCTTCATACAAATCACGAAACACCGTCAGCGGAAACTCATGAAACGCCATCTGTATAATGCTAACATCTGCCGGCGTAGGCTTTAGCGCATATTCCGCCGCACCGCGCTCAAGAAAATGAATCTTCACTGCCTCCAGCGTCCCAATATCCTCATATATAGGCGCATGCGGCTCACCAGGCGTAATGATAACTCCGCTGTCACGCTGTTGCTTGAGACGGAAAACACGATTGCCTTTGATAAGAAGTTTGGGAGTTAACACAGAAGACATAGGACAGACCATGGAGATAACATTTCGGGCACATGACTATAATGCTCCCTTTACACAAAAAGGGAAAGTGCCAATTCCGGGCCTTGTAAATTCTAGAATTGCAATCGACGCACTGGAGAACGTTCATGGGCGCCAGTGGTAATTACTCTATCTGCAAACAAACCCGGTTTTTTCTGTGGAGAGCGTGCATCTCCCGAGCCTACTTTACTAACAAAACTTTCTGGCTCAACCGGATTCTCCTTGCTTGGCGACATTAAGCTCTGCAGAAGCTTTAGGTTTATAGGCACATTCTCTTTCTCTTCAAATCCTCTACCCACATTCCATCCAATATCACCAACCGGAGAGACATCTTTTGACGCCATTATCCCTGAAGAAAACCTTTTTGGTGAAGCAATGTAAAATGGAGGCACGTTAGAAGAAGATTTTTGTTCTTCTGGCGTTAATGATTTAGGCTGAGTAGGAGCAAAGCTCTCCATCTCAATTGGTTCTGCAATATCAGAATGTTCATCAGGCAAATTATCTAAGTCAACTGCTCCACGATCTTCAGAAAGACATAAAGACTGCTTCAGTTCAGGAAAATGTTTTTTTTCTATGCTAACATTTATCAAATTCTCTACCAAATCAATGATCTCACGATCACCAGTTTTTTGTGCTTCAGTACGAATTGAATCTCCCCAAAAATTCTCTACTCCAATATCCGCCCCGTTAGCTACAAGCATCCGTATCATAGCAGGGTTCTTTGCTCTTACTGCAAAAAAGAGAGGGGTACTTCCCTCCGCATCCTGTGCATTTAAGGATACTTTCTGATCCGCAAGAAACCTCATTGCACAATCCGCTCCATGCCAAGCTGCAAGATGTACCAATGTTTCGCCATTACATCCCCGAACATTGAGACCTTGTGAATAACCATTTCTGGCAAGAACCTCCATCACCATTGGATGGTTCCCCATCGTTGCAAGCGCAAGTGCTGTAAAACCAGAAATACTTTCCCTGTTGATTGTATGATGTGCAACAATCCACTTCTGAAGTAACACCGCTACTGTCTCAAAATGCCCCTCAAATGCCGCAAGATGAAGCGCGGTATTACCGGCATTATCGATAGCAGCAAAAAAATCGATACCCATCTCGTTTACACGTGGCCAAGCTAGAATATATCTGACCGTCCCAACAGCACCCTGTTTGACTAAACGATGTAAAACCGTATAACCTTGTGCATCACTTTTCCCAAAATCTGCACCATACTCATATAACAATCTAATAATGGCTAAGCCTACATTGTGATCCTCTAGAGAAGCAGCATAATGCAAACAGCTTTCGTTACGAATAGTGACCTGATCCAAATCTGGCACGAACGAACAAATAAATTTTCTAACTATATCGATAGGAGTTTCATGCTTAATCATGGCATGTAAAAAGGACTCGCCTTCAGCATTAACAGCACGAACATTACCACCATCTCCTAAATATTTTCCCAAAACAGTTAGTTTACCAGCTTCAATTGCCGCAAAAACTTCTTCGACTCCAGGAACAGGATCAATGCGAGATTTCTTTTGCAAAGGTTCTTCTGACTTATTTTCCATTGTAATATAAGAAAAATAATCAGTTAGTTTTCTTTTAGTCATAAGAATGCTACTTATAGTTATTTATATTTTAACTATTCGCACCATAGCCAGAAATAGTTACTATATCAACATGAATTTTCGTATTAACTATTATTCGTGAGGATGGATAAACTAGAAGTGAACAATGGAGAGGATATAACTATTCTGAGTAGAAGAAGTGGGGATTGTACTAGTCATTCCCGAAGCATTTACCATTAAACGTTTTGTTGCCCGGGAAGCTGCCTGATCCGCCGCGATACGCAGTATTTCCATATCCGCATCATCGGTTTCTGCCGCATAATATCCCGTACTGGTCGTATCTTTACTGGACACAACTTCGGCACATGCCGGTTTGACGCCAATAATCAGCAATACTGTGATGAACGCACAAAGCAAAAAACGCATATTTTCTCCCTAAAAAACTGCCTTTGACGGAAGGCATAATACCAAAAAAACCTCGAAAAAGCCAGATGTTTATTAACTTATAAATATTTTATCTAACTACGCTCCCCCTTGCACCCCTCCCTGCCTTCCTGTATGGTGTGCCTTTGATACTATATATATAGTCATAGGTATTCCATGGGATTGATCGCGTCTACCCGCAACTGGTGTGGAGTCTATTGGCAAAAACACATGTTATGCTTGATGGCACTAGGATTTGCGAGCGGCCTCCCACTTTCCCTGACCTTCTCAACTTTGACGGTGTGGTTAACTGAGGCCGGAATCGGAAAATCCACCATTGGTCTCTTTGCCATTGTAGGAGCCCCTTATTCCTTGAAATTCCTCTGGTCGCACCTCATTGACCATCTCCCACTGCCCTCGCTTACGAAGTGGTTCGGCAAACGCCGAAGTTGGATACTCTTTACCCAATGCCTCCTTATCATAGCCCTCATTGGAATGGCCTCTTCAGACCCGGTGCAAGATGCCCTCATCACCGCAATTTGGGCTTTACTCGTTTCCGTATTTTCCGCCTCCCAAGACATCGCAAGTGATGCCTACCGCATTGAAATACTTGAACAAGATGATCAAGCGGCCGGTGCTGCCATTTTCGTATTAGGTTATCGGGTCGGGATGCTGGTATCAGGCGCAGGCGGATTGTACCTCGCAACATATGCCGAGTGGTCGACTGTCTATAGCACTATGGCCGGCTTCATGTTGATTGGGATCATAACGGTATTATTAATGCCTGAACCCGGCGCAACCAAAAAAGCACGCGCACAAAAGAAGGAAGCCATCCGTTCCTGGAAACAACGAATTCCTCACATTGGCGGGGGGCTGGCGCTGCTTGCTATCGGAACGCTCTTATGGGATCTCAAAGATGCCATTGTGCATTCTTCCTTTCTGACCCTCTTTGGGTTCGCCTTTGGGAAATTCGTTTTCTGGGGGTACTACTGCTTCGCTACCTTCATTGTTTTAGGGCTTCTTATCAGCATACTCACGGGACTGTCGGTACGAAAAACTGTCGTCGCTCCTTTTGCTGAATTTATGCAACGTCCAGGATGGTTGCTCATCCTCGCTTTTGTCCTCTTGTACAAATTCGGCGAGAATGTCGCAGGCACGATGACCAATCCTTTTCTACTCGAACTTGGCTTCACGAAAGCAGAAATTGCTACCGTTGTAAAATCTTTGGGTTTCGGCGCAACATTGGCAGGGTCCTTCATCGGTGGAGCACTCGTAAAACGGATGGGATTGCTGCCGGCATTATGGCTTTGCGGAATTCTCCAAATGGTCTCCACCCTCATGTTCAGCATCCAAGCGATGGTCGGGCATTCATTATGGGTACTTTGCGCTTCGATTAGCATCGAGAATTTAAGTGGAGGAATGGGAACGGCAGCGTTTGTGGCCTATCTGAGCTATTTATGTAATCGTGAATATACCGCAACACAATACGCGCTTCTTAGCTCCATCATGATTGCAGCAGGGAAGTTGCTCATTGCCACTGTCTTTGCGGTTGACCAAAGTTATTTCCCCGATGGCTCCTTCATCGATGTGATTGGCTGGTCATGGTTCTTCGTGATTGCAACGGTGTGTGCTGTACCAGGGTTGCTCCTCCTCTCCGTCCTTGCAAGCCGTGAGAAACGCATCGGTGGAAAGAAAGGAAAGCGCAACTCTCCTCTTCCGAATGAAGCGATTGCAGAATCTGGCGCAGAGGGTTAGGCGACGCGGTTGATCGTCTCGCCACGCTTAAAAAACGCTTCGAGCTGCAATAAGCACTGACGAGTGATTTTTATTTGCGCCTCTTCCGTTGCATCCGCAATATGATGCGAGAGCAACATCGGCACATGAGAATATTCCTTAGCCAGGCGCACAAACGGCAGGATAAGATCCGGATCGCCATCCATCCCAAGTCCACCCACCTTCCCAGTCTTGAGTCCGTCTTCAAAAGCGATTGGATCAATCAACTGTGGCCGGGCGGTATCAATAATCACCGCTCCGTCTTTTATCTTCGCGATGAACTCCGCATTCACCATCCCTTGCGTCTGGGGAGTTAAAGGTACATGCAGTGAGATAATATCCGCCGTACCGATTGCCTCATCAAGTGTATTAGCCTGCCGAATCCCCAATGCCTTAACGCGCGGATCCTCAATTCTATCTCGGAAACTCGCGCTATAGGCCACCACATCCATCTCGAAAGCCTTTGCCCGCGCAGCTACCGCCTGCCCAATCGCACCGAGTCCAATCACCGCAAGCCGCTTGTCCGCAAGCTCATACCCCGCATACTGCATCGGTAACAATGCAAGCAATTCCTCTTCATCCGACTCCATCACATCCACATGCGCAAACACTGTTTTACGCTGTGCAACGAGCTCATAAATCAGGCCAAAGGTATATTCCGCGGTCGAAACACTGTTCTGACCGGGCGTATTTTCCACCACCACATTGTTGGTTTTCGCCATCTCCAGCGCGATAGAATTCACTCCCGCTCCACCGCGAATAATCAAGCGCAACGACTTTGCCTGCTCAATCGCTTTGGCCGTCACCTGTTTAGGACGAATAATGAGTGCTTCATAAGAAACAAGCGCGGATTCAATCTCGGAGATGCTAATATCCGGCTGATAATTAATCGTATAATGTGGATTTTTCTCCTGCCAAGCACGGAGGGTAGGTTCATGGAGAGATTCTGCGATAAGTACAGAGGTCATGGTTAGTTAAATATCACCAGATTATCCCGATGGATCAGCTCCTGACGACCGGTGAATCCGAGTATCCCTTCAATCTCGGTACTCTTATGCCCGATAATTTTCAGCGCATCTTCAGAACTATAAGCCGAAAGCCCCTTGCCAAGTTCTTTGCCGGAAACATCTTGAATCAACACCGCATCACCACGTTGAAAACTCCCTTTCACATTCGTAACGCCCGCAGGAAGTAAGCTATTACCTTGCGACAGCGCCTTTGCTGCACCTGCATCCACCACCAATACACCCGTAGGCAGTAAAGTAGAAGCAATCCAATGTTTCCGCGCCCCTTGCGGAGTCGCATGCGGCACAAACCATGTGCAGCGCGCGCCTTGTTCAAGCGCCTTGATCGGATGTTCGACTTCCCCGCGCGTAATGACCATGTAACATCCCGCACCCACCGCAATCTTCGCCGCCATGATCTTGGTGACCATCCCGCCAGTCCCCACACGAGAAGCAGAGCCTCCCGCCATTCCTTCAATTTTCGGTGTAATCACTTCCACCACAGAAATATGTTTCGCATCTTCATCCACATGCGGATTGGCCGTATAAAGCCCATCGATATCCGATAACAGCACCAGCACATCAGCTTCTGCCATCTGCGCCACACGCGCCGCCAGACGGTCATTATCCCCGAAACGGAGCTCCATTGTGGCGACCGTATCATTCTCATTAATAATCGGAATGATGCCCTTATCGAGCAGCGTATCAATCGTCGCCCTTGCATTCAAATACCGCCTGCGGTTCTCCGAATCATCAATCGTCAAGAGCAGCTGTGCCGCCTTAAGGTTATGATGGGAAAGGTATTTCTGGTAATCCTGCATCAGCTCGACTTGGCCACATGCAGCTGCGGCCTGCTTCTCTTCTAAGCGCAAGGCCTTAAATGTCCCATTGCCCTCAATATGCTTACGCCCCAGCGCGACCGCACCGGAGGTCACAATAATTACTTCTTTGCCGGATTTGCGTAGGTCGGCGATGTCCTCGGCAAGGGTTTTGAGCCACTCGGAACGCAACGCCCCATTCTCCTTGGACACAAGGAGGGCGGAGCCGATTTTGATGACAATACGCTTAGCGTGAACGAGTTCCATAGGCTTAAATCTCTTTACCCCCTTGGTTTTATAAGGTATAATGCCCTTCCTTCGAAAAAGAAAGAAAAGAATACATCTCTAATATGGCACTTGACCGCGAAACCATTGAAACCATGATCCGCAAAGCCTTTCCTGATGCGACATTTGAGCTGGTTGCACTGGTAGATGACGACGATCATTACGCACTGACCGTGACCAGCAATGCATTCAAAGGAAAAAATCGCATCGCCCAACATAAAATGGTCTATGCAGCATTAGACGGAAAAATGGGCGGGCAGTTGCATGCCCTACAGGTAAAAACAGCAATCCCCAACGCATAAATTTAAGGAGAACACCATGACCAATATCAATGACTTCATCAGCACCGAAATCAAGAATAACGACGTGGTCTTATTCATGAAAGGCAGCAAAGATTTTCCACAATGCGGCTTCTCTGCGCGCGTGGTAGGAATATTGCAAAAGCTGAATGTTGAGTTTAAAGACATTAACGTACTGGCTGATCCAGCATTGCGCGATGGTATTAAAGTATTTTCCGACTGGCCAACCATCCCACAACTCTACATCAAACAAGAGTTTGTCGGCGGCTGTGATATCGTCAGCGAAATGTTCCAAACCGGTGAGTTGCAGGAACTGCTAGACGTTAAAGCAGCATAACCTCTATGTTTACCGGCATCATCACCCATATCGGCACAGTGCGTGAGAAACGCCGCGATCCGGGCAAAGACACTCGTTTCGTGATTGAGACTTCCCTGCCCCTTCATGAGCTAAACATAGGTGCTTCGATTGCTTGCTCCGGCGCCTGCATGACCTTAATCGAAAAAGGTGCGGATTGGTTTGCCATCGATGTATCCGACGAATCACTAAACTGTACCCATATGGGAACATGGGAAAAAGGAACTGAGATTAATCTTGAGCGTTCCCTTCGGATGGGCGATGAGTTAGGAGGTCATATAGTCACCGGACATGTCGATGGATTGGCGGAACTTGTTTCCCTTAGCACTGTCAATGGATCCCACGTACTGAAATTCTCAGCACCTCATGAGCTTAAACATTTTATCGCAGCCAAAGGCTCCGTTGCACTGGATGGAATTTCACTCACCGTCAACCGTATCGACGATAATCGCTTCTACATCAACATCATACCCCACACCTGGGAACATACCACCATGCATCGACTGAACGTGGGATCAAAGGTACATCTTGAAGCCGACATCCTGGCACGCTATGTTGTAAGGGCACGTGACGTGTTACCCGTATAACATTAGGAGAATTCCATGCCATCGGATACGCCCGCCATCTCTCTTCGAGGCTTAAAAAAGCAGTATAAATCCAAAAATGGTGCCGTCAAAGAAGCGCTAAAAGGAATTGATCTCGATGTTCCCCGCGGCTCCTTTTTTGGATTACTCGGACCTAATGGCGCAGGGAAATCAACCCTTATCAACATATTAGCCGGCCTTTCGCTTAAAACTGAAGGCACCGCTGCCATTTGCGGACACGATATCGACACAGACACCCGCGCGGCACGTTTTGCCATTGGCGTCGTCCCTCAGGAATTGGTACTCGATCCCTTTTTCCCAGTATTTGAAGCGTTAGACAACCATGCGGGCTATTACGGCATTCCCAAAGCAAAACGCCGCACTCAAGAAATTATCGAAGCGGTAGGCCTCACCGAGCAATCGCGCACGCCTGCACGCAGGCTTTCCGGCGGGATGAAACGCAGGCTCCTGGTCGCAAAAGCACTTGTCCATTCGCCAGAAGTATTGATCCTCGATGAACCCACTGCTGGCGTCGATGTAGAGCTTCGCGAGCAACTTTGGGCCTATGTCCGCAAACTCAATAAAGCCGGCACAACCGTGCTGCTCACCACCCATTATTTAGAGGAAGCACAGGAACTTTGCGACAGGATTGCGGTCATCCATCATGGTGAGTTAATCGTCCATGAAGACAAACAAAAACTCCTCAAACGCATTGACCGGAAAGAAGTGATTATTACGACTGCTGAGGAAATTCAAAGCATTCCCGATTCACTTAAAATCTTCGATGCAACCCTCCCCGATCCGCATCATTTAATTCTCACCTATCGGTCGACGCAAACCCCATTTGCTGCTATACTTCAGGCAATAGGCACGTCCGGCCTTGTGGTGAAAGATTTATCTACCCAAGAGCCTAATTTGGAAGAAGTTTTCCGGCATTTAACCAAGGCGAAAGCGGCGTAACATGCCCTCCACCCCCAAAACCCTTTTTATCTTAGGAATGCACCGCAGCGGAACTTCGGTCGCCGCGCGCATTTCCAATTTACTGGGAGCGGAGCTGGGCGAAGGGCTTGTCCCCGCCATTGCGGGAGATAATGACTTAGGATTCTGGGAATTACAGGATGTCGTGGATCTTAACGAATCTTTGCTCAAACATTTTGGCATTCACCATTTAAGCGTCGGCGAGCTCCCCAAAGGCTGGGAGAACGACCCAAGCATCGCTCATTACCGAGCATCTATCCAAGATATTGTTTCACGTGAAACGTCACGCTTTGCATTTTGGGGAACCAAAGACCCGCGCATCTGCCGCTTATTTCCCTTATGGGCAGAAGCAGTAAAAAACGTAGGCCGGGAACCCGTGATCCTTTACAGTGTCCGCCATCCCTACGAGGTTGCACTATCGTTAGAGCGAAGAAACGGTTTGCCACTAACAACCGGATTCCTCCTGTGGCTGCTCTATAACCGCGAAGCAGAATATTACAGCCGCCCCTATCGCCGCTTTTTTGTGTACTATCCCGACGTGTTTGAAAATTGGGAAAATATCTGGAAAGAGGCTTCTACGCGTCTGAATTTTAGTTGGTCAAAACCGCTGGAAACAATCCGCGAGGAAGTAAACACCTTCTTACGCCCGGAGTTACGCCGCAACAATACTGGAAAACTTTCAACTATCGAAGACACACTTCCTATGGCAGAACCGATTGCGAGGACCTTCGCACTCCTCGAATCCGCCTGCCAGACGCAAAGATGCGATACAGCAACCCTCGATACCATATGGCGTGAGACCCAATCGCTGCTTGAGCCTCTGCAATTAGAATACCAAAAACATCGCGCACAAAATATGCTGCTCCGCCGCGAATTACATACTCTTCATCATGCCACCACCTTACGCCTGGCGCGCTATATGGGACGATTACTGGGAAGAAAATAACTATGCCACGGTCCATTCTTCTGGTTACAAGCGATTTCGCAGGACTCACAAAAAACGGCGGCATTGGCACAGCTTTTTATCATTTAGCCTTGCTCCTAGCTTCGCATAAATACAACGTCACCGTACTCTACACCCACGGAAGCTGGGTTGAACAAGGCGATAAATCCTTTGAGAATTGGCAATCGGAATATCAGGAACAAGGGATTACTGTGATTCCTTTGCCATTCAAAGCCAAAGATGATGGACTTTCCTCCACCGTCTCCACTTCCCTTCGCATCTGCGAATGGATAAAAGAACATGAACGTTTTGACTGCATCCATTTCCACGATTGGCAAGGCCTGGGCTTCTTTACGTTACTCGCCAAGCAACAAGGAATGCTTTCAAGAAATACGCCAATCATTATCCAATCCCACAGCCCCACTTTCTGGCATCGCCTCAACAATGGTGATCCGATTGATAGCGTTGAACTTTTGCAAATAAATTATATGGAACGGATGGCGGTGGCCTATGCCGACCACATCATTTCGCCAAGCGCTTATATGCTCCGCTGGTATCAGGAACAGGGCTGGGAAACCAAAGCCGAACAGCATGTTATCCCGAACAATTTGTCGCTTAATGCAAACTCGCATGTGGCTTCCTCGACTTCCCAACCGATTACCAATATTGTCTTCTTCGGACGCCAGGAACTGCGCAAAGGTTTGGGTATTTTCTGCGATGCCATTGAGATGCTCGCATACGAATCCCCAGAACTTCTAACGGGCCAGAAAATTACCTTTCTCGGCAAAGCTTCCACCGTTCACAATGAAGTATCGACACACTATATCGCGCAACGCATGAAACACATCGATGTTCCTTTCGATATCCAAGGAAATTTCAATACCCATGAAGCGATTGCCTATTTACAAACACCCGGCACACTGGCCGTTGTTGCATCTTTGCTCGAGAATTCCCCCTATGTAGTAATGGAAGTGCTGGCATATGGGATTCCTGCGATAGTGAGCGCCAGCGGAGGCACGGAAGAATTGATCGCGCCCGAATCCCCCGCTATCACCTTCCAACCGAATGCAGAAGCCCTCGCTGCTCGGCTTAAAGAAACGCTGACACGCGGCGCTATGTGCGGAACACTTGCCCATTCACTTGACGAGATTAAGGCAAAGTGGCTGGATTTCCATAATGTTATCCCCCAAGCAACGTCGAATAACGCTGCAGCCACTTTTAACTCCAAAGCACTCGTGAAACACACTCCGCTTGGCGATAGCACCCAAGCTCCTGATGCCTTATTCTTTGATACAGAACTCCGCAAAATCTTCACGGAAGGATTACTCAAACGCATGCTAAACTTAAGCTTAGTCAATGAAGGGCTTGGGCAGGAGAACATGACACTCCGCCGCGCGCTTAGCGAAACACTCCATTCGACTTCCTGGAAAGTCACGAAACCACTGAGAGTGCTGAAGAAGTGGGTGGGGTAAAAAGGTGTATTCTAATAAACTGTATTTCCAACAATAAATTCTATATTCCGGTACAAATACTGAGCTTTTGAAATATTAAGATCATTTGTTAATCTAAGAGTCTTTTCAAATATTTTCTTATTCTTCTGCTCTTGTTCAGTTAATGGCTGCTGATTGTTTAGTTTATTATTTAATTGAAAGAGTTCACCATCTATTCTAGATAAATCCAATTCTCCTCCGAAAATCACCGAAGCAAGGAAGTCATTCCTTGTGTTTTCGCTATTAAATACAATATCAAAACTTTCTAACCCTTCTAAGTACTGTACAATCTTTTCACCCTGAGAAAGCTTGGTACCATACTCTAGATATAGGTCCTTCTTTTTATCTCGAAGAATCAATAAAAGTACCAACAATTCTGGAAAAAAATTTTCTCCATTCTTAAGACGGACAATTAGATTCAAATGAGTCATATACTGATCAATTTCTCTCAGTGAGAGATTGAATAGCTTAGAAAATTGTATCATTGCCGTCCGTAATACAGCTCCTCCTCTCGAAATATAACGGTTATCTTGAAGTATGTCGTTAAGTGACCGTCCTTTGTACAAATTATCCACAAATTTCCCAACTTCACTGATTGCTGGAGAAGGTAATTTAAATTCCCAATCCACAAATTTTCGTAAGTAGTTATCGCCATCTGTGCCTTGCCCATACACAGCCCTGATAGAAGAAACCATTTGATCTTTGTCCATTCCCAACACAAACACATAATTTTCTATATCGAAAAAGTGCTTTATCACTTCCAACAATTCTATTGCGTATGTTGGACGGCACCGGTCTAGTTCATCAATGATGATAATAACAGGATAGCCAGATTCTTCTTTAAGCTTTTCCCCAAGCTCTCCCACTCTAACTTTAAACTCTTTTATTCTTGACTGTAACAATTTGTATGCTTCATAGCGTTCATCTCGTACCGTTTCTGCCACGGCAAGAAAATCTTTGACAGTTTCAGAATTAACCACCCCAAAAGTAGCAGTCGAAAGTAATGAACCTACTACGTTTGCCGCAACTCCTATTAACAAACCTTTCCCAGCTTCGCGTGCACTTTTACGAGCTTCTTCTTCCCCTCCTAGAATGGAGTCTTCTAAAGCTAAGAGGAAAGCCATCAACGGATCATTAGCATGATCTGTTTCCCATGCATTGAAATGAATGACATTTGCTTTTTTCTCAGATTTTTCTTGAAGCTTCTCCTGAAGCTGATTGAGAAAAAAAGTCTTTCCCGACCCGAATGAACCTTCAATACCAATTACAAATGGCTGGGTGATAGATGAAATGATAGTTGTGAGTTTTTCTGCAACTATTTCACGTCCTAATAGGTCATTCCCATCGTCTTTTTTCTTTTGTAGGAAACTTACCATTTCTAGAGCCCGCATGGTTTGGAAATTTAAGAAGATGCTGGAGCGAAAACATCAGGTTTTCGAGCACCGCAATGAGCGTACATTTAGTACGTGACATGAGGAGCGGAGAAAATCTGACGTTTGCAGCCCAGTAGAGCTTAAATCTAAGCGAAGGCCTCTTCCCAGGTGCCTTTCGTGGCCGCTTTTGAGTACTCGGTAACCCGGTTCTCAAAGAAGTTTGTATGCTCGGCACCATTCAAGATTTCATCCAGCCATGGCAGCGGATTGCGCTCCACGTGGAAGATCGGATTCAAGCCCAGTTGTTTTAAGCGGCGATCACCGATAAAACGAATATATTGCTTCACACCGGTCGATGTCATCCCTTGGATATCGCCTAAGCCAAAGGCCAAATCGATAAACGCATCTTCGTGCTCAACAATCGTTTTGCAAGCATCATAAAGACGATTATGGAGTTTTTCATCCCACACTTCTGGGTTCTCATTCACAAAGGTACGGAACAAGCGAATGATGGAATTGGTGTGCAGCGTCTCATCGCGAACCGACCAGGTGACGATCTGCCCCATCCCTTTCATCTTCCCAAAGCGCTGGAAGTTAAGAAGAATCGCAAAACTTGCAAATAACTGTAATCCTTCAGTAAACCCACCGAATACGGCAAGCGTCGTAGCAATATCGTGTTTCGTCTCGACGCCAAATTGCTGCATATAGTCATACTTATCCTTCATTTCCTTGTATTTCATGAAGGCTTGGTATTCGGTTTCCGGCATCCCGATCGTATCGAGCAAGTGCGAATAAGCCGCAATATGGATCGTCTCCATATTCGAAAAGGCCGCGAGCATCATCTGCACTTCCGTTGGTTGGAATACGCGCGAATAATGGCGCATATAGCAGTTATTCACCTCAATATCCGCTTGCGTAAAGAAGCGGAAAATCTGGGTAAGCAGGTAACGTTCACCATCAGAAAGTGTTTGTTTCCAATCCTTTACATCGTCCGCGAGCGGGACTTCTTCGGGCAACCAATGGATCACCTGCTGGGTATGCCATGCATCATAGGCCCATGGATAGGAAAAAGGCTTATAGACTGGGTTTGCTTTGAGTAGTGACATACGCTATCTGCTCCGCTTTTTTTATGTATTTATATTACTGACACGCTAAGCATTCATCATAATCCACTTGTGCGGTCGCCGCAACAGGTGGCTGCCCTGCCGGCACTTTGGATCCGGGGACCACGGGTGGCAACTGCATCTCAAGCTGCTGCTGCATCTGATGGGTCGGCGCTTGATGGGAGACTTTATCCGCACGCTGAACTGATTTCGAGCGACAATAATAAAGGCTTTTTACCCCTTTCTTCCACGCTTGGAAATGGATCTGATGCAAATCGCGCTTATGCACATCACCTGGCAAGAATATATTCACGGACTGCGCCTGGCAAATATATTTCGAACGATCCGCCGCCAATTCTACCACCCAACGCTGATCAATCTCATGCGCGGTTTTATACACATCCTTTTCTTGATCGCTCAAGAAATCCAGATGCTGCACCGAACCTTCATGCGTTGTGATGGATGACCATGTCTCATCATCATCTTTACCATAGCTTTGTAACACCAATTTCAGGTTTTTATTGCGTACGTTAAAGGAACCCGTCAGCGTCTTTTGCGTATAACTATTTGCGTTATAAGGTTCAATTCCTGGAGAAGATTCCCCAGCAATTACTGAAATAGACGCCGTCGGTGCAATCGCTAATTTATTGCTGAAACGCTCCATGACGCCCACTTCTGCAGCATCCGGGCATGCACCACGTTCCTGCGCAAGACGCATCGAAGCTTTATCTGCCTCTTCACGAATATGGCTGAATATCTTGTTATTCCATACTTTTGCCATCACTGACTCAAGCGGAATCCCCTTGCTTTGTAAGAAGGAATGGAAGCCCATCACGCCCAACCCTACGCTGCGCTCACGCATCGCGGAATATTTCGCACGCGCCATAGAATCCGGTGCTTTATCAATGAAGTCCTGAAGCACATTATCGAGGAAGCGGAACACATCTTCTGCAAAGCGCGGCTCGTCTTTCCACTCATCATAGGTCTCAAGATTGAGCGACGACAAGCAGCATACCGCAGTACGGCTCTTGCCCAAATGATCATGCCCCGTATAGAGCGTAATCTCACTGCAAAGGTTCGAGGTCTTCACTTGGAGGCCAAGTTTCCGGTGATGTTCAGGAATCGAGCGGTTAACCGCATCGATAAAGAGCATATACGGCTCCCCGGTTTCAATCCGAGCTACCAACATCTTGATCCACAGGTCACGCGCTTTGACGATCGATATCACCGCATTGTCTTTAGGGCTACGAAGTTCCCACGCACCATCTTCCTCAACCGCCTTCATGAACGCATCCGGAATCACGATACCATGATGCACGTTGAGCGCTTTACGGTTTGGATCACCACCTGTAGGCTTACGAATTTCAATAAATTCTTCGATTTCGGGATGCCATACCGGCAGATAAATTGCAGAACTTCCGCGGCGAAGTGATCCTTGCGAAATCGCAAGCGTGAGTCGATCTTGCACCGCCATGAACGGAACCACCCCGGAGGTCATACCATTTCCGCGGACTTTTTCCCCGATGGAACGGAGATTCCCCCAGTAGCTTCCAATCCCACCGCCACGCGCGGCAAGCCATACATTTTCATTCCAGAGGTCTACGATGCCCTCTAAGCTATCTTCCGTCTCATTCAAGAAGCAGGAGATCGGCAATCCGCGAGATGTGCCGCCATTGCTCAAAATCGGCGTTGCCGGCATGAACCACAAACGGCTCATATAATCATACAGGCGCTGTGCATGGGCTTCATCATCGGCATAATAAGATGCAACGCGAGAAAACAAGCCCTGAAAATTTTCGCCTTCGAGCACATAACGGTCTGCTAATACCGCCTTACCAAACTCGGTAAGTACTGCATCACGGGAAGTATCTGTTCTTACTGCACACATCCGATAACTCTCCTTAAATAACCATATTTAGGCTAATATTGCTTCTTCATCACAATATATAGTGGTTTTGACAGTTTTCATTTAACTACAGATTACCTCGCTTGTCTACGGTAAAAAGAACATATTGTGGGAGGATTTTGCTATCCCACTATATCTTGTGGATTTTTTCTAAGAAGATTTTTTTGGCACATCCTATTAGTTGTGGTTACACAACCAGAACGCATTGAAATATTTTAGACACTCACCACTGAAACCACCCCTTCGAGTGATTCAAGCGAAGGAATGGAAATCGGTGTCACAGCATAGCGAGAAGGAAGTGTGAGCATGACCTTCCCGTAATCTTGGGTCTCAACTTCCACTGTCACCTCGGCATTGCCTTTGCCCGGCTCACCAAGCGCTTGCTTAAGTACGGCAGCATTATACGCAGCTTCATTTAAGGTGATGCGGTAACGGAATACCTGCCCGCCCATCGCAACCGACAAGAGCCGGATGCTTTCCGCAATTAAACGCACATTGCCGGTATCGTCTTTGCGGATTTCTGCATGGATATACAGTGGCGCCGTATCATCGAGCGCATCGCGGACACTGCTCAATAAATCATCATTGAAGATCGAAACTTCAAACGGACCGGTTACATCCGAGAACTGCACAAACGCATATTTCCCCCGCGCGGAATTCTTTATCCGCTTGCCCGTCACCACGCCCGCGAGCTTCACGCTACTGACGGTTTCTGCTTTATCTGCCAGGTCAGATGCACGAGTAATACCAAGTCCCTTAATCACTCCCTCATATCCCGCCATCGGATGCGAGGTGAGGTAGAACCCAATCGCTTCGCGCTCCGTGTGGGATTTCTCCGCCCCTTCCCAATCGCTTGTGATGGGCAGTGCTGGCACGGAAACTTCCATCCCTCCTGCATCGCCAAATAGGCTCACTTGTGCACTCGCCCGCTCGCGCGAAACGGTTGCACAATAACGTCCTAATATTTCCGCCCCTTCCAAAGCCTGGCGGCGGTTGTTGTGGATACTATCAAACGCCCCCGCTTTCGCGAGAGATTCAATCTGCCGTTTGTTGATCGTCTTCTGGTCACATCGCGAGGCAAGATCAAAAAGATCCTTATACGGCCCATGCGCTTTGCGCTCATTCACCGCCCCTTCCATCGCAGCGGATCCCACGCCTTTGAGCGCTCCCAACGCATAACGAATACCGAGCGTACCATCCTCAAGCTTCTCCACAGAGAACATCGCTTCAGAGCTATTAATATCCGGCGGCAGCAAGCGAATATCATGCGAATGGGCCTCATGGGCAAATACCGCAAGCTTATCCGTATCATGAATATCGAGATTCATGGATGCGACCAAAAACTCAACCGGATAATTCGCTTTCAAATACGCCGTCTGATAGGAGATCAACGCATAGGCCGCTGCATGTGATTTATTAAATCCGTAACCAGCAAACTTCGCTACAAGGTCAAAAATCCCTTCCGCTTGCGCTTTATCCACAGAGTTATCCACAGCCCCATCCACAAAGAGCTTACGCTGCTGATCCATCTCTTCTTTGATTTTCTTACCCATCGCACGGCGCAGCAAATCTGCACCTCCAAGCGAGTAGCCCGAAAGCACCTGCGCGATCTGCATCACCTGTTCTTGATAGATGATCACCCCGAAGGTTTCGTTCAGAATTTCCGTCAGCTTCGGATGCAGATAATCCGGCGCCTGCTCACCATGCTTACAGGCAATATAGGTCGGGATATTATCCATCGGACCGGGACGATAAAGCGAGATCAACGCGATCAGTTCCTCGAGCCGATCCGGCTTCATCTTAAAAAGCGTATCGCGCATTCCCGCGCTCTCTAACTGGAACACCCCAACTGCATCGCCCTCCCCTAGCATCTTATAGGTCTTGGGATCGTCGAGTGGAATCAGTGCTATATCGAGCGGAACATTTCGCGTATTGCGGATTAAATCCACCGCTTGCTTAATTACCGTTAGCGTTTTTAGACCTAAGAAGTCAAACTTCACCAGGCCAGCAGCTTCAGCATATTTCATGGAATATTGCGTTACCGCCATATTGGAGCGCGGATCGCGGTAGAGCGGCACAAGCTGGGAGAGTGGCCGATCACCAATCACCACGCCGGCTGCGTGGGTGGAAGCATGTCGGTTCAACCCCTCTAACTGCAAACCAATCTGCAGCAGCAACTTCACATCATTGTCATCATCTCGTTCACGTCGTAAATCCGGCTCAATCTCAATCGCTTCGGCAAGCGTTACAGGCTGCGCAGGATTATTCGGCACGAGTTTACAAATACGATCGACCTGCCCATAGGGCATTTGAAGCACTCTCCCCACGTCACGCAACACCGCCCGCGCCTGCAATTTTCCGAAGGTGATAATCTGCGCGACATGGTCCTGCCCGTATTTCTCCTGCACATAACGGATTACTTCGTCCCGCCGTTCCTGACAGAAATCCACGTCAAAGTCCGGCATCGATACCCGCTCCGGATTCAAGAAGCGTTCAAAGAGAAGCCCAAAGCGGATAGGATCAAGATCCGTAATTAAAAGTGCCCAGGCTACAACCGATCCCGCACCCGAACCCCGCCCTGGCCCCACTGGAATGTCATGCCGCTTACTCCAGCGGATGAAGTCCGATACGATCAGGAAGTAGCCCGAGAATCCCATCTTGATGATCACATCAAGTTCAAACTGAAGACGATCTTTATACACCTGCTCGGCCTTGGCACGCGCGTCAATTTCCGACAAGGTTTCCCCCTCATCATCTTTCGCAACCGGATGTATATTGAGAATCGGGAATACTTCACGCTCAAGACGGAAAGCTAATCCTTCTGCCGCCACTGCCCGCAACTCTTCCTCTTCGCTTCGTCCACCTTCCGTATCAAAATGCGGCAAGATGGGCTTGCGCGTAGGCGACATCACCGCACAACGTTTTGCAATCACCACCGTATTAGCAATCGCTTCTGGGATATCCGCGAATAACTGCTCCATCTCTTGCGGAGATTTGAAATAATGTTGGTCGGTAAGACGCGGCCTATCTTGCTCCGTCACATAACGCCCCGCGGCAATACACATCAACGCATCATGCGCATCGTACATATCCTCATCAACAAAATAGACATCATTCGTTGCCACCAGCGGGACATCATGCGCATAGGCAAAGGTGATAAGCGCTTCTTCAATCGCACGCTCATTGGGCATGCCATGGCGCATTAACTCGATATAAAAACAGTCCTTAAACAAGCCATGGAGTTTCTTTAACGCATTCTCCGCTTGGGGATGCTGATTCGCTACGAGCAACCGCCCGATAGAACCTTGCGTCCCACCCGACAGTGCAATTAATCCCTCATGATGCGCCACTAATGTTTCCCATGAAACATTTGGCGTGATACCTGGTTCCGTCTCTAGGAATGCTTTACTGGATAACTGCAAAAGGTTGTAGTAACCCTTCTCATCTTTTGCAAGCAGCGGCAAAAGATCCAGCACCGGCAGACCCTGATTCGTTCTTTCTCCTGAATCGACCGAAAGCAATATCCCGATAATAGGCTGAATGCCTTCATCTTTCGCTGCCAAAGAAAATTCAAGCGATGAAAAAAGATTCCCGCTATCGGTCACCGCGACCGCAGGCATTTTATTTTTCTTGGCAAGTTTCACCAAATCTTTCGGAGTAATCGCACCTTCGAGCAGCGAATAAGAACTGTGGACGCGCAAATGGATGAAGGTGGGTGAAGGCATGGCTCTGTATCTTTATATAGCAGAGAAAATATACCCTGCTCTTCGCACCATGACAAGGATTAGAAGAAGAATTGGTCTGTGTATAATAAGAACGTATTAGGACGTCAGCAAAAATTCGATTTTCTGAGCATCGGAGCGTAAGCGTACGTTATAAGTACGTGCGCACCGAAACGCAAGAAAATCGGATTTGCAGCCAGGTATAATGGGTTCTAGCCATCAATCGAGGAGAAATTCGCAATCGCATCCATCAGCGACCGTATTTGCGAAAGTAACCGCAAGCGATTCGCACGCACTTCCGCATTATCGGTATTCACCGTCACTTTCTCGAAGAATGCATCTACCGGCGCACGCAAAGCAGAAAGCAACTGCATTGCCTCTTCAAACCTATCACCTTCAATCGCTTTTGTAATCGGCTCTTGGCTTTCTTTAAGGAGTTTATAGAGGTCTTTCTCTTCTTTTTGCGTCAAGAAATCCCGCGAAGGACGAGGCTCATAGCCAAACCCATCTTTCTTCTCTTCGATCTTCAAAATATTGGCTGCACGACGATATGCGCTGAGCAGATTTTTCCCATCATCCGATACGGTAAAACGCTCTAAACTCCGAACACGATCCACCAAACGGAACAGATCATCTTCCGTCCCGCCGTTAAATACCGCAGCAATCAAATCATGACGGACATTATCCGATTTCAACGACGCCTTCAAACGCTCTGCAAAAAACTCAAGCAACTCTTCAACAATACGGTCTTTTGACGACTCTGGTGTTTCTTCGCCTTTCGCCCGTTTTAGCAATTTTGTCGCCAAATTCTCTCCATCCGAAACCACCGCTTTAGGGTATTGCTGCAGCGATTTTTCAAACAAACGTTTGAGTGGAATCTGCAAACGGTTTTCCATGATGATACGAATCACACCGAGCGCGGCACGACGCAGTGCAAACGGGTCTTTTGAGCCCGTCGGTTTTTCATCTACCGCAAATAACCCAACCAACGAATCGATCTTATCGGCAAGCGCCAGCGCAATACTCACCGGCGCCGTCGGGATCGCATCCTGTTGTCCCGCCGGCTGATAGTGCTCGGAGATCGCGCGCGCAACCTCCGCATCTTCACCATCATGTTCCGCATAATAACGACCCATAATGCCTTGAAGCTCGGCAAATTCTCCCACCATACCGGTCGTTAAATCCGCTTTTGCAAGACGTGCGGCACGCTCAACCTGCGACGTATTCGCGTTTGGCACCCATGCGCAAATCGCCTTCGCAAGTACGGTAATCCGTTTAGCTTTATCAGCAACCGTCCCCAGTTTTGCATGGAATATAACCTTCTCAAGATCATTTTCCCGATCGTTCAAACGCACTTTACGATCCTGATCCCAGAAGAACGCCGCATCGGAAAGCCGCGCACGCAACACGCGCTCATTTCCTGCGATAATTTCAGCGCCTTTATCATCCGTTTTAATGTTCGACACGGTGATAAAATACGGCGCTAATTTGCCATCTGCTGTTAGTACCGAAAAATATTTCTGATGCGTACGCATCGAGGTAATCAACACCTCCTGCGGCACGCGCATGAATTGCTGATCGATTGAGCCCATCAGCGCAACCGGATATTCCACCAAGCCAGCCACTTCATCAAGCAAACCGGCATCTTCTTTCACAACAAGCCCTTTGGCTTGTCCAAGCTTCACCGCATCATCCCAAATTTGGCGCTTGCGTTCATCACGATTAAGCACAACATAGGCATCTTTTAAGCCCTTGCGGTAGTCATTTGCATTGGCAACCGTAAACGCTTTTCCGCCCAAGAAACGATGGCCACGCGTGGTATTTCCCGCCTTCACCGGACCAAATTCAATCGGAATTACTTTGCCTTCAAATAGACATACAATCGATGAAAGCGGGCGCACCCAACGCACCGGATAAGCACCCCAGCGCATTGATTTTGGCCAGGTGATACTGGCAACCGCATTTTCGAGTAACGGCTTTAACGCATCCACCGTGCGCTTCGCCGACTGCTTAGTCACGGCAAAATAGAAATCCCCTTTCGGAGTTGCACGCGATTCTAACTGCTCTTTAGTTAGATTATTAGAACGCAAAAATCCTTCGAGCGCCTGCTCAGGAGCACCCACTCGCGGGCCTTTCACCTCAACTTCCTGCGCCGCCTGTTCCACTGGCAACCCATCAATCACAAGCGCCAAACGACGCGGCGTGACATAGTGTTCCACTGTTTTGTAACCCAAGCCCGCCTCTTTCAAGCGCTCTTCAACAAGCTTTGCAAGCTGTTCAATGCCTTGTGCCTGCATACGCGCAGGAATTTCTTCGCTGAGTAATTCTAACAGTAGTTCTGCCATAGATGTGCCTTTGTTGTGTTTACTCTAGTACTAGGCGACCTTTTTGCCGTATTGCTCAAGCCGTCCCTGTTCTTTGATCGCATTATTGGCATCAACCAACACCACTTTCGGGACATAAACTTTCGCTTCTTCCTCAGACATCCGCGCATAGGCACAGATAATCACAAGGTCATTTACGCGCATTTTATGGGCGGCAGCGCCATTGATTCCAATCATCCCGGAACCGCGCGGCCCCTCAATTACATAAGTCGTCAAGCGCTCGCCGTTAGTGATATTAAGCACATCCACTTGTTCATGGGTAAGCAAGCCCGCCGCATCCATCAAATCGTGATCGATAGAGATCGAACCTTCATAATCAAGATCCGCCTGAGTGACCGTTGCCCGGTGGATCTTTCCTTTCATTAGAGTCAGTTGCATATTATTACCTTTTGCTGATACCAAGTCGTTACGCCCGTTTCCGCCCTTCCTCACTCGACTTTCCCTCTTTGCAAGAAGACGCCCCCGTCTCGTTTGCAAGCCATAACTCACACGCTGCCTTCACGAGATTCCGCACCCGTCCGATATAAGCGGCCCGTTCGGTTACCCCAACCACACCACGCGCACATAAAAGATTCAGCAGATGCGAGGCCTTCAAGCCATAATCATAGGCCGGCAACGGCAGGCCTTCTTTGATCATCGCTTGCGATTCGCGCTCAGCATCTTCAAAATGCTTGAATAACATCGAAGTATCTGATTTTTCTAAGCAATAGGCTGAATATTCGCGCTCATTTTGCAAGAACACGTCACCATATGTCACGCCACGCCCATTCCAATCGAGGTCATAGACATTCTCAACGCCCTGGATATACATCGCTAGACGCTCCAAACCATAGGTCAATTCGCCTGAAATTGGGTTGCATTCGATACCACCCACTTGCTGCATATAGGTAAATTGGGAGACTTCCATCCCATCGCACCATACTTCCCAGCCCAGGCCCCATGCGCCAACGGTTGGGTTTTCCCAGTCATCTTCCACGAAGCGAATATCGTGCTTTTTCATGTCCACACCCAGCCGCTCAAGGCTCTGGAGGTAGAGTTCCTGGATGTTATCCGGAGAAGGCTTCAAGATCACTTGGTACTGGTAATAATGCCCCAGCCGGTTCGGGTTTTCGCCATAACGGCCATCTCCTGGACGGCGGGAAGGCTGAACATAGGCCGCATTCCACGGTTTTGGCCCGAGCGCACGAAGAACGGTCGCCGGGTGGAGCGTTCCTGCTCCCACTTCCGTATCATAGGGTTGCAAGATCACACAGCCCCACTCCATCCAAAACTGCTGGAGAGTCATGATAAGCTCTTGAAAAGAAGGCCCTTTCGCCTTTGACATACATATCTCTTAAACTGTTATTAAAAGCCGAATTAGCTTAGCCTTAAGCTTAAGAATATGCAAGTTTTATGAGAAAAAATCAGAATCAGTCATGCTCAAGCGCTTTGATGATTTCTTCGGTCACCTTTTTGGCATCCCCAAAGAGCATCATGGTGTTATCCCGGAAGAAAAGCTCGTTTTGGACACCCGCATAACCCGCCGCCATACCACGTTTCACAAACAGTACGGTTTTGGCTTTATCCACTTCCAAAATCGGCATGCCGTAAATCGGGCTGGATGAATCGGTTTTGGCTGCCGGATTGGTCACATCGTTTGCACCGATTACATAGACCACATCCGTACTCGCAAAATCGCGGTTAATTTCTTCCAACTCAAACACCTGATCATACGGAACATTCGCCTCCGCCAGCAATACGTTCATATGGCCCGGCATCCGCCCCGCGACCGGATGGATTGCATAACGAACCTTCACGCCTGCTTTTTCAAGCTGTTCAGCCATTTCACGCACCGCATGCTGCGCCTGCGCCACCGCCATTCCATAGCCCGGCACGATGATCACCGACTCCGCACCTTTCATGATGAAGGACGCATCTTCCGCACTTCCTTGTTTTACCGTCCCTTCCTCTCCAGCCGCAGCAGTAGAGGCTCCCGCATCGGATCCAAACCCACCAAAAATCACGTTAATGATACTCCGGTTCATGGCTTTACACATAATGTAACTTAAGATCGCACCGCTCGCACCCACAAGCGCCCCGGTAATAATCAGAAGGCTGTTACCGAGCGTAAACCCAATACCCGCAGCTGCCCAACCCGAATAAGAGTTTAGCATCGATACCACCACGGGCATATCCGCACCACCAATCGGGATAATAAGCGTAAAGCCGATTACAAACGCAAGAAGCGTCAACGACCAGAACATCAAATACGATTCCGTTTTACAAAACCACACGAGCAAGAGGATAATGAGCAACGCGATTCCCGCATTTAACGCATGCTGACCGCTAAATCGTATCGGCGCACCGCTGACCAAGCCTTGCAATTTCGCAAAGGCCACGACTGAACCGGAGAAGGTAATTGCTCCAATCGCAGCGCCCAAGCTCATTTCAATCAAGCTGCTGGTGCGCAGATATCCTGCAACACCGATTCCATAGGATTCTGGGGCATGAAGCGCCGCACCGGCAATCAACACCGCCGCCAATCCCACCAGTGAGTGGAACGCCGCCACCAATTGAGGCATCGCCGTCATTTTAATACGAAGTGCGATAACGGCTCCTACCGAACCACCGATCGCAATCCCAAGCACAATCGGGATATTATGGTATACTACCGGCAGGCAGAAGGTCGCGACGATCGCAATACCCATCCCCATAATCCCAAGAATATTCCCTTGCCGTGCAGATTTTGGCGAGGCAAGTCCCTTCAATGCTAAGATAAAGCAGACCGAAGCTATCAGATACGCTATCGCAATTTCATTACTCATGGATATTCCTTAATTATCTTAGAAAAACCTATTTCACCTGCTTCTTCTTAAACATCTGAAGCATCCGTTGCGTAACAATAAATCCGCCAAAAATATTAATCGACGCAATCACCACGGCGACAAATCCGAATACAGAAGAAATCCCAAATCCTTCAGCGCCCAGCGCAATCATCGCACCGACCACGATAATTCCAGAAATGGCATTGGTTACCGCCATTAAAGGCGTATGGAGCGCGGGCGTTACCTTCCACACCACATAATATCCCACAAAACAAGCGAGCACGAACACCGTAATCCCGAAAATAAACGGATCGACCGCCCCATGCTGTTGTGTTTGGGTCGCAGCGATATCCACTAATTTCTGCGTATCCTGCACCAACCCATGCATAAATTCTGTTGATTTCTCTGCCATATATTTCCTCGATTACCGCTTCACCACGCTGCCACCATGCACCACCAGCGACGCTTTGATGATCTCATCTTCCTGATTAATCACTATCGCCTTATCCTTAATCAGAAGGGTAAGGAAATTCAGAAGGTTCTTGGAGTAAAGCTTACTTGCATCCACTGCTAAGCGGGCTGGCACATTCTCATGCCCCACAATCGTCACACCATGCTTGGTAACTACCTTTCCGCGCTCACTTAACGGGCAATTCCCGCCCGCAGTCACCGCCAAATCCACAATCACCGAACCCGGCTTCATCGCTTTGACCGTCTCTTCCGTCACCAGCACCGGCGCAGGCCTGCCAGGAATCAGCGCAGTCGTAATCACGATATCCATTTTCTGGATATGGTTATGAATCACCTGCTGCTGCTTTTGTTTATACTCTTCGCTCATCTCTTTAGCATAACCACCAGAAGTCTCAGCATTTTTAGCCGCCTCAGGATCAACTTCGACGAATTTCGCACCCAGGCTCTCCACCTGCTCTTTGGCCGCAGGGCGAACGTCAAATGCGGAAACCACCGCACCCAAACGCTTCGCGGTCGCAATCGCCTGAAGTCCCGCCACGCCGGCACCCATGATACAAACCTTCGCAGGCGCAATCGTACCCGCAGCGGTCATCATCATCGGAATGGCTTTACCAAACTCCGCAGCCGCATCAAGCACAGCCTTATAACCCGCTAAGTTACTTTGGGAAGAGAGCACATCCATGCTTTGTGCACGGGTAATACGCGGAACAAGCTCCATGGAAAATGCAGAAACACCCGCACTTGCATAAACTGAAAAGTCGGTATTAGGAGAAAGCGGAGAAAGCATCCCCACCACAATGGCGCCTTTCTTTAAGGAAGGAAGTACCGCAATCACTTCCGAGGAAGGCTGCACCATAAGGAGAATATCAGCACCATCGAGTGTCTCCGCAAGCGTCTTTGCAATCGTCGCACCGGCTTCTTTATAGAGGTTATCGGGAACGGCTGAACTCTCGCCTGCCCCTGCCTCAATTACAACGGTAGCACCGAGTTCACTGTATTTTTTGACGATATCGGGCGTCACCGCCACACGGGCTTCCGCTGCTGCACGCTCTTTGACAATAGCAATCTTCATGCGACTCTCCAGGTTCCAAATGCAACCCGTAGTCTAAGCATAAATGAAACGGTTATGCAAGCGGTGATACGTAGACAAGCACAGAATGCTGGCATTCCGCAAAAAATCCGCTATACTTGCTTACTCTTTATCAATCCACATATTTAAGAAATCATGGCCAAAACAGATACACTTTCTCACACGACTCTCCTCACCACCAAGCCACTTCCAGCTTCGACAAAAGTCTATATCCCTGGAAAAATCTTCCCTGATATGAAGGTCGGGATGCGGGAAATCGCGCTGACAGAGGCGGCAAAGGAACCGAGTTTAAGAGTATACGATACCTCCGGCGTTTATACCGATCCCAAGGTAACAATTGATATCCGCCAAGGACTGCCGAAAATCCGGGAATCCTGGATCGAAGCGCGTGGCGATGTAGAGCGCTATGAAGGCCGCCAAGTAAAACCGGAAGATAATGGCCTTACAGAATATAATAAAGACAAAGGCGCCATCGAAGCCTTCCCTTACCCCAACCTAAAACCCTTACGCGCTCATGCCGGCAAAACCGTAACCCAACTTCATTATGCACGGACAGGCATCATCACACCGGAGATGGAATATATCGCAATCCGTGAGAATATGGGCTATGATGAGGCACTGCGTGCCAATTCCAAAGGCGGCAACCCCATGGGTGCCCGCATTCCGAAGAAAATTACACCGGAATTTGTACGCGAAGAAATTGCTCAAGGCCGTGCCATTATTCCTCTGAACATCAATCACCCGGAAGCTGAGCCAATGATTATTGGCCGGAACTTTCTGGTTAAAATCAATGCGAATATTGGAAATTCTGCGGTTTCTTCATCTGTTGAAGAAGAAGTGGAGAAGATGGTATGGGCTTCCCGTTGGGGCGCTGATACGATCATGGATCTGTCGACCGGCAAGCATATTCACAACACACGCGAATGGATTATCCGTAACTCTCCGACCCCAATCGGGACGGTTCCGATTTATCAAGCGCTGGAAAAAGTGGGGGGCATTGCCGAGGAACTGACCTGGGATATTTTCCGCGACACGCTAATCGAACAGGCTGAACAAGGTGTCGATTATTTTACTATCCATGCCGGCGTACGCTTAGCTTATGTTCCTATGACCGCAGACCGCGTGACAGGTATTGTATCGCGCGGCGGCTCGATCCTCGCGAAATGGTGCATTGCGCATCATAAAGAAAATTTCCTCTATACACATTTTGAAGATATTTGCGACATCATGCGCACCTACGATGTAAGCTTCAGCTTAGGCGATGGCTTGCGTCCGGGCTCGATTGCCGATGCGAATGACCAGGCGCAATTTGCGGAGCTGGAGACCTTAGGTGAACTCACGAAAGTCGCATGGAAACATGACTGCCAGGTGATGATCGAAGGCCCAGGCCACGTGCCGATGCACCTCATCAAAGAAAATATGGATAAGCAGCTTGAAGTCTGTCACGAGGCACCGTTCTATACGTTAGGCCCACTCACCACCGACATTGCACCCGGCTATGACCACATCACCTCCGGTATCGGCGCTGCGATGATTGGCTGGTTTGGCACCGCCATGCTCTGTTATGTGACCCCGAAAGAACATTTGGGACTCCCTAACCGCGACGATGTGAAAGAAGGCGTAATTACCTACAAACTCGCAGCCCACGCAGCGGATCTCGCGAAAGGCCACCCTGGTGCACAAATGCGCGACGATGCACTTTCGCGTGCGCGTTTTGAATTCCGCTGGGAAGATCAATTTAACCTCGCGCTTGACCCCGAACGCGCCCGCGCATTCCATGATGAAACATTACCGGCAGATGGCGCGAAAGTGGCGCATTTCTGCTCGATGTGCGGTCCGAAATTCTGCTCGATGAAAATCACGCAGGACGTTCGCGACTATGCTGATAAGCTGAAAGCTCAAGAAGCTGGGATGGAAGAAATGTCAGAAAAGTTTAAAGCATCTGGCAGCGAGATTTATCAGAAGGTGGGGTAAATAACCAATCTCATATAAGTTTTTATAGCTATTACAGTATGACTCAACTGTACTACTTTATAGTGAAGGTAATTATGACAAAAGCTAAAGACCCACAAAATACGCTTAATGGTAGTTTATTTCAAGCTGTCGAAGAAGCTAATATTCAGAAAACAGAAAATTTAATTGCTCAAGGGGCCGATGTAAAAGCGTACAATGAAGCAGGGGAAACTCCTTTACACACCCTAATTATAAAGTTTCTTGTTTTTAATAATAACGGCAACCCAACACCGATTATTAACATTCTAGATATTTTGTTGAATGCAGGCGCAGATATTAATGCCAAAGAAAAAAAGGGCCAGAAACGTACTATATTACATTGGGCAGCTGATTGTAAGGAACCACCCCTTGTAGATGCTTTACTAAAGCGTAATGCAAATGTAAATTGTCTGACAAATTTCCAGGATACTCCTTTGCATTTTGCATTAAATAACTATACCGTTAGAGCACCTAAAGAAGAACAATATAAAACCGTAGAATTACTTCTTAAATATGGAGCCGATATTAATGCTATAGACGGTGCAGGACTTCGCCCAAGAACTCACGATCCAGAACTACATCAATTACTTTTAGAATACAACGTACCTTCCTTAGAAAAAACCTCAAAAGAGATAGGACTAAATAACCTACTTACTGAGTTTTCTCATCTTTTTCAAAGAGAGACCACCCAAAAACCACAAGAGATCAAATCATTAAAAGATCTTTCTGCGGAGGCCGCAATAAAAATTCGCTATACTACTTCCTCCAAAGAAGCATATTTTCAGAGCTTATTAAAACTTCCTAGTTCTTTGCGCAGTACATATCCAGAACTAGAGCCTCATTACGTCAAACTATTTATCTATAAAGTAGATAGGATACTCAATCGAAGTGCTGAAGCGTGGAACGAGACTGATCACCAAAAGGAATTTGGTTACTTAAGAAACATCAAAGAAGCTCTTGAAGGGAAAACTCCCTACAATTCCGTTCATCCGGTGATCCAAGAGTTAGATAAGGCGTGCAAACAAGGCTACTTGTCGATCTTCAAAGATAATATGACGCCTGTTCGCAACCAGATTGTACAGGCAATGAAGGAATATCTACACGATAAAGAACTGTATACAAAATATGCGCCTTCTCAATCGAAGGAAAAAGACGTAGGCCGCCGCTAACATTTTTGTGTTACATTCTCTCCACCACAACCTCTAAATCACGCAGCCGAACAAAATCCGGCGCACCTTTTGGCAAGGTTGCTTTTGCTTGGGTAAGGAAATGTTTCGCATCATCTTTTTTCTTGAGTAACACAGCTTCCTCGGCAAGCGCTAAGTTTGAAAGACCAATCTTCCCGCTCTTACCATAAGCAATCCCAAGCTGCCGCCACGCAAATACGTTATCCGTTTCCTTGGTAACCACCTGCTTGAAATTCTTTACTGCATCATCAAGCAATGACTTATCTTCTGTCGCAAGCTGTGTACGTGCAAGCTGTATCAGGATCAACGGCTCTCCAGGCTTTAACTGGTTAGCGGTGTTATAAAATGGCAACGCCTCGCGGATTTTCCCATTTTCAAATAATATCTGACCTTTCAACTCATTATAAAATGCATCTTTCGGCGACGCTTTCAACAGCGGATCAAGATTTGCAAAAGCATTAACGAGATCTGGAATCCGGTAATAGGCAATTGCCCGGCCATAGCGCGCATAATCACTTTGATCGGTTGCCGGAAAAAGCTTTAATGTATCTTGTGGCGGAGAGAGAAACGCTTGCAGCTTTATCACCGCCCGCTTATAACGCGCACGCTCAGCGGAAGTGATCCCTGATTTTTCTTTACCCTTGTCCGACTGCTGCAAGTGGCTGCGTATATGCGCAATCCGTTCACGCGTCAATGGATGGCTTAGCGTATAGGGATTAAGCTCTCCGTATTGGGTAGACTCCATCCGCATCAAATATTCCATAAGTTCAAGCAGACCTTTCGCGGAATAATTTGCCTTATCAAGGAATACCAGCGCGGACTGATCCGCAGCATTTTCATTCTGCCGTGTATATTTAAGGAGCTGGCGTTCTGCAATCTGGCCTCCGCCTGTTACAATCGCTTGCGCGGCCTCAGGCGAACCTAGCGCTGCTGCACCAATGCCTAAAATATAGCCTAAGGTGCTTTTGATATTTGCACGGAAAATCTCTTCTTCGGTTTTAAGCAAATGTCCGCCGGTGATATGGCCTGTTTCGTGGGCAAGCACTCCCACCAGCATATCCGGCTCATCCGAAAGACCAATGAGGCCTGTGTTGATAAAAATATTGCTGCCATTGGCGACATAGGCATTGATTCGTGAATCATCAACAATATAGAGATTTACATCATCCGGCTTTAAGGAAGCAGCACGGAATATAGGCACCGTGAGTTCACGGATAATAGCTTCAATTTCGATGTCTTTAATCACGCCTCCCGCATATGCAGAAAACGGAGCTACGATACCTATAGCCAGAAGAGAAACAAAAACCGGCAATCTTTTGATAGTACGATAGATTACTTTCCCAAACGAAACGTGCACGATCTAAAATCCTATTCTCGAGAGCTTCCAACCACTTTCGATAAAGAGCATGAATTCGTTATCTTGGCAAGCAGAACCTCGTCCCCGTTTCTTGGCATATTTTTATTCCCAATGCCGTACCCATCTTGTATGATGCCCTCATTATTAAAAGGGAGTGACCATGGCCTTTCAAGAATCTTTTCAGCATCCTAGTCTTTTCGTCTTTGATATTGAAACTATCCCGGACACCGATGCTGTCTTTAACTTAACTGGCGTCCAGTCGGACGATCCCAACGAACTTCGTCAGGCATTAACCGATTACCATCTGGAAGTCACCGATGGAAAAAATTCATTCCCGCGTCAACCTTTTCATAAAGTTGTCGCCATCAGCTTCCTAGAAGCAGATATCCATTACGATGGGGTGAAGGAAAATTATAGCTTCCGTACCTTGCGCTCAGGCGGCAATGAAGAATCGTCCGAAAAAGAATTAGTACAGGGATTTTTCCATTACCTTGAAAAACGTAAGCCCCGCCTTATCAGCTTTAACGGCAGAACGTTTGACCTCCCCGTCCTAAAATATCGGGCGATGGTGCATGGTATCCATGCCGGATGGCTTTACCATAGTGGAGACAAATGGAATAATTACATGCAACGCTATAGCCTCGAATGGCATTGCGATTTATTAGAGGCACTTTCTGATTTTGGGGCTTCTGCACGGATTAAGTTGAATGAAGTCTGCTCGGTATTGGGCTTACCTGGAAAATTTGGCGTTGACGGATCAAAGGTACATGAACTTTATGACCAAAAGAAAATCGCTGAAATTCGGCACTATTGTGAGACAGATGTTTTAAACACTTATTTACTCTACTTACGTTTCATGCAACACCGTGGACAATTAACGCCCACAAGCTATAACGATGCAGTAGAAGATATACTTGCCTTTATTCGGAAAGAAAGCCATGATCGCCCCTATCTCAATAAATTCCAAGAAGCTTGGGAAACAAGCAATAAAGGGTGTTATGCGCTATAAAACGATCATACTTGCGATACTATTGGTAGCATGTATTTTTGGCCAAGCCAATGCCCAAAGCTTTGAAATCTCTGAAGGTCGTCTTTCCACACAAGAAGCTCCTGCAAAAACGGATACAAACACGGACACGAATACCACCCCTGCCGTTCAAGAATATTATGACTTCTCATGGCATAACCTGTTGCTTCATGCAATGAAGTCTGATTTTTCGTTGGATTACGGGTCGTATGCTGTTTCTTACCTCAAGCGTTATGAACCTCAAACCTGGGCACAATACGAAAATAACGAATTTGAACGCGACACACGCATTGCCAAAGCAAAAGAAGACCTGACGTGGAAAATTTCCGGTTTTGATGGCAATAAGCCTTATTCCATGATGCTCAATGTGGTGTTTGGGAAGTATGATTTCGAGCGGCAACGTTTTGTCTTCGCGCCCTTTAAGAAGGGTATGTTCCTTGCCGTAAAAGAACCGAATTCTTTTAAATTCCCGAATCAAATACAAGTCTATTTCAGCAACACGGATGCTATTGATGGATTGCCGATGAAAGAAGACGATGCAAAGAAACTGCTTGGTATATTGCGGGATGATAAAGGCAATATCAACCGCGTCCTTTGGGGAAAGCTTATCTTTTCCGTCACAAGCCTGCGTAGCGACAAATTTAAAGCACCCATCACTCAACTAAATGCCCGCATCAATAAACTGATACTTTCTACTGATTCGCTCGGAAAAAATACGGTCGCAACCTTCGATTTGGAGGGCTAGTGCTGATGAAATCCCTACAGTTTAAAGAAATCGGGCATTGCATGCAAAAAGCATTGGTGGATACCATTGAGCATGATGGCGTTGAACATGCGGGCTATCTCGCCTTCCTTGGATTGCTCTCCTTTTTCCCGTTTCTCGTATTCTTTATGGCCATGGCAGGCGCGCTGGGTGAATCGGAACTCGGCTCACACCTCACCCATATTCTGCTCTATAACAACATACTCCCGCATAAAATTGTCACTGCACTCGAACCCCGAATTGCGGAAATCGTCTCCGGCCCTCCGCAAGGCTTGATCACTCTTTCTATCGTTGGCGCAATCTGGACCGCCTCTTCGGCCGTGGAAGGATTACGCACCATCCTTAACCGCGCCTACCGCGTACAAACTCCTCCGGCTTATATCTTCCGCCGACTGCTCAGCATCGCGCAATTCCTATTGCTCACCGTTGTTATGATGGTCGCGATGATACTTTTCATTCTTACTCCAATCATTGTGGATCTTATCCAACCCTACTTTAATATCGGAGCAATTCTTGGAAACTACTGGACCTATGTCCGCTTCCTACTGACCGCAGTATTGCTGCTGGGTGTGGTTTCGTGCACCTACTACATCCTTCCGAATCTAAAACAACGCTGGAAACAAGTGCTTCCGGGTGCCGCAATGGTGGTAATCGCCTGGATGATCGCTGGCACCGGGTTTTCGATTTACCTAAGCCACTTTGACCAAGTGAACCTGATTTACGGAAGCTTGGGCGGCATCATCGTATCCCTTCTCTTCCTGTATATATTTGGAATGATCCTTGTTTATGGCGCCGAATTCAACTATCACGTCAACAAGTTGCTGGGAAGGAACCTGCAACCAAAAGAAAAGCTCACAAAAAAGCCGAGAAAAGGTTACAGTAAATGATCCGCTTCCAACCTAAATTGATTCCCACCCTGTTCACCATTCCTGCTTTTTTGGTGTTACTTACCTTAGGAACATGGCAGGTACAACGGTTGCTTTGGAAAGAACAACTCGTCGCCGATATTACCACCAAAAGCGCTGAGCCATCGGAACAACTCCTGAGTACCGCATCCTTTGATCAGGAAAACGTAAAAGATTGGCTTTACCGGAAAGTGGAGATTGAAGGCACGTTCCTGCATGACCGCGAAGTGCATCTTTATACCGGCGCTATCCAATTTAAAGGCAAAACAGGATATCACATTCTCACCCCCTTCGAGCGCACACAAGGCAGAGGAATCGTGATAGTTAATCGCGGTTGGGTACCAGAAGCACAGAAAGAATCCTCATCACGTCCGGATTCACTTGTACAAGGCGTACAAAAAATTCAAGCGATCGTCCTTCCTGACGATAAGCGCAAACTGTCGCTCCTGCCCGATAATGACATCAAAGAAAATGTGTGGTTCTGGCAAGATATTTCCGAGATGCAATCCTATACCGGCCTCACGCTTGCGCCTGTGATTCTTCTTGCACTGCAAGATGATGCGCACATTCAAATCGCTCCGAATTCCATGGCGTGGGCAGAACCCAACGTTCCCAAAGAGCCCTTCCCAATGCCATCGAACGGCCATATTTCCGTGCGCAATGACCATCTGCAATATGCCATTACCTGGTATAGCTTGGCCGTAATTTTACTGGTGGTGTATGTGGTCTATCATCGCAAGGGCAAAAAACCCGTATGAAGCGGTTCATTTTATTTCTCGCCATGGCATTATTCTATAATTCACAAGCTTTCGCAGCCGGTTCACAATGTTTCCTCTTATCGGACAAAGGCCACCTTCTTCAACAAGAAGGCCGCTGTGAGAAACGGGCAGCCCCTTGTTCAACTTTCAAAATCGCCATCAGCCTTATGGGCTATGACGATGGCATTCTCATTGACCAAACCACGCCCGAATGGCCTTTTAAAGAAGAATATAGTGACTGGTTAGATGTCTGGAAACAACCGCATAACCCCACCATGTGGATTAAAAATAGCTGCGTTTGGTATTCCCAACTCATCACCAATAAACTGGGTGAAGAAAAATTCAAACATTATGTTTCTGCGTTTGATTACGGAAATCAGGATGTTTCAGGAGATAAGGGAAAACACAACGGCCTCACCCGTTCATGGCTATCGAGCTCGCTTACCATCTCTCCAAAAGAACAAATGGAATTTCTTCAGAAACTGGTTGCAAATAAACTACCGGTAAGTGCCAAAGCACAAGAACTTACACGAAGCCTTTTATTCATTGAAGAACTTGAAAATGGGTGGAAACTTTATGGAAAAACCGGCAGCGGGAACAAACTAAATAAAGATGGTTCAAAAAACCAAGATCGACAAATCGGCTGGTTCATTGGCTGGCTTGAAAAAGAAGAGCGCCACATTATCTTCGTGCACTATATCGAAGATGATCAGAAGATGGAGACCTATGCAAGTCTTCGCGCGAAAGCAGCGGCAAAAGAAAAGCTGATCCAGTGGATCAGAACAAATCCTAGCTTTTAGCAAAACCACATCCTTTTTTTATTCCTACTCGTTTAGGTTTAGCTTGACCTTAACCTAAACGAATAGGAACACTTATGGCAAAAGAAACTTTCTTAAAAGCATTAGACAATGATCAGATTAGTGAAGCTTTAGAAATACTAAACCAAGCGGACAATAAAACAATCAGTGCGCTATTAGAAAAGGAGTCAGGTATCGACTGCTATACCTTCCAAGAAGCCGCACAAACCGGTTCACTAACTCTTGTAGAACGCTTCTGGAATAAAATGTCAAAGCCACAACAGCAAGCAGCCTTAGAAGCTCAAACATTTAATGCTTACAACTGCGGCCCTTTGACACGAGCAACCGCATATAATCATCTTCCTGTAATGCAATTCCTTTGGGATAAAATGTCGGAATCCCAACAAAAAAGCTTTTTAACAACATCAGCTCGTACAATTTTGTGCTATGGGATGCAGACAGCCACAACTACAGAATTTCTATTGAACAAAATGTCTAAGGAAGAACAAAAATTTGCTATAGAGCTTGGTGGGTATACAGCTATACAGCAGGCATCTGTCGAAGGCCAGCACGGCACGGTAAAGCTCCTTCTTACTTATGCAATCAGCCTAGGAGACATTAATGTCAATGCAATGTTGAATTCTCTTTCTCCCGTAAAGAAACAGTTAGCTTTTGGCACGACAAACAACGCTGAAATTATACAAGGAAATGGAAGAAATAGGGGTGAAGGTATTTATACGCGCATGGAAGCAGATGCAAACAGCACTTACTGGAGAGATAAAACTAGAGAACAATCCAGTTGCTGCATATCATAAAGGAGAAGCAAGCAGCGCACGCACCTTCGGATGGAGTGCATCGTTAGAAGCAAGGATTTCGCGCTTCTCTAGCATGCCATACTGATTTGAAAAATCGGTAACCATACCGCCCGCTTCACGGACAAGCAATATCCCGGTCGCATAATCCCACGCATACGCGTTTTTATGGGCGAATACGTCGTAGCGTCCCGCAGCAGTATAAGCAAGATCCAACACCGAACTTCCCGATGCACGAATCCCCGACATATGCGGTGCAAGCGTTACAATGAGTGGACGCTCAGGATGGAAACTTCCGGTCGCAAGTAGTGAATTATCAAGCGTCCGACGATTTGCCACGCGGAGCCTTTCCTCCCCGCGCTCATTCGTAACAAATGCCCCTTTCCCTTTCTCCGCCCAGTAGGTTTCTTTAAGGATTGGCGCATGGGCAACGGCTGCAATAATTTCCGATTTACCGCTCGCATCTTTTTTCTCGAGCGCAATAGCGGTCGCAAATTGCGGAATACCGTGGAGGAAATTCATCGTCCCATCAAGTGGATCGATAATCCAACGATATTCTTTATTATCACCTGGAATTTCACCCGATTCTTCAACCAGGAAACTGTAACCCGGACGAGCGAATTGGAGATCTTCCACCAAGGTCTGCTCAGCACGCAAATCGGCTTCTGATACGAAATCTTTCGGACCTTTGCGGGACACTTGGAGATTTTCGACTTCACCAAAATCACGTACCAATCCACGTGCCGCCTTGTGTGCAGCTTTCAACATGACAGTGATAATCGGAGAATAATTAGGCATCCAATGACTAGTCCTTTGCCCGTTCCATATAGGTAATATCGGTAGTACGTACGACGATACGTGTACCTGTTTCAATAAATGGAGGCACCATCACGCGCACACCATTATCCATGATCGCAGGCTTATAAGAAGAAGCCGCGGTTTGGCCTTTTACTACCGCCTCGGTATCTTGCACCGTAAGCGTTACGAGTTCTGGCAGTTCAATGCTTACAGGATCACCTTCATAAGACTCCACTAACACCATCATACCGTCTTGAAGGAACACCACAGCATCCCCTACCAACTCTTGGCTGAACTGGACTTGCTCAAATGTTTCTTGATCCATCAGCGTCAAGAGATCGCCTTCTGTATAAAGATACTGGTAATCTTTCTGATCCAAACGCACACGGTCCACGTTTTCAGACGAACGAAAACGTTCATTCAGCTTTGTACCGGTTTTAATGTCGCGTAATTCCATTTGAACAAACGCACCGCCTTTGCCTGGCATGGTATGCGCTGTACGTACAACAGCACATAAACGTTTATTATGTTCAATGATATTGCCGACGCGAATAGAGTTTGCATTGGTAAATGCCATAGAGATATCCAAATTGAGGGTGATATAGCTTAGAACGGATAACCTATTTTTCTCTGCCGCGCAAGCAAAAAGGGGAGATTGGCTGTTGTAAAATTAGTTAAACCGTCAGCGAAAATAGTCCGTTTTTAAGTACCGAAGCGGAGCGTACGTAAAAGTACGTGAGCATCGGAACACAGAAAATGACTATTTGCAGCAAGGTATAACTAATTTTTCTAGAAGTTAAAAAGCTTCTTCCGCTTCTTGTGTAGCTTCAGCGGGTTCGTTTCGTTGTAAATACAGGCAATATCTGGCCCATAACGCAACGTATACTGGCTTAACACCCGCTCGACAACGATATATTCTCCTTCCACGCGATAGTTTACCAATGCCTCAAACCCTTCGGTATCCACCTCGAAGAAGCCTGGGATAGGAGAATTATCCGGGAATTTGAAGTAGGTGAATTGGTGGTCATCAAACACCTGGATCGGCGAAATATTTTCCGAACCACTCACAGTATAATTGAAGTTATATTTTGACTTATCGCTTAAATCTAAGCCCGAAGTAGAGATTTGCTCAATCCCCTTGCCTGCGCTTTGGTTAGGATAGACAAAACGGATAATAAAAGGAATCTTTTGATCCGTTACATCTTCCGCCTCTGCCGCGTGCAATTCAAAGAAATACATACGCTTATCGGTAATCACCGTCATGTTCGTCAGCGCATCTTCAGGCTTTGTACTGATCGGCTTAATAAAGATGCGGCGCCCGGAAGGCTGGATTTGCCATTCAGTCGGCGCACCCACGGAGATGGTTTGAATCACCTCCCCTTCTTCCAGCTCAATAATGGTTTGGAAGTAGTAATAGCCCGTAAATTTATAGACTTCGCTCGGATGGTAACTTAAGGTTTTCATACGCCCATCAATCGTTTGTGGACGTGGCTCACGCACCGCATGCGCGGCATCTGGAGTGAGGACAAGGAACATAAGCAATAGCAGAAGGAAGCCCTGGAGTGTGCTCTTATTTTTCATTAGGGACCTCTGTAACCTTATATTCGCTTACTAGTAACTTTAACTGGGACTTCTTTTTTAATACTGTATCCACATCCGTCAAGCTGAAACCTATCTCAGCCTTCCATTTTTGTCTAGTTTCATCCTTACTCCCCTTACGTTTTAGGAGCGTATTGAAATAAACCGTGGCATTGGTAAGATTCTTTTTCCCCGACGGAAGTTCAATAATGACATCTTCTATAACACGCGTCGTATGCCGTGCATAGAGCACTTCCGGGCTTTGCGGTGACCGTGGATTCATCATATCTTCATAACTACGTCCAATTCGCTGAGAAGACTGCGTCAGTACCCGCATCATCCGAAGCCGTTGATTTTCGCCTTCGCCCGGTCGGTATTCTTCACGATCGACAATATATTTTTTGAGGAAATACCGCGCCATGATAAGCTCAGCGCTTTCAGTTTCTTCGGCAAGCTTGATTAGCTTAGGATAATAATTGCCGGACTCACGGCTCCAGGTAACGAATGGCACTTTGGTAGTAAGCGGAAATAGGTTTGAAACTCCAACCACAACGACGGCGGCGGAAAAGGCAATCACGGCCCCCACAATCACAAGAAGCGAACGATGTGGCGCCGGCGCAAGGTATACTTGTGCATACCAGTCGCGCGCATCTTTATAATACTGACCGCTTTCCACCATTTCGGTAATCGAATGGTCAAGCGCATTACGGTCATACATCAGCTGTTCGTTTTTGGCCACAAGGTCCTGCCTAATGTTACACTTTTGTACAATAGCATATTAGGTGCGACTTGTTAAGATTTAGTCAAAAATAGAAATTCGGAAGCATTTTCAGCAACCTACTACTTTGCAACGCCCGTCTGACACGTCAAAGTCGGTTTTTTCCCCAACTTCAGAATCACATCCGTCCCAAAAGGAAGTGGATGATTAATCTTCCCATGCCCAACCCCTTTGCAACGGAGCGCCGGAATCCCTATTTCCTGCACGAAGCGATGAAGCACCGTATCGCACAACGAAATCCCATCTTCTTCCTCTCCACCAATAAAATCGCCAAATACCAATGCCTTGATATCCTCAAGCAAGCCCGACTGCGAAAGATGGGTTAGCATCCGGTCCACACTATAGCCCCGCTCGCCTACATCCTCTAAAAAGAGAATTTTCCCCTTGCTCTGCATTTGCCAAGTCGTGCCAATACTGGTTTGCACTACGGAAAGATTTCCACCCGTAACACTGCCATATACCGCACTATCCTTAACCGCCAACGCATTCATCGGCTCTAATTCCGTAAGTAGCACCTTCTCTTCACGAGCAAAGATAATCTCTTCAATTTCGCGAATCATTTCCGCCTGCACCTTCCCATTCCCGAGCTGGAAGAGCACCGGCCCATGAATCGTACTCCAATGCCACTGCTGGCTTAAGAACAAGTGTAACGCCGTAATATCACTAAACCCAATAAAAAGCTTTGCTTTCTCGGGCGCCACGACCTTCGCAAGATCAGGAATCAGGCGCGCCGATCCATAACCTCCACGCAAGCACCACACTGCCTTCGAATCCTCGGCCAGCAAACTTTCCTTCAAATGCCGAAAACGGTATGCATCATCATTAGAACAGAGCGGAAATGCATCAGGATTCGTGATATCATGAGGAATACGGGGCGTGAGTCCCATCGCCTTAATACACTCGACCGAACGCTCAATCTCCTCTTGCGTACAGCCACAGCCGGGCGCCACGATATCGATGATATCATTTTTACGTAAAACCGGCCATTTGCGGTAATGTTTCTGCGTCATCGCCGCAGGCTTTCTCGTACGTTTGGGTGGGTTTGAAGCGTTTTTTGCCATAATCATGCCAATGTTACTTCCTAATGATTGAAAATGTGTTATCGAGCACTAAAAGTGTGATTAACCTTCTTGTACTTCTTCTTTCCCCAACGTCGCCCGCCAAGCGAGAGTCGCTGAAATCATCGCATCCAGATCCCCATCCAGCACCCCACTGGTATTACTGGTCTCAAACGATGTTCGCAAATCTTTGACCATCTGATAAGGCTGAAGCACATAAGAACGTATCTGATGTCCCCAACTATTATCCGTCTTTGATGAATAGGAATCCTGCGCTGCCGCCTCACGTTTCTGTAATTCTACCTCGTAAAGCCGTGCGCGGAGCATATTCAGTGCCTCTGCACGGTTTCGGTGTTGGGAGCGGTCCGTCTGGCATTGCACTACAATATTGGTTGGAATATGCGTAATCCGAATCGCACTATCGGTCGTATTCACATGCTGCCCACCCGCGCCCGATGAACGGAAAGTATCCACGCGTAAATCTTTTTCTTCAATAGTAATTTCAATGGATTCGTCAATTTCCGGATAGACCCAAACACTCGCAAAACTTGTATGGCGTCTGGCATTACTATCGAACGGAGAAATCCGCACTAACCGATGCACACCACTTTCGGTTTTCGCCCATCCATAAGCATTTTGCCCAAAGATCCGAACGGTTGCGCCTTTAATCCCTGCTTCTTCGCCGGATAATTCATGAATGATTTGCGTTTTAAAACCATGCCGCTCCGCCCACCGCAAATACATCCGCAGGAGCATCTGCGCCCAATCCTGCGATTCCGTCCCACCGGCCCCTGAATGAATTTCCAGGAAGCAATTATTCGCATCCGCTTCGCCGGTAAACAGACACTCAATTTCCATTTGGCTCGCACGTTTTGCAAGAGAGGCAAGCAACGTCTCCGCCTCTATAACGACCTCTTCGTCGCTTTCCTCCTGCCCCATTTTCATGAGCTCAAGCGCATCGTCAAATTCGCGGGAGAGATTATCAAAATTATCAAGGGAAGACTGCAACTGGTTACGCTCGCGCAAGAGATTTTGCGCGGCTTCCCGGTCATTCCATAGGTCTGGATTTTCGGATTGTTTGTTTAGTTTTTCTAAATTTTCTCTGGCACGGTCAACATCAAAGCGACCTCCTCAGCAGAGCCAATGACTGCTTAATCTGGGAAATGGTTTGGTATGTGTCCATTTAATAAACACCCCCTACTCCGGGATCAATCGGCGCTTCGCCCTCTTCGCCTTCTATTATTTGTGGCGCATGGGAAGAAGAAGGCGCAGTGCCGGTTTTAAAGGCCTCTAACAAAATATTTTTCGCAGGCGTGGTGGGAGATGGCAACAGCCCCGTCTCCCTATCAACCCGTACCAACTCAATCCCCTGCGGGATACGGAACGGTACATCCGGCTTGCCATCAAGCGCTGCCTGCATAAATTGAATAAAGATTGGAAGCGCAACACTCGCACCTGTTTCATGTTTCCCAAGGGTGCGCGGAGTATCAAACCCGGCATAAACGATCACCACCAAATCCGGCGAAAATCCTGCAAACCACGTATCGTTACTGTTGTTAGTAGTACCGGTTTTGCCTCCTAAGGTTCGACCTAAACTTGCCGCTTTCATGGCCGTACCCCGACGCACCACACCTTCCATGATTGAGACAATTTGGTAAGCCGACTGTGGATCCGTCACCTGCTCACGAACATCCGGTATTTCTGGTGGATTTGGCGAAGCATCGACCGTTAACACCGCCTCGTCCGAACCTTCCGCCGGTGTGGAATGCGTAAGCTGGCATCCTTCGCAAACACGCTCATCCTGACGGAAAATAGTTTTTCCATTCCGATCCTGGATACGTTCAATCAAATGCGGAGAAACGCGCTGGCCTCCATTAACCACAATCGCATAGGCGTTTGCGAGCGCGAGCGGCGTAACTTCCGCACTTCCCAGCACCAACGAATAGTTTGGATCAAGATTATCCCCGAAGCCAAAACGTTTCGCAATATCAAGCACATGATTCAATCCCATCATTTGGGCAAGACGCACTGTCATGGCATTGCGCGAACGCTCAACCCCGATACGCAAAGTACTTGGGCCGTAATACTCACCCGAATAGTTCTTCGGCTTCCAATCCGGTTTTCCCGCTCCTTGGGAAAATTCGATTTCCGCATCGATCACAATACTTGCTGGAGTAAAGCCCTGTTCAAGCGCGGCCAAATACACAAAAGGCTTAAAGGATGAACCTGGCTGACGTTTGCCTTGCGTTGCACGGTTAAAGGAAGCCACCCCACCGGAATAGCCTCCCACCATCGCAAGTACGCGGCCCGTATGCGGATCCATTGCCACTAACGCACCGTTTAGTTGAGGAATCTGCTTTAACGCATATTTACCCCAAGCCGCATTCGATGGCTTTCCACCCTCAGACTCGATTTTCTTGACCAGCACCACATCGCCGACCTCTAATTTAGTGCGTGCCCATTGCATCTCTTTAGATGGAATTTCCCCTGCTTTTCCATGGGATGTCCCAATTAATACACGCGCATCTTCAACCTTAATAACAGTCGCCAAACTCCAGCCTTCACGCATACCTTCGGGCACTTTGACTGCGCGTAAATTCTCAAGCCATTGTGGCCATTTTTCTTTATTCGCCATATCCACAGCACCAATAGCGCCCACGGATCCAAGCTTGATTTTTGCCACAGGCCCACGCCAACCATGCCGTACATCATAGGCTTCCAAGCCATCGCGAAGCGCTGCCGCACCAATTTCCTGGAGCTTGGGATCAATCGTCGTACGTACCGCAAATCCATCTTCGTAAAGCTTCTTCTCACCAAACTTGGCCACGAGCTCACGACGCACCGCTTCCGCAAAATCATCCGCGCGAACAACATCCGTCCCCCCCCGTTCTTTAAGGAGAATCGGCTTTTCTATAGCAATATCGTATTCATCTTCTGTGATGTACCCATCTTCATACATACGCTCAAGCACGTAATTCCGGCGTTTTAACGCGCGATCGTACACGCGGTTTGGATCATAATTACTCGGCGCTTTGGGCATACCCGCAAGCAAGGCCGCTTCTTCGATGGATAAATCGTCAATGGATTTATCAAAATAGTTAAGCGCTGCCGCAGCTACCCCGTAGGAACCAAGTCCCAAATAAATCTCATTTAGATAAAGCTCCAGGATCCGATCTTTAGAATAAGCCTGCGTAATACGGAATGCGAGAATCGCTTCTTTCACTTTCCGTTCATAGGAGCGCTCATTGGACAAAAGGAAGTTTTTCACGACCTGTTGGGTAATCGTTGAACCTCCGATCAACCCTTTTCCGCTTCCAGCATTGGCAAGGTTATGTACGGCTGCACGGGCGATACTAGTGATATCAATCCCAGGATGGTTATAAAAATTCTGGTCTTCAGCTGCAAGAAACGCATTGATAACCCGCTTAGGAATTGCCTGGAATGGAACGAACAAACGTTTTTCCTTCGCATATTCTTCAAGCAATCGACCATCACCCGCATAAAGCCGGGTCGTTGTCGGAGGATTATATTCCGCAAGTGTACGATAATCGGGCAAATCGGAGCTAAATTTGTAGATTACTGCAAGCACAGCAACGCTACCAAAGAGTATGGATAGGGCAAAGATTGTCCCTAGGAAAAACAATATTTTACGAATACTACCGAGCATAATTCCTTGTGAGCCAAATTTTGGCTAATACGACGCAACACACACCCTGACAAGGCGGCCATACTATTATAATGCAAAGTGTCGGTCAATGGCACGTACCAATGCATTGACGATTTTTTCGCGATAATCCCGAGATGCCAGCAATTGCACCTCTTTTGCATTGGAAAGATACCCAAGTTCAATTAATACAGAAGGAATATCTGGTGCAGTTAAAACGCGAAAACCAGCAAATCGGTGCGCGCGCCCAAGAAGTGTAATATCTTTACCAAGCTCGGACGTAACCACTTCGGCAAAGCTTGCGGACATATTTTTGGTATCACGCTGGACCATATCAATCAACAGTCCCACAACCTCATTTTCCTCACTACCCACACCGCTTAGGATTTCGGATTCGTTTGCATGCCGCGCAAGCCGTGCTGCTTCACGGTCAGAGGCATTTTCTGAGAGTGTATAGATAGAAAGCCCGCGGGTGCGTTTATTGTCATGAGAATCTGCATGAATTGCGACAAACAAATCTCCACCCGCTTCTCGTGCAATCCTAACCCGCTCATTTAAGGGAATAAACGAATCACCGCCTCGCGTCATCTTAGTACGGTATTTACCCGTCGCCTCAAGCGCTTCCCTTAACTCAAGCCCGTAAGCAAGCGTGATATCTTTCTCAACCGTTCCATCACTTCCAATAGCACCCGGATCATGCCCTCCATGCCCAGGGTCAATCACAACCAGCGGCGCTAATTTAACAGGAAGAATCGGCTTCCTCCGCGCAACCGGAGGCACCACAAAACGGTTCACCACCCCTTCCGGAACTGATTCTTTTTGCGTTACAGGAAGTTTTGTATTTTTTAATTGGCCGGAAGACGAAAATTCCGCTTTATCGCCCAATGACGCCACTTCCGGCGCATCGCGCACTTCGAGAATAATGGTATAATGTGTTCCCCCATCATCACCTGCAGATACCACATAATGGTCATAAGTCACAGGCTTCCGAAGATCGAGCACCAGCCGGAGCTTCCCCCCCTCATGAACCCCATAACGGATATTCGTGACGCGTTCGCCTAAGGTCGGCGCCCGCTTGGTTACCCCCCAACGGGATTTAGCAATATCGAGCACTAAACGATTTGGTTTCTCAACTGAAAATATGTAGTATTTCGGCTCGCCCGTAAGCTCAATATCGACACGGGTTACACCATCCTCATCCCGGACTGTATACCCCACCAACACATTGGCAAAGGCCGAAACTGGGAAGAACATCATTAACAATACGAAAAACCCCATAAAGGGAAGGAATTTTGGGAGTATCTTCGACCGAACACCCATAAGAATCTGCATATTAGGGAAATGTTGCATGGGTCGGATAATTCATTTGTGTGTTACAAGAGTTTTGTATAATATGTCTTTTTGAAGTCTCCTCTTCGGATAGGTGGAGCCTACCTGTAAAGGGACTTCTGTGCAAAGGATTTTTCGGCACATGGGGCGGAACCCGCCTATGTACGAGAATTACAGAGGGTTACGGATTTTTAGAACCCCCTTACAATTTGAGTTTATTGCTCTAACAAGAGATTTACAGGGTTTTTCCGCGCAAGTTCTTGAAACGATGATGACTTCCGGAAATACCTTTATGGCTTTGAAAATTTTAACGAAGCCAACTACTGCAGCAACTATATTATGTGGCTGCAATGTTTTGATTCACGGGCCGGAAAGTATCCGATCCTCTTTGTTTTAGGGATGTAATGGTTATATTTGACTACCCTCACATCTTCTACCAAACCATCTACGCAGCGGGACATTCGCGCGTAAGCGCTTGTGCTTATCCGTCTGCTATTTCGGAGATTACTACACATGACACGACGTATTTTAATCGATGCCGTCCATCCGGAGGAGACCCGGGTGGTCATTCAGGATGAAGAACGTATTGAGGACTTTGATTACGAATCTTCCAGTAAAAGACAGATTAAAGGCAATGTTTATCTTGCAAAAATAACCCGGGTGGAGCCTTCGCTCCAGGCGGCTTTTGTGGATTACGGCGGCGAGAAGCACGGCTTCTTACCGTTTGCAGAGATTCATCCAGACTACTATCAAATTCCGGTTGCAGACCGCCAGCGTCTTATAGAAGAAGCGATGGCTGAAGCTGCGCGTGAACGGGATGAAGAGGAGCGTACTCCTTCCTCGTCCAATAATCGCAAGCGCCGTTACCGGAAAAACTCCCGCAATTCCCGTCAAACACGGAGCGAGGAAACCTTTGAAGAAGGCGATGGTAATCGTTTTGATGAGCATGCCGGAGAAGACCCGAATGGTAATATGGTACCATTTGATGACACAGAAGAGCCAAATGGCAACCTTGTGCCTGGCCATGAACATCATGAGCCGGAAGAAAGCTTTGCTGACGATGAGCCGCAATCCCAATTCATTAAGCATGACGATGCTGCGGAAGCTTCCGAAGGCGATGATGCGATGGGAAGTGCCGGAAACTTTTCCGATGATGATGAGGAAGATGGCGAAGAACGTCATCGCCTTATCCAGCGCAGCATCTTCAAACGCTATAAAATTCAAGAAGTTATCAAGCGCGGACAGTTAGTACAGGTGCAGGTCGTAAAAGAAGAGCGCGGCAATAAAGGCGCTTCTCTGACTACCTATATCTCGCTTGCTGGCCGTTACTGCGTCTTCATGCCCAAGAGCACTGGTCAAGGCGGCGTTTCTCGTCGTATTAGTGGCCAAGAAGAGCGTAAGCGCCTGAAAGAAGCGCTTTCTGAGCTCGATCTTGAAGCAGGGACCAGCATGATTATCCGTACGGCGGGCACGAATGCGCCGAAAGCAGATATTAAACGCGATTACGATTACTTGAAGCGTCTATGGGCAGAAATTCGCGATAATACAATTGCTTCCACTGCTCCAGCCTTTATCCACACCGAAGGAGACTTACTCCGCCGATTTATTCGGGATAACTACGATGATAATATCGAAGAAATCCTGGTAGAAGGCGATGAAGCCTACCCCGTCGCCCGCGATTTCATGAAGAAAATCATGCCAAACCGCGTACATTGTGTGAAGCAATATCGCCAAAAAATACCGCTTTTTAGCCGTTATAAGACCGAAGATCAGCTTACATTACTTTATAAGCAAAATGTTCCTCTGCAATCCGGCGGTTACCTGGTGATCAATCCTACAGAAGCCTTGGTTTCAGTGGACGTGAACTCTGGCCGCGCGACTTCCGAGCGGAATGTCGAGGAAACGGCTCTAAAAACGAACCTTGAAGCAACCCGCGAACTGGCACGCCAGCTGCGCTTACGTGACTTATCCGGTCTTATCGTGATCGACTTCATCGACATGATGGAATACCGGAACCGTCGTACGATCGAACGCGCACTGCGTGATGCATTGCAATCGGATCGCGCACGGGTACAAATCGGCCGGATTTCTTCCTTCGGTTTGATGGAAATGTCGCGTCAACGCTTGCGTTCAAGCTTTATGGAAACCAATACGGTTCCTTGCTCGCATTGCGAAGGCACAGGTACGGTGCGGGGAGCCAACACCACTGCGGTTATGCTGCTCCGCGCGGTAGAACACGCTTTGGCTGGTGGAAAATGCAAGGAAGTCCATGCATTTGCAACACCCGAAGTCGTTGTACATACACTCAATGCGAAACGCGATGAAATTAATACCATCGAATTGCGCCACGGTATCCGTCTGTTCCTTTATCCTGATGCTAATGTTGGGGGAGAGGGCTTTAAGATTGAAAAACGCCGCCAACTTTCTAAGGGCGTATCTGAGCCGAAACCTGCCGTTCAATCCGTTGATTATATTGATGAAGACGCAGAACATCCGTCATTTGAAAGCGAGAGCGAAAGCGCTTGGCACGGTGGCGAAGAGGAGCGTGAGGAATCGCCTGAAAGCGATAACAGTAGCTCTTATACCCATGAACGCGGACGTAACCGTCGTGGCGGACGGGGCGGAAGAAATTCCCGCCGTGGACGTGACCGCAGCAGCAGTGATCGAGGCGCAGAGCGTAGTAGTGAACGAAGCAGCAGTGACCGTGGCCCAGATCGCGGTCGTGGACGTGACCGGCATGACCGGGATCGACCACACAATGATAACCGCGGTGAACGCGGTGGAGATCGCAATGAACGCGATTCGCGCCGTCACTCGGGTGGTTCCCGTTCCCGTGAAGTAGCACAAGATTCGCTACTAAAGGGCCTCTGGAAACGGATTATTCAATAAATACAATGCAGTGTCTGGATTCGTCCGGGCACTGCTGACTTTTGCAAAGAACACTCCCATGCATACACACGCAACACACCCAGTAACTTCCTCATCCGCAAAAACACTCAAAGGCGATGTAACCGTACCGGGCGATAAATCCATCTCCCACCGCTCACTGATGTTTGCATCTCAAGCCGTTGGGCGCTCAATCATCCGTGGACTGCTTGAGGGTGAAGACGTACTCGCCACCGCAGGTGCACTCCGTCAAATGGGCGTTTCAATCACAAGAAATGCCGATGGCAGCTGGATTGTGGATGGTGTAGGTGTAGGCGGGTTACAAGAACCTTCCGACGTACTGAATATGGCGAATGCCGGCACCGGCGCACGCCTGATGATGGGGTTGCTTGCCTCCTATCCTTTTACGAGCTTCTTCACCGGCGATGCAAGTTTACGCTCCAGACCTATGCAACGGGTGATCGGCCCCTTGATGGAAATGGGGGCAACGTTTCATGCACATACCGGAAACCGCCTTCCGCTTGCCTTAAAAGGTGGGAATCTTGTCCCTATTACCTACCGTCTTCCCGTAGCCTCGGCACAAGTAAAGTCAGCGGTCTTGCTGGCGGGACTAAATACTCCTGGAAAAACAACGGTTATCGAAGTCGAATCCACACGTGACCACACCGAACGGATGCTCCGTTTTTTTGGTGCTGAGGTACAAATCGAACAAAAATCTGATGGCACGCATATCACCCTCACCGGCCAACCGGAATTCACGGCACACGATATAGATGTCCCTGGTGATCCATCTTCTGCCGCCTTCCTCATCGTTGCTGCATTGCTGGTTCCAGGCTCGGAAGTGACTCTTCGTAATATCTGCATGAACCCTGCGCGCACCGGCCTGTTCGACACACTTAGAGAAATGGGCGCAAATCTCACCTTCACCAATGAACGTGAGATGGCTGGAGAGCCGATTGCCGATATCACCGCACGCTACAGCGAACTCCACGGCATTAATGTACCCGCTTTCCGTGCGCCTTCAATGATCGATGAATACCCTGTCCTAAGCGTCGCAGCTTCCTGCGCAAAAGGCGTGACGATAATGAATGGGCTTGAAGAATTAAAAGTTAAAGAAAGCAACCGGTTAAAAGCCATTGCCGATGGGCTTAAAGCCTGCTGCGTGAATGTAGAAGAAGGTGATGCTTCACTGACCGTTACCGGGAATGGAAATGCTCCCAAAGGTGGCGGAACAATTGCCACTCACATGGACCATCGCATTGCGATGTCATTTCTTGTGATGGGACTCGTATCCGAAAAACCTGTGACCGTTGATGACAGCCAAATGATCGCCACCAGCTTCCCCGGTTTCCTTGAACTTATGAATAAACTCGGCGGAAATATTGGACAAATAAAGGCCGCTTAGAGTAGAATAATTTTATGAGCATGAGTACCGGCATCCACATCCCTCTCGTTATTGCCATTGATGGCCCCGCGGCTTCAGGAAAAGGCACGCTGGCGCGCTCGCTGGCGGAACGCTTGGGCTTGAGTTACCTCGATACCGGAAAACTTTACCGTGCAGTCGGTTGGCGTGTGTTGCAAACCGGCGCCTCTTTAGAAGATAACGAAGCTGCCTCCACCATTGCCCGCACCATTACCGAAGCAGATATCAACAGCGACCAACTTTATGCGGAAGAAGTAGGCTCGGCAGGCTCCAAAGTTTCTGCGATCCCGGGAGTACGCCAAGCGCTCCTCGAATTCCAACGCGTATTTGCTGCAAAGCCAGATGGCGCGATTCTCGATGGAAGGGATATCGGAACCGTGATTTGCCCCGATGCGGATATCAAATTCTTTGTAACCGCGGATATCGAAACACGCACCACACGCCGTTATCGTGAATTATCACAAAAAGATCCATCCGTGCAGTATGACGCGGTGCGTGAAAATTTACAAAGCCGGGATTTACGCGATAGTGAACGTGCGATTGCGCCACTTGTGATGGCAGAAGATGCAGTACATTTGGATACGACCGGTATGGATGCGGACACCGCACTCGAACGTGCGCTTGCTATTATTACCCCCATCCTTCAAGCGAAACGCCCACCTGCTGCGCAGCATGGGTAATTATATAAACGCCGGAAGCACCGCCTTCGGGTAAATCCCGCCTTCTTCTTCACACAACTCCGCAAGCTTCTCAACCGATGGCGATTCACCATGCGTAATGCCTAACCGCTTGCCGAGTATCCCGCCCGCAATCAGAAAAGAATCGAGCTGTAATGCGTTGGCACCTTTAATATCGGTATGGAGATTATCGCCAATCGCCGCAATGCGTGTCTGATCCGTAATCCCACGATGCTGGAACAACTCAAAACAGGTTTCATAGACTTGTGGGTAAGGCTTTCCAAAATAAATCACCTCACCGCCCATCGCTTTGTACTGATCCGCGAGAATCCCTGCACAAGGCACTTCCACGCCGGAATGCCGCACGACAATAATATCGGGATTTACACAAATCATCGGAAGTTTGCGCGCCAAACCTGCATCAAGCTGCGCCTGTTTTTCATCTAAAGGTGAATCATCCGCATCATAACCAGTCGCAATCATGAACGAAGCTTTGCTTGCATCAGCCGTACGGGTATAGGGCAAGCCATCCAAAATTCCATCATCGCGCTCTGGCCCAATGGTCATGAAATAAGCATCTTTCGGATAAGGTGAAGCACCCGATTCAAACCAGCGGAACGCCACTTCGCCCGAAGTTATCATCGCATCATAGAGTGATTCTGCAACTCCCATACGGGTTAGATTTGCTTGCGAACGCCAGGCACGGCGCGGTGCATTGGAGAGAAAGATCACACGCTTTCCCGCTTTATGGATATATTCCAATGTCTCATGTGCCCCAGAATAAAGCGCCATCCCATCATGGATCACGCCCCATAAATCCACAATAAATGCATCGTACTGATCAATACATTCACGTATTGAGGAATAAGGTTGGATGGCCTGTACAGAAGCTTTAGTAGGAGGATGAGTCATAAATTTATTTGAAAACGACCGTTTTATTTCCATTTATCAATACGCGTTGTTCGATGTGATACCGTACCGCGCGCGCGAGAACCCGACTTTCAATATCGCCCCCCATAGCAACCAATTGTTCAGGACTGCGGGTATGGTCCACTGATATCACTTCCTGTTCCACAATTGGCCCTTCATCGAGGTCATTACTTACATAATGCGCCGTCGCACCGATGATCTTCACACCGCGATCATAGGCCTGATGATACGGCTTTGCGCCTTTGAAACTCGGCAAGAACGAGTGATGAATATTAATCGCACGGCCTGGCAGTTTTGCAACCAATCCCGGCGTCAACACCTGCATATAACGCGCCAGCACCACGAGATCAATTTCGAGCGCCTTGATGTTTTTCCACACTTCCGTTTCCTGTTCCATCTTGGTTTGCGGAGTCACCGGCAAATGGATAAATGGAATTTCGTGCCATTCCACGAGTTTACGCATGTTCGGATGGTTGGAGATCACCGCAGGGATTTCGATAGGAAGAGAACCGCTCGCATAACGGTGCAGCAGATCATTCAGGCAATGCCCTTGCTGCGATACCATCATCAGCACCCGCGGCTTTTGTGCCGTATCATGCAGATGCCATTCCATCTTGAATTTTTCCGCAATCGGGAGGAAGGAATTTTTGAGTGTGGTGATATCGTTCCCTTCCACATCAAACACAGTGCGCATGAAAAATTGCTGCGTGGAAGGATCGCCAAATTGCGCCGATTCCGTAATAAATCCGCCATGACGGAAGAGAAACGTGGAAACCTCCGAAACAATTCCGGCAATATCTTTGCAAGAAAGCGTAAGGATAAATCGTGATGTGTTCATGGGACGTGCCTTCTATTGTGACCGCCGCATTATAACGGCTTATGCGCGTTTGACTATCGCTTTAATAAAGCTAATGCCTCTTTGTGCACAGCCTTACTTCCTGCCGCAACTACCTGCCCCTCGGATGAAAGCGTAATCGGCTTCCCTTCCCAATCCGTGAACACACCACCTGCTGCAATCACAACAGGGGCGAGCGCACAAAAATCATACGGCTTTAATCCCGCTTCAATCACTACATCGAGTAACCCGAACGCTACCAATCCGTATTGATAACAATCCCCACCATACGATACACGCTTGGATGCCTTCACCGCGCGTTGGAATTTGTCCCACTCACTCGCATTTAAATAGTTTGGCCCGGTCGTAGAAACTACTGCTTCTGCCAAACTTCCAACATCGCGCGCCTTCGTAATAGTGCGCTCACCTCTATGATAAAATGCACTGTAGCCTGCACCCGGAATCCCGATCCAGCGCTCACCCGTGATTGGTTGATCAATCACTCCAAGCACCGGCTCACCACGATACACAAGTGAAATCAATGTCCCAAATATTGGCCGTCCGATGGTAAATGATACGGTCCCATCAATCGGATCCAGCACCCAAACATACTCCGCCGTTTCGCGGATATTACCAAACTCCTCGCCGATAATTCCATGGGTCGGATAATGCGACTCAATAAGTTCGCGCATAACCGTTTCTGCCTCACGATCCGCAATCGTCACCGGCGTCTGATCGGCCTTATGCTCTGCAACTCCGTGATTGCGGAAATAGCCTTTAATTACAGCTCCACTAGCATCGGCTAGGGTTTTGGCAAAAGTGAGATATTCTGTGTGGTTTTGCATAATTATCCTATCATCCCTTTAAGCTTATACAGCACCTCAAGCGCATCTCTTGGCGAAAGCATATCAATCTCTGTCTGACGCAATGCTTCCTCTAATGGTGATACTGCAACAGGCGCAGGCTGTGCCTTTCCTCCCCTTGCAAAGAGCGGCATATCATCCGACAACATCACCGATGCAGCGCCTTTCGTTTCCGAGGATTGCAAGAAATGCAGCACCTCATCCGCGCGCTTCGTCACCGCCGCCGGCAACCCTGCAAGCCGTGCAACATGTACACCATACGAACGATCTGCCGCACCGGGAATCACTTCATGTAGGAAAATTACCTTCCCTTCCCATTCCTTCACCTTCATCGTATGACACGCTAATGATGAAAGCTTCGATGCCAACGATGTTAGCTCATGATAATGCGTGGCAAATAACGCACGCGCACCGATCATATTATGCAGATGCTCTAATACCGCCCACGCAATTGCTAATCCATCAAATGTTGCAGTACCGCGTCCGATTTCATCTAAAATTACAAGTGACCGTGAAGTCGCTTGATTGAGAATTGTCGCAGTTTCCACCATCTCAACCATAAAGGTCGAGCGCCCACGCGCAAGATCATCTGAAGCCCCAACGCGAGAAAACAACCGATCCACCACACCGATATGCGCTCGCGCAGCCGGCACAAATGAACCCATCTGCGCTAAAATCGTGATGATCGCATTCTGACGCAAGAACGTACTCTTCCCGGCCATGTTGGGACCCGTCATCAGCCATACGCGCGCATCGTCTTCCAAGTGACAGCCATTGGGGATAAACTCGCCTTGCCCAGACTCACGGATGCCCAATTCCACCACCGGATGGCGCCCACCTTCAATTCTAAATGCGGTTGATTCATCAATGAGAGGCCGGACAAGATTCTGCTTCTGCGCAAAAGTGCTTAACCCCAGCACCACATCGAGCATCGCCAGACTTTGTGCAGTAAGCGAAAGTGTATCCGCATGGGTTGCCACTTGCGCTGAAATTTCCTCAAAAATCTCAAACTCAAAGCTAAGCACCTGGTCTTTCGCGGTGACAATATCGCTCTCTAACTTCTTGAGTTCCTCCGTCGTATAACGCACTGCACCGGCCATCGTTTGCTTATGGATAAATAGCGCCCCATCCATCTTATCACTATGGCTCGCCGGGATTTCGATATACATCCCAATCACATTATTCTTAAGAATTTTGAGCGCCGTAATGCCCGTTTTTTGCTGATACTGCGCTTTTAACTGCTGCACCAAATGCTGACCATCGGATTGCACGCTTCTAAGCTCATCCACCCGCGGATGATACCCAGTGGCAACAAATCCACCATCACGCGTTAGACGTGGTACTTCTTCACGGAGCGCTTCTTGCAATAAATTACGCAAACCATCATGCGGCAGTAAATTTCTCCGGCACGCAACCAAGCCTTTAGGCATTTCTGGCAAGCCAGGAGCTTCCATCATATCTGCAATCATCAGCAATTCTTGAAGCGCTGTGCGGAGTACAAGTAAATCCTGCGGCCCACCGCGCTTCATCACGATCCGCGACAGTGCGCGCTCAATATCCGGCAGGCGCTTTAACGCCAGACGCACTTCTTCGCAAAGCTGTGGTTGACGGAGGCCATATTCCACCATATCCAGCCGCTCACCAATCGCATCCGCATTCGCTAAAGGAGATGCTAGCATCGAGCTGAGCAACCGCGCACCCGAAGGCGTTGCCGTATAATTAATGACATGTAGCAAGCTCCCTTTTTTCTCGCCGGAAAGCGAACGGGTAAGCTCAAGATTCGTTCGCGTAGCTGGATCAATCACCATAAAATGGCGCGATTCATAACGCTTGGGCTTCTCGAGTCGAGGCTTTGTGCCTTTTTGTGTCAGCGCCAGATATTCCAGCAGCGAACCACACGCCCCAATTTCTGCGCGAGTAAAGGCTCCAAGACTATCAAGAAGCGCAATTCCATAGAATTCTTTAAGGCGATCCTCCCCGCGAATACTATCAAAAAACGAGGAGACATGCGGGATCAACCGGTTGCGGTAATCATCAAGTATCCGCGCAATCGTATTATCACTCAAGAGCGTATCATTAACGAGCAATTCCTGTGCCTGGAGGCGCGCCAAATCAGCCGCTAGACTGTTCAAATGCGTCTCCATCGTACGACATTCGCCGGTCGAAATATCGACCCATGCCAGTGCCATATCGCCTTTTGCTTGGGTGAGCGCCGCCAGATAATTGGCCGACCGCGCATCGAGCAATGCATCTTCGGTAATCGTGCCGGGCGTGATAATCCGGACGACTTCCCTCCGGACAACCGACTTATAGCCCCGCTTCTTGGCTTCTGCTGGGTCTTCCATCTGTTCGCAAATCGCGACCCTAAAACCCGCCCGAATCAGCTTTTGGAGATACGGCTCATAGGAATGATAGGGCACACCGCACATGGCGATATCTTGGCCCGCATGCTTGCCCCGTTTCGTGAGCGCAATATCAAGTGTTTCCGCCGCCTTGACCGCATCATCGAAAAACAGCTCGTAAAAATCTCCCATCCGGTAAAACAGCAGACAATCCCGATGCCCTTCCTTAATGGCAAGATATTGCTGCATCATAGGAGTCGCAGAAGCATCAGAAACACCTATATTTTCAGTTGGTTCCTGGAATTCCATACGGGTTTCGGCTAAGTTACTGGCGGTGCTGTTCATGGGTTCTATATAACGTTACAATTTGGCTTTTTGAAGCCTATATCATAAGGTTCCAAACACCCTATAGCAATCACCAAAAAACACTGGATTTTACACCCGTTTTACTCTATAAGTGACCGTTCTTTTGCGGATTCTACTAGGATCGCAATAGGTTAGACCGCTTTTAGCGAAAATGTAACATCGAAGGAGTCAAGAACGATGGTTCTCTCTGCAAACCTCGGATTTCCCCGTATCGGGCCAAAACGTGAACTGAAAAAAGCCGTAGAAAGCTACTGGAAAGGCGAAAGCAACGTCGAAGCGCTGCTCACACAAGCCGCACAAATCCGTAAAAACAATTGGGAAATGCAGAAGAAACAAGGGGTTAATCAAATCCCCTCAAACGATTTCTCCCTTTACGATCAAGTACTTGATACCATCGCACTGTTCGGTGCTGTTCCTGAGCGCTATGGTTTCAAAAGCGGAAATGTAGATCTTTCGACCTATTTCGCAATGGCGCGCGGTGCACAAACCGGCGGTATTGACGTAGGCGCAATGGAAATGACCAAATGGTTCGACACGAACTACCACTATATCGTGCCAGAATTCCATAGAAATCAGACCTTTGCTTTAAGCTCTACCAAAATTTTTGATGAGTTTAACGAAGCAAAGTCACTCGGGATTACCACGAAACCTGTCCTCCTTGGACCGGTAACGTTCTTGAAAATCGGGAAAAAGAAAGAAGAAGGCTATTGCCGTTTTGAACTCCTTTCTAAACTTTTGCCAGTATATGATGAAATCCTTGGCCGCCTGTCACAACTTGGCGCTAAGACCGTACAAATTGACGAGCCTGCACTGGTACTCGATTTGGGCGATGGTGCAAAAGATGCATACAAAACAGCGTATAAGCACATCGGCGAAACTGCAAAAGACTTAGGTATCGAGCTTGTACTTGCAACCTATTTCGGTGACTTGCGTGATAATCTGGAATTGGCGGTAAACCTGCCAGTTTCTGTGTTGCATGTGGATTTAGTCCGCGGTGCAAATCAACTGTCTGATGTTCTTGCAAAAGCACCTAAAGGTCTCGTTCTTTCTCTCGGTGTGGTTGATGGCCGCAACATTTGGCGCAACGATTTCGATGCTTCTTTGGCATTGATTAACCAGGCAATTAAAGCGCGCGGCAAAGAAAACATCATTATCGCTCCTTCATGCTCACTGCTCCACAGCCCAGTGGATTTGAGCATTGAAACCGGTCTTGATGAAGAACTCAAAGGCTGGATGGCGTTTGCTACCCAGAAAGTAGAAGAAATCGTCACATTAGCGAAAATTGCGGGTGAAGGTGAAGGCGCTGCAAAAGAAGCTTTGGAAGCAAACCGCAAAGCGGCAGCATCCCGCAAAACTTCTTCCCGGATTCATAACCCAGCCGTAAAATCACGTGCTGCGAGTGTTACTCCGGAAATGAAGACGCGTAAAAGCCCCTTCGCTGCTCGTGCTGCTGCACAAAGCAAATCGATCCAATTGCCACTACTACCAACCACGACCATTGGTTCTTTCCCGCAAACGCAGGAAGTCCGCCAAGCCCGTGCGAAACACAAGAGCGGCGAATTGTCGGATGCACAGTATAACGAGTTTTTGCAGCAAAAAACCGAGGACTGCATCCGCAGCCAGGAGCAGATGGATATCGACGTGCTGGTACACGGTGAATTCGAGCGTAACGACATGGTGGAATATTTCGGCGAACAGCTTAAAGGCTTTGCCTTTAGCGGGTTTGGCTGGGTACAAAGCTATGGTTCCCGTTGCGTCAAACCACCAGTGATCTTCGGAGATGTGTCTCGCGAAGCACCGATGACCGTTGAGTGGGCAAAGTTTTCACAAAGTAAAACTTCTCGCATTATGAAAGGTATGTTGACCGGTCCAGTGACGATCCTGCAATGGTCGTTCGTGCGTAACGATCAACCTCGCTCGGAAACCTGTCGTCAGATCGCTTTGGCGATCCGTGACGAAGTAGTGGATCTCGAGAAAGCTGGCATCAAGATTATCCAGATCGACGAAGCAGCGGTTCGTGAAGGCCTACCTGTTCGGAAAGCGGATTGGCAAGCATATTTGGATTGGGCAGTGGAAGCGTTCCGTATTACGGCATCTGGCGTGAAAGACGAAACACAAATTCACACCCATATGTGCTACTCGGAATTCAACGATATCATCAAAGCGGTAGCCGATATGGATGCCGACGTGATTTCGATTGAAACCTCACGTTCGCAAATGGAACTTTTGGATGCGTTCGTGGATTTCAAATATCCAAACGATATCGGCCCAGGCGTGTATGACATCCACAGCCCACGTATTCCTAGCGAAAAGGAAATGACCGACCTGCTCCATAAGGCTTTGGAAGTATTGAAGCCTGAGCAAGTATGGGTAAATCCGGATTGCGGTTTGAAAACCCGTGGCTGGAAAGAAGTGAAACCTGCGTTGGAAAGCATGGTGGCATCAGCGAAGAAAGTTCGTGCAGAACTCGCTTCTCAAGGTGTGACCGCACGGAAAGTGTGCTAGTCCATCCAATAGAATAAAAAAAGCCCCCGGCACCTTAAGGTCCGGGGGATTTTTTATTGCAAAAATTATAGTAAATCGAGTGCACCAAGAGTCAAAAACTCCTTACATTCTTTAGCACTCACCAAGCCTGTCAGAAGCCCAGAAGCCTCCTTATACCGGCCCTTCGCAAAACGCTCTTTGCCTACTAAGCTTTCAATTTTGGCAAGCTCTTCACCCAAAAACTCTTGATAGAGCGGAAGAGTGATATCACGCCCATCGTCGATTTTTCCCTTCGGGTAATGAATCCACTGCCACAATTGGGTACGGGAAATCTCCGCCGTTGCGGCATCTTCCATAAGGTTAAAAATCGGGACCGCACCACGGCCTTGGAGCCAGGCTTCGATATATTGCAACGCCACGCTGATATTATTCCGCACCCCCGCTTCCGTAATCGTCCCTTCCGGTAACGTCAGCAGATCCTTCGCACTAACACGAACATCTTCGCGCTTCTTCTCAAGCTGGTTATGATGCCCTTGCGCAATAAAGCGATCAAACACTTCTTTGGCCACCGGCACTAAGCCCGGATGCGCAACCCACGTGCCATCATGGCCATTGCCTGCTTCGCGTTCTTTATCCGCTTTGACATTGGCGAATGCGGCTTGGTTGGCCGCTTCATCGCCACGCACCGGAATAAACGCCGACATCCCCCCCATCGCAAACGCCCCGCGTTTATGCGTAGTCTGGATCAGGAGTTGCGAATACGAGCTCAAAAAATGTGCTTTCATCGTCACTTGAGCGCGATCCGGGAAAATCCAGTTTGGATTTTTACTGAAAGTCTTGATAAAGCTGAAGATATAGTCCCAACGACCACAATTTAAGCCCACGATGTGATCACGCAATTCATACAGAATTTCTTCCATCTCAAATGCAGCATGGATAGTCTCAATCAACACGGTTGCCTTAATCGTCCCATGAGGCAACCCCAATTGCTGCTCCCCAAAGGTGAACACCTCATTCCAGAGGCGTGCTTCTTTATGGCTTTGAAGTTTCGGGATATAAAAATACGGCCCACTACCCTTCTGAATCAGAGCTTGCGCATTATGGAAGAAGAATAACCCGAAATCAAAAAGCGAACCAAATACCGGAATATTGTTCAGCTGCACATGACGCTCCGGCAGATGCAATCCACGAGGGCGCACAATCAGTGTTGCAAGACCGCTAGCATTCAGCTTATAGGACTTTCCTTCCTCATTTTGATAGCTGATTGTCCCGCGGATCGCATCGCGCAAGTTGATTTGCCCTTGGATCGTCCCTTCCCATGTCGGAGAATGCGCATCTTCAAAATCCGCCATAAAAGCCTTTGCACCGGAATTGAGTGCATTTATCACCATCTTCCGATCCACCGGCCCGGTAATTTCAACCCTGCGATCTTGCAGATCATGTGGAATTGCACCGACCGACCAACTCGTATCGTGACGAATGGAAGCCGTTTCGGCCAAGAAATCCGGCAATGTCCCGGCATCAATCGCTTCCTGGCGCGCGATACGGGCTTCCAAGAGCTTACATATCTGCGGGCTGAATTTCACCGATAATGCTTCGACAAACCCCAGGGCTTCAGGAGTTAGAATTTCTGCAAATTCCGGGGCAATATTCCCCGTAACAGTTAGTTTTCCTGAAGCAGATGCACGTTGTGGCTGAGACATAAATCACTCTCTTTCTTAAAAATTTCTATGTGCTGTAATCTGCCAGAATATGAATAAAGAGTCGAGCAGGGAATGTCGAAAATTATATTCTGCGATCCCCAGACATTAAACAGTGATTAACCAGTTATTGCTACTGTATGCTTGAAGTCCAGGGGAGTAACTCACATGGCCAAATTACACATGCCACAGCTGCCAGAGTATATGGAAGAAAAACTAGGAAAAGCGGTCAACGCTTCCTCAGCCGCGGGTTCCATCTTATTTCGTTACCTCTTGATTGCAGGACGCTGGGGGCTAAACCATCTTGCACGGATCAATCTTGAACCACTTTACCGTGTATGCGCACGGTGGATTGTTTATATCGTGTACGATGTCCGCTTCCTCGGACAAGAAAAACTCCCCATTAAAGGTCCTGCGATTTTGATCTGCAACCATATTTCCTATGTGGACGGACTGGTGATAAATGCTGCGATGCGCCATCCGGTACGCTATATTATTGACCGTGATATCTACAGTCTTCCGGGCGTAAACTATTTTATGCGGCTTAACCGCGGCATTCCAATTGCAGCTACTCGCGACGATGTGACAAACGCGCTCAATATGATTTCCGATGGCTTAAAAAATGGTGATATCATCTGCATCTTCCCGGAAGGGCAAATGACCTATACGGGGAATCTTGGCCGCTTCCGACCAGGGATTGAATGGATTTTACAACGCGATCCGGTACCGGTTTACCCCCTTGCGCTCAAAGGTCTATGGGGTAGCATATTTAGCCGTAAATACCGCAAAGCCCAACACCGTTTCTTCCCTCGCAGCTTCCGTCGGAAAGTGGATTTGATTTGTGGAGAACCTTTAAGCCCCGAGGAAGTGAAGGTCGATCTACTTCAGAAACTTGTTACCGAGCTAAGGCATTCGGTGTAATCACCACCCTTATACGGGGAGACGTTTGCTTTCTTTGGTATCAGGAAGCATCACCTGTTCCGCCCGGTATAACGTGCGGAGCGACTCAGTCTTAATCCCCAATTCCCCCCGCAGCTCCGCCAATGTTTTATCCCCATACATCTCAAGCGGCACATGGTACACCTCTGGATGCGCAAAGGATTTTCCCGCTTCCAAGCCCAATTTATAGGCTTTGAGGTTGTTTTCCGTCAGGCGATACGGATCGGGATAAAGATATTTTGTCACAAATTGGAACAAAAGCGATTCAATATCCGAGATATTCGGCGCCGTCCCCATCGTATAACCCAGCACAAACGCTTCATCCTGAGGAAGCAATCCCCGCCCCAACAGAATATGGACACAATCATGCCGATCCAAGGAAATTGCCCCTTTAAAGGCAATCGGAGACTTGGGATTCTCAAATATTCTTACGATTAGGCTAATATCATCTGCATTATTAGCAGGGAGCGTATCCCGCACGGATTGCAGGCTCATGTCATCGTTGTCGAGCCCGGGATTCCATACATTCCACGCGACTTTTTCCATAAGGCACCCGCTTTATACAATTTTTATTATACCGCAAAGGCATCAATCTCACAAGGATACGCAAAAGGAGCTACGATTTAATTAATGAATACGAGATTTGAAATTTTGATTGTTTTGGAAATTTCTTATTTTTAGACTTGCCTGCTCACCAAAAAAAGCTACAATGCCGAACTCAAATCAATCCATAGATTTAGAAATATTAAAGAGTATAGCCTGATGCTCTCTACCATTACGCTCCTTGCACTGATATTCCTTGGAGTAGCGACATTCCGCACAGGAAAGCAACGCGTCCTGCGTTTAGCACAGGGGAAAACTTCTGCATTACACTCCCTTCCCTCGTATTATGGCAGTTGCACGGCTTTATGGAGTATTGCTCCTGCTGTTGCACTTTATGTAATCTGGGCTGCTTCTCCACTTTCAAACGATGCAACCGCGCGCTCTTATGCACTTCTAACACCCGCACTCCTGGTGCTTATCACAATCGGCTACAGCTTTGCAAAAAAACGCTTAACCCCCTCCTTTCGCGCGAGAAATCATATTGAATCGCTGACACTCGGAGCGCTGTTTGTGGCCTCTGCCATCTCCGTTACCATCACATTGTTGATCATTGCATCCGTCTTGTTCGAATCGATACGCTTCTTTAATGTCGTACCTATAACCGACTTCCTCTTTGGAACCCATTGGAGCCCGCAAACGGCAGGACAAAGTACCGATAGCAGTATTGCCGCAAGCTTCGGCGCAGTTCCTGTATTTTTAGGAACATTGCTCATCACCTTTATTGCGATGTGCGTAGCAACTCCGCTAGGCTTGCTTTCAGCGATTTATCTTTCGGAATATGCCAAACCTCGCTTGCGTGCCGTCGCAAAACCCGTGCTTGAAATTTTGGCGGGTGTTCCAACCGTGGTATATGGCTATTTCGCCGCAATTACCCTTGCGCCGCTGGTGCGCGATATGGGAATCGGGTTGAATCTGAATATTTCCACCGAAAGCGCACTTGTTGCCGGAATGGTCATTGGAGTGATGATTATCCCATTCATCCTTTCCCTCTCTGATGACGTCATGAACGCAGTACCGGTCAGCCTTCGTGATGCTTCCTATGCACTGGGTGCTACCAAAGCAGAAACGGTAATCCGGGTAATTGTCCCTTCCGCCCTTCCTGGAATTATGGGCGCAGTATTGCTTGCTATGTCTCGTGCGATTGGGGAGACAATGATCGTCGTGATGGCCGCAGGACTGGCCGCAAAGCTGACAATCAATCCTCTGGACTCCGTCACCACCGTTACCGCACAAATCGTGACACTTCTCGTTGGAGACCAAGAATTCAACAGCCCGCGCACTCTCTCTGCTTTTGCGCTTGGCCTCACCTTATTTGTGGTGACCTTGATACTTAACGTCATTTCCCTTCTGATCGTAAAAAAATACCGGGAGCAGTACGAATAATGCTACCTACACAGCCTTCTCAAACTCTAACGCTTGCTGTCCCCGAAGCCATCGCCCGTCGGGTAAAACGTCGTCACGCGGCCAATCGCCGCTTTAGGCTTTACGGCATGATTGCAGTGGGGATATCGATTGCATTTCTATTCTTCCTGCTTTCTAACATCATCACAAACGGCTATACCGCTTTTTTCCAAACACAAATCCGCGTACCTGTCACTCTCGATGCAAACGCGATTGACCCAGAAGGAACACGCAGCGCAGAAGCGCTCGCGAGCGCCAATTATGATAAGCTCATCCAAGACGGATTAAAACAACTTTTCCCCACCGTAGAAGGCCGCATGAACCTTCGTCTGCTTTATACATTACCGAGTAAAGGTGCAGGCTATGCACTACAAAAAACCGTAACCGGAAATCCCTCGTTAGTTGGTACAACACAAGATCTTTGGATCGTCGCCTCTTCAGATATCGACATGTTCAGGAAAGGTCGTATCAGTGCCGACACGGATGAATCGTTGCGCAAAGTTAAAGACATTCAAATTGCTTGGATTAAAGAACTCGAAACGCAAGAACGCATACGTTTCAACTTCAACACCACTTTTTTTGTATCTGCAGATTCACGAAGCCCCGAACTCGCCGGAGTCTGGGGAAGTGTGGCGGGCTCATTCTTCACCGTTATTATCTGCATTGCCGCAGCATTACCGCTTGCCGTCATGACTGCAGTATACTTAGAAGAATTTGCACCAAAAAACCGATTCACGGATTTAATCGAAGTAAACATCAATAACCTTGCCGCAGTGCCTTCCATCGTGTTTGGACTGCTCGGCCTTGCAATTTTCCTTGGCGTATTTGGCATGCCACGCTCTTCCGCAGCTGTTGGAGGTGTCACGCTATCGCTCATGGTACTTCCAACCATTGTGATTACCACGCGTAATGCGTTAAAGGCCGTTCCTCCTTCAATCCGCGATGGCGCAGCGGCACTGGGGGCTTCACCGATGCAAGTGTTGCTCCACCACACCCTACCACTCGCAATGCCAGGAATCATGACCGGAACAATCTTGGGTATTTCGCGCGCACTGGGCGAGACTGCGCCACTCTTGATGATCGGAATGGTGGCCTTTATCTCAAATGTACCAACCGGTTTCCTAACCCCTGCAACAACCATTCCGGTGCAAATTTTCTTATGGGCAGACAGTCCGGAGCTTGGGTTTGTTGAGCGCACGTCTGCCGCAATCTTGATTCTACTTGCCTTCCTTATTACCGCAAATGGCTTTGCGATCTATTTGCGGAAAAAATACGAGACACGGTGGTAAGCCCCGATGAAAGCGATAAAGCTTGATACACCCCCGCCTTTTGAGATACAACAGAAGCGCGTAATGATGGAGAAAACCGTGATAACGACCACAGTGGTACGAAAAGAACAGCCAGAAACATCCCCCTCTATTCGGATGGCGTGTTCTGACGTCAAAGTTTTCTACGGCGAAAAACAAGCGCTGTTTGGGATTAATCTCGACATCCCCGCAAACCAAGTCACTTCGCTTATTGGCCCTTCCGGCTGCGGAAAATCGACCTTCTTGCGTTGCTTAAACCGGATGAATGACACGATCCCCGGATGCCGTATCGAAGGAAAAGTCCTGCTCGATGGCGTCAATATTTATGACCCCCTGCTGGATGTCGTATTGCTTCGCGCGCGAGTGGGCATGGTGTTCCAAAAACCAAATCCATTCCCGAAATCCATTTACGATAACATTGCCTACGGGCTTCGCATTCACGGACTTACCTCCAGCAAAAGCGAAATGGATGGGATTGTTGAGGATAGCCTTAAGAAAGCCGGATTGTTTGAAGAAGTCAAAGACCGTCTCCATGATAAAGCAACCGGCCTCTCCGGTGGTCAGCAGCAGCGTTTATGCATTGCACGCGCTATTGCGGTCAATCCCGGCGTAATCCTCATGGATGAGCCTTGCTCTGCGCTTGATCCTCTTGCGACGGCACGGATCGAAGAACTTATTGAGAAACTGTCGGAAAATTTCACGATCGTGATCGTCACCCACTCCATGCAACAAGCCGCACGCGTATCGAATTACACCGCCTTCTTCCACATGGGACATGTGATCGAGCAAGGCCTGACCGAACAGATCTTTACGAACCCAAAACTGCAACAAACACAAGATTATATCACCGGACGATTTGGTTAATCCTAAAAGGTATTCGCGTGACACAAAAAAGCGCTTACACAAAACGCGAACTCCAACCCTCTGTCCTCATTGTTGAAGATGAAAGCGCCATCGTCACAATGCTGACTTACAATCTCGAGAAAGAAGGCTTCCGCGTACGCTCGACCGATAACGGTGAAGAAGCCCTGATTCTGGTCGATGAAAGCAAGCCGGATATTATCCTGCTCGATTGGATGTTACCTTCGATGTCAGGTATTGAAATCTGCCGCACGCTTCGCCGCAAGCCGGAAACTACGAATATTCCGATTATTATGCTCTCTGCCAGAGGCGAGGAAACTGACCGCATCGAAGGGTTAGAACGCGGTGCAGATGATTATCTCGTGAAGCCTTTTTCGCCGAAAGAACTGATATCCCGCATCCGCGCAGTTTTCCGTCGTATTCGCCCGGCCTTTACCCAAGAACAGCTTACATTTGACGGCCTGGTGATGGATCTGACAACCAAACGCATCACTCGGCACAACACGGTCATCCATATGGGCCCAACAGAATTCCGTATTCTTCAATGCCTGATGGAACACCCTTCCCGGGTACTCTCGCGTGACCAGTTGATACGTAAAGTCTGGGGATTCGATACGGATGTCGAGCCACGTACGGTGGATGTCCACATCAACCGCCTACGAAAGGCGCTGGATTATGATGGGAACCAGCATGATGTGATTAAAACCGTCCGATCCGCTGGCTATTGCCTGAGACTCGCCGAAGAGGAAGAAGAATAGCCTCAACGATCAAACGCTCGGGAAAATTCCTCTTTCAGCACCGCATCCACTTCTTCTAAGGAAACATCAACCCCGAGCGCCTTTAGGGAGGTCACCCCATAACCTTGTATTCCGCAAGGAACAATACCCCCAAAATGCGAAAGATCGGGATGCACATTGAGCGCAACACCATGAAATGTAACCCACTTACGCACCCGGATACCAATCGCGGCGATCTTCTCTTCCTTCCCATTGGCATGCTTTACCCATATTCCGACTCGCCCCTGCCGACGCTCTCCATCGACCCCAAAACGCTTCAGGACCATAATAATCCAGCCCTCAAGGTTTCGGACATATTCCCGCAAATCCGGCTCCTCACCTTTGGCCGCAGCTCGCTCAAGGAGATTTAACATCACATAAGCAATCCGCATCCCCGGCCCATGATAGGTATATTCCCCTCCCCGACCAGTTTTATAAACAGGAAACCGCTTAGGATCCAATAAATCCGCCTCTTTAGCACTGGTTCCACCCGTATAAAGTGAAGGATGCTCAAGCAGCCAAACACACTCTGGATCCCGTTTTTCAAAGATCCTATGGGCGCGCTCCTCCATGAAGGCGAGGGCCTCTTCGTAATCAATAAGATCAGGACTTATCTTCCATTCGGGAAATTCTAGGGTCATATCTACACTTTCTGCTTGCTAATAGGACGCGAGGTTGCTAATAATCCCAACACTCTTATCGTAATTTGTTGCTTTTCACAAGCGCAAGTCCGTGCGATCGTGGCGGAATTGGTATACGCGCAACGTTGAGGTCGTTGTGCCCGATAAGGGCGTGGAAGTTCAAGTCTTCTCGATCGCACCATTCACTTTATACTTCTGGCAAAGCCAGCATAGGCGGGCAAGACTACGTAAAGCCCTTGAACCCATAACACCGCTTAAGTGAAGGGGGAAATATGCCAGAGATGGACCCAGCCCACGAAGAAAGCCATACCTCCCCAGGCGATACCGACACCTCCTATGGTCTCGATAAGACTGATACGCAGGAAATCATCGCAACACTGGATGCAATAGACCTTGCACGTTTTCGCAGTCTCGTTGCGGATCTCCATAGCGCCGATATGGCGGATTTGATTTACGTACTAAATTATGACCAACGCCGCACCCTGGTGGATTTTATCAGGGAACGTTTTGATCCCGCACTGCTGGTTGATCTGGACGACGGAGTGCGCGAGGAAATCATCACTTTACTTGGCGTTGTCCAAAGTGCCGAAGCCATCAGCAAATTAGAGCTTTCCGATGCCCTTCAGGTTATCGAAGATCTTGACGAAGAAATGCAACAGTCAATACTTCAGGCGCTTCCTGAAGATTACCGCGAGCGCCTTAAAGAAGGCCTTTCCCATCCGGAGGACAGCGCCGGCCGAATTACCAACCAAAATATTGTTTCCGTTCCGGAATTTTGGACTGTAGGTCAAACCATTGATTACCTTAGAACGGCCCAAAACTTACCAGATGATTTCTTCCAGATTTATGTGGTTGACCCTAAATATTGTCCGGTAGGAGGCGTATCTGTCAGTCGCGTGGTGCGTAGTACACGAGATATCGTGATTCGCGATATTATGAATACCGACCTTAAGCTCATTAATCCTGACATGGACCAGGAAGAGGTGGCATTCGTATTCCGGCAATACGGACTAACTTCTGCACCTGTAATTAATGAAGATGGAAGGCTAGTCGGTGTAATTTCCATGGGTGATATCGTGGAAGTTATCGATGAAGAAGCCGAAGAAGATATCATGCACTTGGGGGGGGTGAGCGAAATTAATCTGCACGCCAACCTACTTGAAACTGCAAAAAGCCGTTTTCCGTGGCTTATGGTAAATTTGCTTACTGCATTGCTTGCCTCATCAGTGATTGCATTTTTTCAAGGAGAAATACAAAAATTTGTCGCACTTGCGGTATTAATGCCGATTGTCGCCTCAATGGGAGGCAATGCAGGCATTCAAAGCCTAACGGTTGCGGTTCGCGCCCTTGCCACAAAAGACTTAACAACTACCAACGCATTCCGCGTGATTATAAAAGAAACGCTCTCTGGTGGTGTGAATGGAGTTCTCCTTGCGATTGTGACTGGCGGAATCGCTTATCTGCGATATGAGGACATGGTTTTAGGCCTCGTCATCGGTGGAGCCATTATTATGACGTTACTTCTCGCAGGCTTCGCAGGAATCGCAATTCCCCTAATACTCGTGCGGTTTGGCGCCGACCCTGCCATTGCGTCAGGAATTTTCTTAACTGCTGTCACGGATGTGGTAGCATTTGCAACATTCCTTGGGTTTGCTGCAATTTTCTTGATATAAATGTTGTTATTTATGCATCACCTTCTCACACCACGACGGTTCGCAAGTTTCTCGAAGGTCGCACTGCCTGTGCTTATCCCCATTACATTGCTGTGCTTAATTGCAGGTCTTTATACAGGCCTTCTCACCTCACCTGCGGATTACCAACAAGGTGATACCGTACGGATCATGTATGTGCATGTTCCTGCCGCCTGGATGGCACTCGGAATTTATACTTCCATTGCACTAGCAGGTGTGTCGCTGCTTGTATGGAAAAATCCATTATCCGGCATCATCGCTCAACAAGCCGCTCCGATTGGCGCTATGTTTGCATTGCTTTGCCTAATCACCGGCAGCATCTGGGGAAAGCTCACCTGGGGCACATGGTGGGTATGGGATGCACGGCTCACCTCCATGCTTATACTGTTTTTCTTTTATATCGGTCTTATTGCACTTGAGAATGCCTATGACGATAAAGAGCGGAGCGCAAAAGCAACGGCGATTCTTTCCTTGGTCGGTGTAATTAACATACCGATCATCAAATTTTCGGTCGAATGGTGGAATACATTGCACCAGCCTGCAAGCATTTTACGCAAGGGAGGCATTGCGGTTGATAGTTCGATGCTTACCCCGCTTTTATTGATGGCCGGAGCTTATATAGGATACTTTCTGATCCTGTTGATGCTGAAGGTAAACACGGAATTGGCGCAAAAGAAAGCTAACCGCCAAAATCCGACATCACATTTTTAATAAAAAACCTTTACTTGAGAAAAAAAGCACTATACTAAAAAAAACATGCGCTGCGGAAAATTGGCCGAAGCGCTTGGAGAATGTAATACCGTAAAAAGGACTATCATCATGGCTTATGTTGTTACCGAAGCATGTATCAAATGTAAATATACCGACTGCGTAGAAGTATGCCCGGTTGATTGCTTTTATGAAGGTGAGAACATGCTCGTGATTAATCCCGATGAATGCATCGATTGCGGCGTATGCGAGCCGGAGTGCCCAGCAGAAGCGATCCAACCTGAATCAGAAGATAACATCAAATGGCTGGAGCTAAACCGCGAATATTCCGCGAAATGGCCAAACATCAGCACGAAAAAAGATCCCGCACCGGATGCCGATAGCTGGAAAGGTGTGGAAGATAAATACGACGAGCACTTTAATGAAGCCCCAGGCGAAGGCGAATAATCTGATCGACGAATTCAAATAAACAAAAAAGGGCGCCATTTGGTGCCTTTTTTTGTATTCCCGTGAATGTCATTCCAGAAGCCGAGATTCAAATTTTTAGCACTGGATTTCCGCCTGCACGGGAATGACTACCTCTTCTAGTCGTCCTATCTCTTATCATGAACTAGCCTGATAATTCGGAGCTTCCTGTGTAATCGCAATATCATGCGCATGACTTTCTTTTAAGCCGGAATTTGTGATGCGCACAAAGGTACAATTTTTTTGCATATCCGGAACCGTCCCATTGCCGGTATAACCCATCGCAGCCCGTAATCCACCGACCAACTGATGCACGACTGAGGACGTTGCACCTTTAAACGGTACGCGACCTTCGACACCTTCTGGCACGAATTTCATCTTGTTGGTGATATCTTCCTGGAAATAACGATCGGCTGAACCCCGCGCCATCGCACCGACAGACCCCATTCCACGATAGGTTTTATAGGACCGTCCTTGGAAGAGAATCACTTCTCCCGGACTTTCTTCTGTGCCCGCAAGCAAGCTACCAATCATCACGCAATCGGCTCCTGCTGCAATTGCTTTTGCAACATCGCCGGAATAGCGGATACCACCATCAGCAATCACGCGAACACCACGTTTTTTGCATTCTTTCGCCGCATTCATAACCGCAGTTAATTGTGGAATTCCAACGCCCGCAACGATACGTGTTGTGCAGATTGACCCAGGGCCAATCCCCACTTTCACCGCATCCACACCTGCATCAATGAGAGCTTTTGCCCCTTCTGCCGTTGCGATATTCCCACCAACCAAGCCAACGGTATGGCTCAACCTCCGGATTTCACGTACAGCATCCAACACGCCTTTAGAATGTCCATGCGCCGTATCCACGACCAATACATCGACCTCAGCCTCAAGCAGCGCTTTCGCACGCTCTAATCCTTCAACACCCGTTCCCACAGCCGCCGCCACACGCAAACGCCCTTTCGCATCTTTAGCTGCATTCGGATGGGCTTTGGCTTTTTCAATATCTTTGACTGTAATCAGCCCTACACAACGGTAGCTCTCATCCACCACGAGTAGCTTTTCGATCCGATGCTTATGGAGCAGACGGGTTGCCTCCTCGCGTGCAACACCTTCGCGCACCGTCACGAGCGGCTCCCGCGTCATAAGTTCCGAAATCGGCTGGCGGAGGTTCTCCGCAAACCGAACATCGCGGTTGGTAAGAATCCCAACCAGCTTGCCCGTGATTTTCTCAACCACCGGAATTCCGGAAATATGGTGATATGCCATAAGCGCCAACGCCTCAGAAAGCGGCTCATCGGGCGTAATGGTCACAGGATTCACAACCATCCCGGATTCAAATTTCTTCACCCGGCGCACTTCTGCAGACTGGAGTTCAATACTCAAATTTTTGTGAATAACCCCCATTCCTCCGACTTGCGCCATCGCAATCGCCAGGCGACTTTCAGTAACCGTGTCCATCGCTGCGGAGATAAGTGGGACGCCTAAAGTGATCGAATCGGTCAGACGGGTGGAGGTATCAACCTGAGCAGGAAGAACATCCGATGCCGCTGGAACCAGCAACACATCATCAAACGTTAGGGCTTCAGTAATTTTAGGGCTTTCGGAGGAAAACATAGGTGGAACCTTAGCTTGAACTATTGGGGACAATAATTCGCCCCCAATATACAGATTTTCCATGCTTTGCCAAGGGATTTTTAGGAAAAAACCCCGATAGGTCACTCATACCTTAGTGCTTCCGCGGGATTACACCGCGCCGCCTTCCAGGATGGGTAAAGCGTTGCCAGGAATGAAAGGGAAAGTGCCATGCCAAGCACCGTCATCACCTCAACCGGATTAATTACCGCCGGCAGTTCCGAGAGGAAATAGATCACCGGGTCAAAAACACGGGTGCCCGTCAGGGATTCCACGAGTTTTTGTATGCTCTTGATATTGGCCGCAAAGCTGACGCCTAAGAGCCCACCCAATAATGTTCCAACCACTCCCACGGAGGCTCCACAAATAAGGAAGATACGGAGCACCGATCCCCGCCCTGCCCCCATCGTACGGATAATGGCAATGCTGCGCTGTTTATCGTTCACAAGCATAATGAGGCTCGAAATGATATTAAACGCTGCCACCAAAATAATCAGAGTTAGGATAAGGAACATTACACTACGCTCTACATCCAGCGCATTAAAATAGCTGGAATTGGCTTGCTTCCAATCCGTAACACGCTTCTCACCTTTGGTAAGATTAATAATCTGATCGGTTACGGCAGCGGTATGGTCACCATTTCTAACCATCACCTCAAGCCCCGATACGGTATTGGGATACCCGAAATATTTTTGAGCCGAATCAAGCGGCATAAACAGCGTGGTGCTGTCATATTCATACATCCCCGCTTCAAACAGCGCTGCCACAATATATTTCTTCATGCGCGGCACGGAACCAAGTACTGTAGATCGACTATTGCTGGCAGAAATAAGCGTGATCGTATCCCCGATTTCTACTCCTAAATTATCCGCCAGATGCTGTCCCAACATCACATAATTCCCTTGCTGCAATCGCGTCATATCTCCGCCGCGAATATTATGCGCAATCACATCTTTCATAAGGATATCGTCATAACGCATCCCCTTCACCATTCCACCTGCAGAAGCGGCTCCGCTCGTGATCATCACCTGGCCTTCCACCAGCGGCGATACCATTGTGACATCGGAAATTTTACGCACCGATTCCGCGAGCTTGTCATAATCGGAAATCCCTTGCGCACCAAATGCCGCAATGGTCACATGGCTATTGATCCCGAGGATGCGGGAAAGTAACTCCTGCCGGAATCCGTTCATCACCGACATCACCACAATCAATGTTGCTACCCCTAGCGCAATGCCGAGCAGCGAGAACAATGCAATCACGGAAATAAATCCTTCCTTGCGGCGTGCGCGCAAATAACGGAAAGCAATCATCCATTCAAACGGTGCGATCATGAGGTTTTTGCATCCTGTTAACGTTCAACTCCCTCTTTCATAAACCGCTTTCACGTCAGTATCTATCGAAAAATATTTCTTTTGGGCGAAACTCTGCGTAAGATATGCCCATGCGTTATTATTTTGTTGCTGCGCTTGCTATAGTGGCGCTTGTGTCTCTCCTGTTTTTACTGTTCCCGCAAAGCTTGCAACCGGGCAATACTGGCCCGCGCTTTGTCTACTTAACCCTCATTGCTGCTGTCATGGCAGGTGGTTATCTCGCCTCCCACCGCTTCCAATGGAAACAAGGGGTGCAGTATCTCTTCACCTGGATTGGCGTGTTTGTATTGCTTATTTTAGGCTACAGCTTCCGGCATGATTTCGAGAGATTAGGCAGCAGACTCAAAGGCGAACTACTTCCTCAAGCAGCATCAGTCAATGGATCGGGAGAAATTATAATCCGTCTTTCGAATGACAGGCATTACCGGCTGGATGCGGAAATTAACGGCGTAGCCGTACGCTTTCTCGTTGATACCGGCGCAAGTGACCTCATCTTGACCAAAGAAGATGCAACACGTGTAGGACTTACACCGGAAAAGCTGCACTATGACCGCATTTATCAAACCGCCAATGGTCAAACCGAAGGCGCATCCGTCGTACTCGGATCGGTCAAGATTGGCCCACTGGTGCTGGAGGATATTCCCGCTTCCGTGAATCGAGGGGATAGTAACGCATCCCTACTTGGAATGCGTTTCCTTGAAAATTTCCGTGCCTTTAGGATCGAGGACGATACCTTGGTCCTTACGCCTTAAGAAATCACCCTGTACGGCGGTATCGAAAACACAAATATCGCTCCCTTGCGGCTTCCCTTCATCTGGAAGGCACCTCCGTGTAACTCCATAATTTGCGTTGCAAACCCAGTAAAGAAACGTAATTGGTTCGAATCCGGCCGTGAAGGAGAGGTAATCTTAATCTCAATTTGGCGCTCTTTCCCCACGGATGCCTGCACCTGCACTTCACTCGTTTGAGAAAGATCTTGCACAAGCGCAAGAAGCAACTTTTCCACCGCATGGGAAAAATACTTGTGATCAATGAGCACACCCGCCACCTCTTGCGTATAGTCAAATGCTACACGCGCACCAGAAGCATGATGCCCCCCCACATATAACACAATACTGTTCAGCAGTTCCGGCAGATGGGTAATCTCTTCGGAGAAAAGCATCTCCCCATCATGTGGAACAAGAAAAATGTTGTGCAAGATATCCTTGAGCCTTAAGGACAAGGAGCGGATATTTTCAAGTAGAGGACGTATTCGCACTTCGCGTTTGGAAAGATTCAACATCTTCTCCAACTCTAGCGTAGTATCAATAATTTCCGCCGTCAGAGCTTTGGCCCTCTCCTCTTCCGGTTGCAGCATATCCACCTGCTTTGCAATGCGACGACTGCGCGAATCTTCATTATTTTTCCGATGCAGGTGCTGCCGTATCTTCCCAAGCAAAATGTTATAATCAATCGGCTTGACCATATACTCATCAACATTCAGGTTAATCCCTGTCAGCAGATCTTTTTTCTGTCCCATAGCTGTCAGGAAAATAAATGAAGGACGTTTCCCTGCATGGGCGTCAATAACCTGCCGCAAGAGATCAAACCCAGACATTTGGGGCAAGTTCAGGCCACACAAGACAATCTCAGGACTTTCTTCCTCAATCATCGTAAGACCTTGTTGCCCATCAGAGGCCTCAAAAGTCTGGTAGCCTTCGCTCCTCAAGAGTTCCACGACATCTTCGCGAAACTCCACTTCATCTTCGATACATAAAACTTTTGTCATACACCCTCCTGCCTTTACCCTTTTCCTACCTTACCCTTCTCCCTTGAGGCTAAGACTTATTAAAATTACGCACCTTCTCCCTTGGGGCGCATGCCGCAATGTATCGATATCTTTTACAAGACACCGATCAAACTCTAAAAACAAACCTAGGCTTTCTGAAATGTTATGAAAAAGCGGAGCAAGCGCCGTTGCCGCAGCAACCTTGTGGGTAATACCGAGTATGAGGTGAGAAGAGGTATCCAAAGATACCTCTTTCTTTTCTTGACGTTTTTTGACCATATCCCAATCAACAAAATATTAGTCATTACCTTCCTCCCCTAAGACAATGACTCACCCTGAATCCGGACACAAGATAACCTCCACACCACCCAAAATGCAACAGGAGATTGTGTATAGATAGAATTTATATTCTTAAGATTGCATTTCCTAAACACCTCTTTACGCATCCTTCCTTCCACTCTATAGTGTCATGCTCAAGCAATATACACAGTATCAAAGACAACCAGGAGTAACTATATGAGCAATTATGGCGGCGTAGCAGGCGAACAACTTCGTCAATTTATCGAGCGGATTGAACGGCTTGAAGAAGAAAAATCGGCAATTGCGGAAGATATCCGCGAAGTGTATGCTGAAGCAAAAGGCACCGGCTTCGATGCGAAGATCATGCGCCAAGTGATCAAAATCCGTAAAATGGAAAGCGCAGAACGTCAGGAGCAAGAAAGCCTTCTGGAACTTTACCTTTCCGCACTTGGAATGGGCGAACTGAAAGAAGCTGCGTAGGGCAAGCCTCCCGATCCTCACTCTCAGAGAGGTTATCATGCCAATATCACCTTTTTCCCTTCGCGGAAAAGTTGCAGTCGTCACAGGGTCAACCAGTGGCATAGGACTCGGTATTGCCGCAAAACTGGTTGAAGCCGGAGCGGATATTGTACTCAACGGTTTTGGCGATAAAGCGGAAATTGCTGCTATCCAAGCCGAACTTGGCCGCCATGGAAATAAAGTGATTTATTCCGATGCGGATATGTCAAAACCTGCAGACGTGCGTAGCATGATTGCTCATGCGGAAAAAACGCTGGGACGGATTGATATTCTCGTCAATAATGCCGGCATTCAGCATGTCGATGCGATTGAGGATTTTCCGGAAAGCAAGTGGGATGCCGTGTTAGCAATTAACCTCTCTTCCGCCTTCCATACGATCGCCGCAAGTATGCCTGGGATGCGCAAACGTAATAGCGGACGGATTATCAATATCGCCTCCGCCCATGGTTTAGTCGCAAGCGCCAAAAAATCAGCTTATGTCGCAGCAAAGCATGGACTAGTGGGCTTAACCAAAAGCATCGCGCTCGAAACCGCAGGAACCGGAATCACCTGCAACGCGATTTGTCCTGGCTGGGTGCTAACTCCCTTAGTCCAAAAACAGATCGATGCAATCGCTGCACGGGATAACATCCCAGAAAGCGAAGCGCAGATTCAGCTTCTTTCAGAGAAACAACCCTCCAAACAATTCGTAACGCCCGAACAGCTGGGCGAATTCGCTTTGTATTTAAGTAGCCCTGCTGCGTCTTCGATTACCGGCGCCTCCCTTTCGATGGATGGGGGATGGACAGCCCAATGACCACGCAACAACATTCACCAAAAACCGTCAGCATTGCCCTTCAAGGCGGCGGTTCACATGTGGCATTTGCCTGGGGCGTGCTCGACCGGCTTTTGGAAGACGAACGGATTAAAATCGAAGGCATCAGTGGCTCAAGCGGCGGTGCAATGAACGGTGCCATGGTGACTTACGGCCTCGCCAACGGTGGACGTGAAGCGGCAAAAAAACATCTCAAAACCTTCTGGCAAGAAGTAAGCAATGCCTTAGCGCTTCTCCCGTTTAAGCCTACTACCGTAGATAAAATGCTCGGAAATACGAACATTGCATTCTCGGCGGGAGTCGTAGCACTCGACTACATGACGCAAGTCTTCTCCCCCCACCAATTTAATCTCCTTGATATCAATCCGTTCAAAAACATTCTTGATCGCATGATTGACTGGGAAGTCTTGCGCAACAGCGATAACGTCAAACTCTTCGTGAATGCAACCCATGTGAATACCGGAAAAAGCACGGTCTTTAATCATAAAGAACTGACGCGCGACATGCTGCTTGCCTCCGCATGCCTACCGTTCATCTTTAAAACGGTTTATGTGGATAATCAGCCCTATTGGGACGGGAGCTACACCGGCAACCCATGTCTCTTACCGCTGCTCTACGATTGCAAATGCAGTGACCTTATTATCATCCAAACTCACCCGATTAACCACGATGATACGCCGCTCAAAGCACCGGACATCATGGATCGGGTTACCGAAATCAACTTTAACACCAACCTCATGCATGAAGTACGCTCGATTGCGCTCGTGAACCGGTTACTTAAGAAGAATGTGCTCTCCGACCCGCGTTATCGCAAGATTAATGTCCATATGATCCAGGCGGAAGATATTCTCGCTTCTCTAGGCCGTTCGAGCAAACTCAATACCGATTGGCAATTCCTCACCCATTTGCGAGAAACTGGCCATCAAGTCGCCTCAGAATGGCTCGATACCCATTTTAATACCATTGGGGAAGATTCTTCACTTGATGTAGAAAAGACATTCCTGTAGACACGGTTTCAAGCAAGCTTTAACCCGGGACTTCAATGACCATTCCCTCTCTCACCCTCCCTTCTCTCACGGATATTGACCGTATTATTAACGCGGCCTTGGCGGAAGATATCGGACAAGGAGATATTACCTCGAATGCTACGCTGCCTAGAGGCGCACAGTGTCATTTTGCGATACGCGCGCGTGAAGCCTGCATCGTGAGTGGGATAGAAATTGCAGCACGCCTCCTGATGCGAACCACGCCAGGAGAATCAGCTCCCCAGATCAAAATCAATGTCACCGATGGAACACATGCACAGGCTGGCACAACGCTTCTGGAAGGCGCGGGACTTGCTTCTCTCATTTTCAGGCTTGAGCGTGTAGCGCTAAACCTCATGCAGCATATGTCCGGCATTGCGACGTTGACGGGACGTTATGTAGAGGCTATCGCAGGCACGGACGTGATCTTACTCGACACCCGCAAAACAACGCCTGGCCTACGGGTACTGGATAAATATGCGGTACGCTGCGGTGGCGCACAAAATCAGCGTATGCGCTTAGATGATGCGGTGCTGATCAAAGATAATCATATTGCCGTATGCGGTGGTGTAATCAAAGCTATCGAGAAAGCTCGGGCCTATGTCCCAGCTTCGATTAGAATCGAAGTCGAATGTGATACGCTGGATCAGGTGGATGAAGCTGTCCGAGCTGGTGCAGATATCATCATGCTGGATAATATGGATATCCCCACCATGCGCGAGGCTGTCAAACGGGTCGCTGGCAAAGTGCCGCTGGAGGCCTCTGGTAATGTCACATTAGAGCGTATTCGCCTCATTGCCGAAACGGGAGTCCAGTATATTTCCGTTGGCAGAATTACCCATTCCGCGCCGAGCGTAGATATCGGTCTTGATGTCATAATGAACTAGCTTCCTAAATTTCCTTTACGGAATCCAGAAGCCTTACTGAATCCTCTTGCCTTTGAAATCACCTGGGTATATAAAACAATCTCTATTGCGAATAATAATCATTTATAACTATAAATACATCATTCATATAGGAGAAACTCCATGAAAACTTTTGCTTTATCTACCGTTTTCGCTGCAAGCCTGCTCGGATTCACCGCTTCTGCCCAAGCAGCTACTCCCGCTGCAGGAGAAGAATTGGAATTCACAGTGATTATTAAAGACCATAAATTCAACCCAGAAGTATTAGAAGTACCTGCTGGCAAAAAAATTACACTGACCATTGATAACCAGGATGCAACGCCAGAGGAATTTGAAAGCCATGACCTTAACCAGGAAAAAATTATCCCTGGCAAAAGCAAAGGGATTGTAAAACTTGGTCCTCTTGATCCAAAGGAATACAGCTTTTTTGGTGAATTCAATGAGAAAACTGCGAAAGGTAAGATCGTAGCGAAGTAATATCTAACCACTTAACTAAACGTAAAAAACCACCGCTACTCATGCAGCGGTGGTTTTTTATTTCCTACCTATTCTTGCTACTTTGTAAGAGATTTCTTGATCCCTTCTACCATCGCATCGGGCGCGGTATCATGGGCGAAATGGGTAATATAATTCCCATCAGGACCCATAAGATACGTAAAGGCCGAATGGTTCATGGAATACTCATCCACTTTGCCTCCAGCCTCTTCTTTTGCCTGTGCGGCAGCCTTAGTGGCATATACTTTATACGCATCAATTGCCGCTTTAATTTGTTCCTTCGTTCCGGTCAAAGCCTGAAGGGTTGGAGTAAAATTTGTGGCATAGGTCGCAAGCTGCTCTGGCGTATCACGCTCAGGATCGACGGTAATGAAAATCGGCTGGATTTGCTTTCCTTCCTCTCCAAGCTTTTCCATCGCCTGAGTAATCACCGCCAAATCGACTGGGCATACGTCCGGACAATGCGAGAATCCGAAATAAACGAGCATATACTTACCCTTAAAGGTCTCATTACTTACCGCCTCCCCACGTTGATTGGTAAGGCTAAAAGCCCCGCCAATCGCAGGCGTCCCCTCGGTGGTCGCTTCCGTATGGGTCTCGGTCGCGGTAGATATTTTCTCCCCCGCTTTTCCAAGATAAAGATATGCAACCAATACAAAAGCCGCCGCAATCAGCAAAAATGTAACCAAACGGACTGCTGAATTTTTCTTATCTTTTTCCGATGGTGTGACGTTCGTATCCATGGCGAGACTCCTTTAGAATTGTTGGGCATGAAATAATAACTTAGCACGCAACGAGGCGTGTGGGCGCAGGCATAACTAAACCTGTGTTTTTTACTGGTGCAGGGGACATAGCCAGCATTCGCTCAAGGGAGCGTCGTGCATCTCCCGCAACAGCCTCAGGTACGATAATCTCAGGCGCACCATTAACCATGCAAGCGTATAACTTTTCCATCGTATTTAAGCGCATATAAGGGCAATTATTGCATGAAGCACAGGATCCCTCGCTATTCATTCCTGGCACATCAAAAAACACGCTGCCGGGCGAATGCTTACGCATTGTATGGAGGATTCCCGACTCGGTCAGGACAATAAATGCTGCACCCGGACGCTCTTCCACATAACGCAGGAGCGCCGAGGTAGACCCAATATGATCCGCATGGGAGAGAAGCGTCTCAGGACATTCCGGATGGGCAATAATATGCGCCTCAGGATGACGGGTTTTGAGTTTCACAAGCTCACGCTCAGAGAATTGTTCATGCACCACACATGCCCCGTCCCAAAGCAACATGTCACGTCCTGTTTTCTTAATGAGATAGCCTCCAAGATAACGGTCTGGCGCAAACAAGATTGGCTGATCTTTTGGAATTTGGCGGATGATATGCTCAGCATTCGACGACGTTACGATAATATCGGAAAGCGCCTTCACTTCCGCCGAACAGTTGATATAGGTGAGCGCAATATGATCCGGATGCTGTTTACGGAAAGCCTCAAACTTCGAAGCGGGGCATGCCTCTTCAAGTGAACAACCGGCATTCAAATCAGGCAACAACACCTTCTTGTCAGGATTCACAATCTTGGCCACTTCCGCCATGAATTTTACACCGCAAAAGATAATCACATCCGCATCGGTGGAGGCTGCTTTACGGGAAAGCTCTAATGAATCCCCAATAAAATCAGCGATATCCTGAATTTCTGGCTCTTGGTAATAATGCGCAAGAATGACAGCATTCATTTGATCCCGGAGCGCACCTATGGCAGATTCCAGGTTAAGGGTAGGGCTTAAATGCTCGTGTGTCGGCAACTTATTCATCAGTAAATATATATACCTCAATTCACACAAAGGCAGTCTGTCATACCACATTAACGCTCGCGAAGCAACCTATTTAGGCCACTTTCCCCGCGAACAAATATCACAACCATATTCCTGACTTCATTACTTTTTACGCTGACCATTACCTTGGGAAGCACCAGGCTCTTGTTGTTCCGATAGACGAGTCAACTCAATCATCTCCGCGAAAGTGGGTGGTTGGATTGGCACATTAAAAGCCTCCTCTCTTACACGCTGCCCCCATCCCATCGGGGCTGGGGCTGTGGCTGAAGAGGTTAAAGGCCGCACCGCTTCTCCCTGAGCCCAAGGCATAGCAAAGCCAATCCTAGTACGCTCCGCAATTCCCGCTTCAGATAATGTCTGCATAACCCCTGAATTTTGAAGATCGGCCCGGGCTTGCTCTGGCGTCATTTCAAGTGCCGCATTGTGCGACTTATCAATAATTGCACAACGTTGCTCTATTGCTGACTGTGATAATGTATCATATAAATTTTCAAGATCGTATCTAGCTTGTTCTGGCGTTATTTGGTGCACAGCATTCTGCTGTGGTTCCCTCTCCCACTTGAGCCTTAACCATTCTGTTTCTTCCGGTGATAAGGTTAGGCCCTTAAGCAGTTCCTCCTGGGTAGGAAGTCTAAATTCCTCATTACATTTTTTCACGCACTCATCGTAATGATCAACAAGTTTACGGCAAGTTTTATATTCCATCTCTGTAAGACGCCCCAAATGATAACTAAGCCGTTGTTTAGCTTCTTTTACCTCAGCAGGCATCAGCGCATCTACATGCTTGATAATCTCAGCATGTTTTGATTTCGTGGTCTTTTCTGCATCTCTCATTTTCGACTGTATCTCGAGAACATGTGTAGTGACGAATTGAACAAATTCTGCGTTCACCTGAGATTCCTTAGCTATCTTGTCAGCTTGTTCAATACTCATGGAGTGTCCCAGTGCGTTAAAGAAGCACCGGATTAATTCCCCCCTGTGTTTTGTGTAGACTAAATTGAGTCGTGAAAACCACTCATGAAAGTTTTCCAAAACATTTTTGATTTCTAGACTGATATTAAAAATAACACCTCCTGGGAATAACTCTCCCACTTTATAACCTTCAGGCAATGTTTCAATCCACTTCTGGAACCCTTTAATATGCTTCTGAATAAGTTCCATATCCGTAAGCGTTGCACCATGACGATTCATGACAGCAACTGCTGCACGTAATTCAGCACTTGTACGTTTTCCAGATCGGAAAAAAGGTGAAATAGCCTTGAGGGCTGCTTGAGAACACTTTTTACCCTTATATTCTCCTGTGAGAAATGATTCATTAGGCTGAGTGTTCCCCAACCCCATCACGATAATTGGACCACAATCTACTCCTCGCTGAACTGCATCCAGAATTGCACCAAAAGCGACTGTGCCTAACTTATTACCAAACACTTGATGCAACGCTTCACGTGTTTTTTGTTCAATCTCCCTATCTAATGAATAAGGAGAAAGCGTGTTGGTATAATGGAGCTCCACATCAATTTTCTCTCCTTCTTTAGCTAATAATACTTCCAATCCCACATAGTGACCAGGTACATGGATCGGACACGCGAGCGTGATGCTCTTCACATTCTTATGTCTATTCAATACATTTTTGCTTTCAGTAAAATAATGTTGCAAAACCTGTTTTATACCTTCAGACTCCAAATATTGCCTTCTATTCTCAATATACTCGGCCCCAATAGTATCGGTGGCCATAATACAATGGTCTGGAAATATCGGTAATCTCTCAAGATTAGAAACCACTCTCCCTCTGGGATTACTATACATTGTCCCATGAGACGTATCCACTTTTTCAAATTGAAATGCTCCATAATGGGTTTCAAGTTTGTCGCGCAAAAGGATACCTACCTGCTCCTCCACGATTTCCTTGTTTGAATCTAACAGCGTTATCAAACCTTCTGGGCTACCCTCTGCAATACCCTCTTGAGTACCTAGTAAAGTTTTACGAGATTCCTCTAAAAACCAAGACTGAGACATTAATCGATTCAGATATGAACCTTCCGCGGTAGGCTTTTCCGTCTCTGCTTTAACTGGCTTCTTAGGCGTTATCGGAGATGATTCTGAGACAGAAGTCTTTATCTTTGAAGCGAATAAAGGACTCCCATTCTTTTTTTTATCACCATCAGGCTTCTTCCTTAATGAAGGCGATTCCGATGTCGTCGGTGATTTGCCTTTATCATCCTTAATACGTTCCTTAGGTGAACGATCCGGCGAGTCACGATGAATTTTGGGTTTCGTTTTTGGAGAAGTTATCTTTTTGAATGGCTCTCCGACCTCTTCTTTCGTTACGGCTTTATCGTCATTCTTATCTTTCTTCCACACTTTACCTGGAAGTGTTTTATGAGCCTGCACCTCATAAGTTTCTTGTAATATATAGTGTTTTTGCCCTTCTAAGGTTTTTATTTCTGCTGATAATACGTCTTTCTCCTTGCCTGACAGACTCTTTAGTTTCTTTCTTAGTGTCTCCAGATATTTGTTCGCTTCCTTATCTTCTACAAAACACTCCCGGCGAGATTCCACCACCAAGGCCGCTTCTGTAGGTGATCCAGGGGAAACAGAGAAACCACCACACGCCTGTGGTGCCATCGAAGGACCGATACTAGTAACTTCATTCTCAACCGCAATAAGGCCTGTGAATTTAGACGGGCTGCGACCAAAATACCCCCCTGCAATTGACAATACCTTTTGACCAGTATCTGCGCTGAGCATTGCCGGAATATTCAAATTCCCCTTATAAGAATGTGTAGGATCCAGATCTAATGAAGTCAATCGGATCGCTTGACGATTCGCCTGGTAACGGAATACGGACGCGAAACCTGTATGGCTTCCATTTTCTAAAGGAAGTATGTTTGCTTTTTCCTTAAACTCTAATGTTCCGGTATTATACAATACTGCCAAATGCTTTACTGACCCCTGTGGCTCATCCTTGGCCACTTGGTAATCCCAACCTCGCACTTGAAGCCCCATTTTCAACACAAACCGAAGTCGTGCTTCTTCATCAGAAACTTTTTGCGGTCCGGATGCATTAAATAAAAAATCTGCCTCCTGAAGAAGTGCAAAATCCAACGCTCGATCTTTATGTTTCCATTGGTCAATGGCGGTAAATAACTTCTGAATCTGCACCATTTTCCGGAGTTCGTACTCTCCGGCATTCTCCTTAACACCCAATGAGTTGTTGGCTCCATTGCAACGCGCCGTCATTTTCCAGGTGATACCATTGACCTTGGTGTCTCCACTCTCAACATAGGTAGATTTTATCGCGTGAGCTGAGGTGGCCCCTCTAATGGTACCCGCAGTAGTTGTGCCTAGTTCGGCAGCCTTATACCAAGATGACGCAGCCGAGTATACATTTTCATATGTTCCCTGATACGGCAGCAACTTAGCATTCGCAAACTGCCTCCTAAACTCCTCCTCCAGCCGTTCCTGGCTCCATCCCGGAATATCCTTATATTCCTCCTCAAACCGCTGCTTCCAGTGCTTTAAAACCTCTTCAGGTTTTATCTCTACAATTATATTACTCAACCAGGCAGCAAATGCCTCTTTATGTTCTTTGCTCAAGGAAGGGAGAGGAGCCACACCAGAAAGTGATCGTAATGTTGGATCAAGGGCTTTCGCTATTATTTCTGAAAAATCTTCAGGTTTTGGAAAACCTTTGGGTAGCTTAGAAAATGCTGCACTCGTTAACGCTTTATCTGTTCTTAACTTTGACATAAATATTCCTCTACTTACTCAATCTCAATACTGATTGTTACTTTAACGATAAAATTCATTTGCTTTATTGTGTGCTTTATTGTGGTTGGCTGTACGGCTCTTTGCCTAATATTCATTGTTGTTGGGTAAATGTTTCTTTTCCATTCAGGAGTCTTTGGAATTCCCGTATTTACTGCTAATACGTTTGAACAAATGCCTCAGTGATACTGCATAGCTTGAACTCTTCTCAGTCTTCGATAATTTCGACATAAGAGTCTTACCGTTCTCGCGGACGCAGATCAGGAGCCCAATAGTTAAATTAGTTGATTTTGTAAACTATTTTGCCAAGAAAGTCAATGAATTGCTTAAGAAATCGAGGAATAGGGCCTAAGGCAAGAATCCCACCGTTTCACGTACCTCGACCAGGCAGGCAGAAGCAAGGGATCGGGCACGTTCAGCCCCTTTTTTGAGGATAGAATCGAGATAAGCTGTATCGGCTAAAAGCTTGTTCCACTCGATGCTAATAGGAGAAAGATGCGCAACCAGCACATCCGCGAGTTCTTTTTTAAATTCAGAGAAACTTACCGTTGCAAAACGTGCTTCGGCCTCCGCCCTAGGGATGCCGGCAACGGTAGAATAGATATTCAAGAGATTCGCAGCTTCAGGACGTTCTTGAGGGTGATATGTCACCCCTTCTAACATGTCTGACTTCGCCTTTCTGATCTTTAACGCGACCGTATCCGCATCATCATTCAAATTTATACGTGAATAATCCGAAGGATCAGACTTGCTCATCTTTTTGGTGCCATCCCGTAAGCTCATTACCCGGGTGCCTTCCCCTAGAATTAATGGCTCTGGAAGTGGAAATACTTCCTTCCCATAGTCCCGATTAAAAGCGCCGGCGATATCGCGGGTAAGTTCCAGATGCTGCTTTTGGTCTTCTCCGACCGGCACATGGGTTGCTTTATACACCAATATGTCCGCCGCCATCAGCACCGGATAACCATAAAGCCCAAGCGACGCATTTTCGCGGTCCTTGCCTGCTTTTTCCTTAAACTGGGTCATGCGGTTTAACCAACCAAGCGGCGTGTTGCACCCCAAAATCCAGCCTAATTCGGTATGTTCTGGCACATGAGATTGCACAAAAATTGCAGAATGCGAGGGATCAATCCCGCAGGCAATATAAGCCGCGGCTACCGCGCGAGTGGCTTTACGTAATTCTTCTGGATTCTGACGGACGGTAATCGCATGCAAGTCCACAATACAAAACAGGGATTCATGGTCATGCTGCATTTTGACCCAATTACGGATCGCACCTAAATAATTGCCCAAATGCAGATTGCCGGTTGGCTGAACGCCGGATAAGACCCGTCCCATATACGAACTCCATGACTTTGAAGTCGTAATGTGGGGGTTTTATGGAAAAATGCAAGGGGAAATGTGGAATCGCACGACTACGAATAGTCAAACGCCACTCTACCATCCAGGAAACTTGCTTTGACACTGCCACCTTTCGCGAGCTTGCCAAAGAGGATTTCATCCGCCAGCGGCTTCTTGATTTCCTCTTCAATAATGCGCTCCAAAGGACGGGCGCCATTCGCACGGTCATAGCCTTTATGGCCTAGGTAATCCCGTACTTCTTGGCTAAGTTCAATCCGCACACCGCGGTCTGCCAATTGCGCCGCGAGTTCATCCGCAAATTTGTCGACCACGTTGCTCACCACCGCATCATTAAGCGCTGTGAATGGAACAATCGCATCCAAACGGTTACGGAATTCCGGTGAGAAGAGACGATTAATCGCATCTTTATCTTCACCATCCCGGTTATCCCGGTTAAAACCGACCGCGGCACGGCTCACTTCAAAAGAGCCCGCATTGCTGGTCATAATGATGATTGTATGTTTGAAATCGACTTCTTTCCCGTTGGTATCAGTTAATTTCCCATGATCCATCACTTGCAACATAATGTTATAAATATCTGGATGCGCTTTTTCGATCTCATCTAAAAGGACAACGGAATAGGGATTCTTATCCACCGCATCGGTAAGCAAACCACCGCGATCAAAACCTACATAGCCTGGAGGCGCACCAATCAGCCTAGATACCGAATGCTGCTCCATACATTCCGACATATCCAGCCGTATCAGCTCCATATGCATGTATTTTGCAAATTGTTTCGCGAGTTCTGTTTTCCCGACCCCGGTAGGACCTGCAAAGAGGTAACAACCCATTGGACGTGAAGTCTTCCGAAGCCCTGCGAAGGAAAGTTTAATCGAATCCGATAACGCTTTTACCGCATGATCCTGACCATACACAATTTTGCGTAAATCCGGCTCAAGGTTTAGAAGTTTCGCCGCATCATCGGTTGAAAGGTAACTGGTGGGAATGCGCGTAATACGTGAAATCACCGCTTCCACATCTTTCACCGAAATGGTTTTTGGTTTATCTTTGCCACGGGTAAGTTTCGCATGCGCACCCGCTTCATCGATAATATCAATCGCTTTATCTGGCAATTTCTTGTCGGAGATATAACGATTCGCAAGATCTACCGCTGCTTTAATTGCACCATTCGTATAACGCACATCATGATGATCTTCGTAATAAGGCTTGAGTCCTCGAAGGATTTTCACGGTATGTTCGAGCGTTGGCTCATTCACATCGATCTTCTGGAACCGACGTACAAGCGCACGATCTTTCTCGAAATGGCTATTAAATTCCTTATAGGTCGTCGAACCAATACAACGGAATGCACCGCGTGCCAGCGCAGGTTTCAGCAAGTTACTCGCATCAAGCGAACCACCACTGGTCGCACCTGCACCAATGATCGTATGAATCTCATCGATGAACAAGACCGCGTTTGGCAAGCGTTCAATCTCATGGATAATCGACTTAATCCGCTCTTCAAAATCCCCACGGTAACGGGTTCCCGCCAACAGACAGCCCATATCAAGTGAGAAAATCACCGCGTTTTTAAGAACATCCGGAATATCACCACGCACGATCCGGCGGGCAAGCCCTTCCGCAATCGCCGTCTTACCAACACCTGGATCACCGACAAGCAGAGGATTGTTTTTTGTACGACGCGCCAATACTTCGACCGTACGTTCCACTTCCGCTTCACGACCAACCAAGATATCAATTTTGTCTTCTTCCGCACGTTTATTTAAGTTGATGCAATACGCTGCGAGTGGATTATTTTCCTTCTCTTCGCGCTCATTTTCACGATCCTGCTCACGATCTCTCTCGCGTTCACGTTCGCGGCCACGACCTGATTCAAACGTACCGCCTGGCGTAATATCATCTTCTTCTAAACCTGGAAGCGGCAGTTCTGGCTTACCCTTTATTGGGAATGCGGACGGTGTATGGCCGTTTTCGCTGTATTTCATCACACCATGCGAGATGTAATTGATCACATCCAAACAGGTTACGCTGTGTTGATGAAGGAAATACACGGCATGGGACTCACGCTCTGAAAACATTTCAGCAAGCACATTCGCACCATTCACTTCGCGTTTGCCCGATGCATGCACATGGATCGCCGCACGATGAATGACACGCTGGAATCCTGCGGTCGGCTTCGCTTCCACATCATAATCAACAACAAGAGAGGAAAGATCATGCTGAAGGAATAATTCGAGTGTTTCACGAATATCCGGGATATTCACTCCGCACCCTTGCATCACCGATTTGGCATCCGGATCATTTGCAAGCGCTAGCAATAAATGCTCAAGCGTTGCATATTCGTGCCGAAATTCCTTTGCGATAGCAAGCGCCCGATGGAGGCTAGACTCAAGACTTTTTGAGAGCATATGCAGCTTCCCTCTGAACTAAACATTGTAACGGATGGTCATAGCTTCGGGCGAGTTCGTGAATCTGCGCCACGATAGTTTCGGCCACATCGCGCGTATATCGTCCGCACAATGCTTTATCGTTTTCATGAATCGAGAGGGTTACATCCGCTGCTGTGATGGATGGATAATGAAATACGGTCTCTAGTATATGTGTAACAAACTCCATGGGAGTTGTATCATCATTCAGAAGCAATATTTGATACATTGGCGGTGGCGTAAAAGGGCCTTTTTCTTCAGAAGGGAAAAGCGCTTCTTCGGAGAGATAGAAAAACATCTCATTCCCATCGGGCTGTTCCCACTCAAACTGAAACTCGTTATTACCGCCGCTCATTCGGTCTCCACTTATTAGGGCTTGAATAATTCTTATCCAAGCTATGTATGTTATCATTATAAGAGAGGATTCGTTAGAAAACGGTTAAGCCGAACCCGCATTTTTCCTAGGTTTTTTAAAAGGCTACCAAAAGCTAAAACCCCCAAAACACTAGTGTGAACAAGAGTTGCTTAAAAATATGCTAAGAGAGAGGTAGCGGAAATTAATCTGCGATTAGGCATTGCGCATCGCAGCGTGTGTTTTAATTGGAGGTTGACCAAACCGCTTGCGGGTGAGTCCTAAAAGCATTCCTACTGTCAAACCTGTTGCCAGAAGAGAAGAGCCTCCATAACTGATAAAAGGTAACGTCATACCGGTATTCGGAATAAGATTTAGTGTCACCGCCATATTCACCAAGGCCTGGATCCCAATAAGTGAGGCAAGCCCAACCACTGCATAAAGCGTAAAAAGATCCGTTTCCTGGAATGCCCGCATCAAGCTTCTAAACACCAAAAATGCAAACAGTCCGACCAACACAATACATACAAGCAAGCCAAGCTCTTCACCCGCAACAGAGAAAATAAAATCCGTATGGGAATCCGGGATATATTGTTTCACCGTTCCTTCGCCCGGCCCTTTCCCAAAAAAACCGCCGTTATTAAAGGCCTCAAGCGACTTCTCAACCTGATATCCCTTCTCCGATGGATCAAGAAAGCTGTTGATCCGTTTCGCCACGTGCGGGAAGAAACTGTACCCACACAACAGCGCACCAATCCCCAAAAACCCTCCGACCATAATCCATATAATCGGAAGCCCACTGAGGAATAGCTGAATACCCCACACCAGCGAGACCGTCACCGTCATCCCGAAATCCGGTTGAAGGAGGAGTAACCCTATAAACAACACATAAGAAATAATCACCGGATAATACACACGGAGTGTTTCAACATTGCCCTTTCGTGCTAGCAACCACGCAGTCAATACGGCAAAGAACGGCTTAACGAATTCCGATGGCTGGAGTGATACACCTGCAATGCTAATCCATTGGGTTGCACCTTTAATCTGCTGGCCAAATAATAATACACCCACCAACGCAACAATCCCGCCCGCATAACCTAAGAATGCAATCCGTCGTATGAATATGGGAGGTGGCAATGATATCGCAAAAATCCCGACAACTGCGACAATCAGGAACGCAAATTGCCTGCGTACAAAAAAGAACCCATCAAGCCCGATACGCTCCGCCACCGCGGGGCTTGCGGTCGATACCAAGACGATACCAATGAGGATGATTGCAGCAATCGTGAAAAGTGTAATCCGGTCAATTGTCCACCACCAGGTACTAAATATATTGCTGTTTTGGCGGTTGAACTTCATGAAAATTCCTTAGGCTTTTTTTTGTGCCATAGGCTCTAGTGCTTCGACATACTCACAAAACGACTTACCACGTACTTCAAAACTTGGCCATTGGTCAAAAGATGCCGTTGCCGGCGAAAGCAGCACCACAGGCTTATCTGAAGAGCTTGCAAATGCTGCACGTGCCGCCTCTTTCGTTGCCTTCTCAAGCACCTCACACTGTGTATAAGGCACGCCCGCCTCATCCAACGTTGCAGCAAATTCTTTCGCACATTCGCCAATGATATAGGCATGGGAAATGCGATCAAATAATGGTTTTAGTGATGAAATCCCACCCGCTTTCGCACGTCCACCGATAATCCAATGGATATTACGAAACGTACGGAGCGCCTTTTCGGCCGCTTCCGCATTCGTTGCTTTGCTATCATTAATGAAGCGCACGCCCTCGATTTCTTTAACATATTGCATCCGGTGCGGCAGGCCCACAAAGCTTTTGATCCCAGAAATAATCGCATCCGTAGACACGCCTGCAACAACCGCAATCGCCACCGCCGCTGCCATGTTCTCGGCATTATGCTGACCCGCTAAATGGTCTAAGTATCCAAGTTCTACCGTTTTCTGACGTCCTGTGAGATTAATATGCAGCACACCATCAATCACCGCCACACCCTCTTTTTGAGGTGTAATCGAGGATACAGGCACAAGGCGACCAATTTTTTTCTCGGCCACGAGCTTCTCATAAATCTTACGGCTTTCATCATTATCGACCGCAATCACCGCCGTATGATTTGCCGATTGACGTTCAAACATATGCATTTTTGCTGCAATATAGCCCTGCAAATCGCCATGCCGATCAATATGATCCGGCGTAATATTAAGCAGCAGCGAAATATCCGGCGTGAAAATCTCAAGCAAATCGAGTTGATAAGACGACATTTCCAACACATAGGTTCCATTATGATCCAACGGACGCAAATCCATCGCAGGAATACCAATATTTCCGCCGACTTCTGTCGGCATACCGGCATGCTTCAAGATATGTCCAATGAGTGCTGTCGTCGTCGACTTCCCATTCGTCCCCGTAATGCCGATATAACGGCTTTCGGGACAGGATTGATACAACAACTCAATAGTACAAATAATCGGCACACCCGCCGCTTTCGCTAAACCCACCACCGGATGCGGCGTTGGGTGAGTAAGCGGAATACCTGGGCTTAGAATCAAGGCTTCAATCTGCTTCCATGGCCAGGATTCGGGAGCTTGGATCGTCACAGCACCTGAACTTTGCACCTCATCGAAGAACGCGCCTTCGTGCAAATTCTTTCTACCCTGTTCGCTATCATCCCACGCAAAAACGTCAACATCTGCGGCATAGAGTGCCCGCACGGCCGAAAAACCATCTTTACCTAAGCCAAATACGGCAACCGATTTTCCTGCATATTCCGTGGGGAGGATCATAAATACCTATATTATCTCAACTTGAGCGTCGAAAGGCCAATCAACGCAAAAATAATCGCGAGTATCCAAAACCGGATCACAACGGTCGACTCTGACCATCCACATTTCTCAAAGTGGTGGTGAATCGGCGCCATTTTAAAGACGCGCTTCCCGCCCGAAAATTTAAAGTAATAGACCTGAATAATCACCGACAGCGCTTCCATCACAAAGACGCCACCAATAACCGCAAGAACAATCTCATGTTTGGTAACGACACTGATCGCACCAATCGCACCGCCCAGCGCAAGGCTTCCTGTATCGCCCATAAATACTTTTGCCGGAGGCGCATTAAACCACAAGAATCCTAGTCCCGCACCGATAAGTGCCGAACAAAATACCGTTAGCTCTCCTGCACCGGGCACCGGATGAATCTGGAGATAATTTGCAAACACCGCATTGCCCACGAGATAGCTGATAATCGCAAAGCATGCGCCTGTAATCATGATCGTCCCAATCGCAAGACCATCAAGTCCATCGGTCAAATTCACTGCATTGGATGCACCCACGACCACCACAATCACAAACGGAATATAAAACCATCCCAAATCAATCAACAGGCTTTTAAAGAAAGGAAGTGCCAAATGCATTTCCAGAGATTCTGGTGCGATATACGTAATACTGAATGCAACGCTGAGGCTAATGACAAACTGGCCGATAAGCTTTACTTTACCTACAACGCCTTTACTGTTGCGCTTTTTGATTTTTAAATAGTCATCAATAAAGCCCAACGTCCCAAAGCCCACAGTTGCGCCCAAGATCACCCATATATAGGGGTTTCTCAAATCCGCCCATAACAAGGTGGAACTAATAATCGCCATCAGAATAAGCAGTCCGCCCATGGTTGGAGTGCCTTTTTTGGTAAGCAAGTGGCTCTCCGGGCCATCAAGGCGAATCGGCTGCCCGCCTTTTTGCCACTTCGTAAGCCAGCGAATCATATCTGCACCGAAGATGAAACTCATCAGCAGCGCCGTCAAGGCCGCACCACCACTCCGGAAAGTAATATAGTTGAATATATTTAATGCCTTAATATCGTGCGCGAGTGGCACAAGCAGATGATACAACATTAACCGGCCACCTTATTTTTGTTAGATTCCACAGACTGCAACAACGCCTCAATAATGACACGCATTTTCATGCCATTTGAGCCTTTCACCAGCACCACGTCACCAGGCTTCACGGCTTCTTTTACGATCGGCGCAAGCAAAGCCGAAGAAAGAGCTTCCGCACCTTTGATCCCTTCTGGCAATGCATTATACAGCGCCTGCATGGATTCGCCTGCCGTATACACTTTCTCTATGCCGTTTGCAATCACATCGCTTAACAGTCCCGCATGGAGGGCTTTACGGGTTTCCCCAAGCTCCAGCATATCGCCCAATACTGCGATTTTTCTTCCACCCGCTTTGGGTGTTTCCATCGCAGCCAAGGCTGCACGGACCGAAGCCGGACTTGCGTTATAGCAATCATCAATCAAGAGACCTCCGCCAGGAAGTACAACACGTTTACCGCGACCAATACCCGCTTGATAACCTTCCAACGCTTTGGCAGATTTCCCCACATCGCCGCCAACGGCTTGAATCGCCGCCAACACGGCAAGCGAATTACAGGCCTGATGTTTTCCACGGATCGGTAAATGGTAACGATAACGCTTCCCACCGACTTGTGCTTCAACCTGCCCGCCGCCTTCTTCTGGTGTGTAAGAAACCAATCGGCACTCCGCTTCCTTATGTTCACCAAACGAAATAATATGTTTCACACCGACGGCTTTGGCTTTCTCTGCCAACAAGGCATAATGCGAATTATCGCGATTGAGGATTGCCGTACCACCCGGCTCCAACCCTTCAAAAATCTCCGCTTTTGCAACCGCAATTTGCTCAACAGATGAAAAGAATTCCAAATGCACTGCTTCAACGGTCGTGATAATCACGACATGCGGGCGAACAAGAGCGGTCAGCTCCCGAATTTCGCCGACATGGTTCATCCCCATTTCCATCACGGCAAAATCTAGATCATCCGCCATACGCGATAATGAGAGCGGGGTGCCTAAATGGTTATTGAGATTCCCTTCCGTCGCATAGGTTTTCCCCAGCGCAGATGTTGCGACACTCAACATTTCTTTGACGCTCGTTTTGCCAACACTTCCCGTGACACCGAAGATTTTCGCGTTCGATTTTTCACGCTTATAAGATCCCAACGCACGCAATGCAGCTTCGGTATCCTTCACGACGAGTAATGGCGCATCCGCAGGAACATCGTTTGGACGATGTGATACAACCACCGCCGCAGCCCCTTTTTCCAAGGACTCGCGCACATAATCATGCGCATCGAATTTTTCGCCTTTAAGCGCTACAAAAAGAGAACCCGGCTCGATTGTCCGGCTATTGATGGAAACAGAGCTAGCTTTCCACGTTTTTTCTGAAATTCCACCGGTTGCTTTTTCTGCTGTTTCTGATGTCCAAAGCACTGTCATAATTATCGTGTTCCTGTAGATGCTCTCAACGCCGATACCGCTTCAAAAGCAACGACCGTATCGTCAAACGGCAGCTCTTTATCTCCAATAATCTGGACATTTTCATGCCCTTTCCCTGCGATCAATAGCACATCGCCACGCTCTAACGATGCCACGCCTGCTGTAATCGCTTTAGCACGATCGGCAATTTCTTCTGCTCCCGGACATCCTGCACGCACCTGTGCTCTGATACTATCTGCATTTTCCGTACGTGGATTATCATCGGTTACAATAATACGATCGGCCAACCGTGCAGCCACTTCGCCCATCTGCGGACGTTTGCCTTTATCACGATCACCACCGCAACCAAATACCACAACCAGCTTGCCTGCGGTATGCGGACGCAGCGAGGAAAGCGCCTTCTCCAGCGCATCCGGCGTATGAGCATAATCCACATACACCCCTGCTCCCTTAGGGTGCGTTACTACATTTTCCATCCGGCCAGGTACAGAGCGCAATGTCGGCAATACACCGATCGCCTTATCTACATCAATACCCGTCGCGGTTACAAGCCCAAGCGCGCACAACACATTACTCACCTGGAACCCACCTGCAAGCGGAAGCAATACTTTATATTCCACATTATTAATCACGAAGATGACCAGACTGCCATTAGCTTGCGGTGCTACTTTACGTATACGGATTGTGTCGGCCTTTTCGCCATAACTCACAATGGAGTGTTTTCGCTGTTCGCAATGGATACAAAGCGTTGCATATTCAGGAATATCTGCATTGAGCACGGCCGTTCCACCTTCAGGCAACAGCGCATCAAATAGACGAAGTTTCGCTGCGAAATAGGCTTCAAATGTTTCGTGATAATCCAAATGATCGCGCGAAAGATTCGTAAACGCCGCCGCTTTCAAACGAATTCCATCCAAACGATACTGATCCAACCCATGGCTTGAGGCCTCAATTGCCACATGGTTTACACCGTCTTTTGCTAACTCGTGGAAAGTCCGATGTAAGAATTCGGAATCAGGAGTCGTCAGGCTCGCCGCGTCTTTTTCTTTTGCAGCAAGTTTATCGCGAACCACAACACCAAGTGTGCCCAAACTTGCAGCATCTGCGCCTAAAGCATTCCAAATTTGTTGGCAAAAATGCGCAACAGAGGTTTTACCATTTGTGCCTGTGATGGCTACCACCGTCTCTGGCTGAGGTGCATAAAATTTTGCTGCAAGCTTCGCAAATACTAACCGTGGATTATCATGATGGAGTATCTGTACGGATGCAGGAATCTCTTTGGGTAACGCAACATCCGGGGAAGTCAGAATTGCCACAGCGCCGCTTTCAATCGCCTTTGTTATGAAAACACTGCCGTCTGTTTTCACTCCTTTAAATGCAGCAAAAAGATAGTCCGGCTTTACTTGGCGCGAATCACAAGCTAACCCGGTGATGGTCACATCCCCACGTGTTTGACCTGTTATTCCCAATGCCGTAATCTCAGAAAGCCGCAAGCTGGAATCTCCCCGTACTATCGTTCTTCACATACAATTCGTTGGAAGTATCTTTATCCTGTTCGTCCACCGGCATGAGCCCTAAAAGTGGCGCAATCCGGGCAATCACATTTCTCACAACCGGCGCGGCCGTCATGCCTCCTGTGGCAAAACCACCTGTTTCGCGCGTGCCTTTTGGCTCATCCAGCGACACCATTACCAGATATCGCGGCTGATTCATAGGGAAGACTGCAACAAACGACGATAGCATCGCCTTGCGATCATAGCCACCTTTTCCAGGTTTCTCAGCCGTTCCCGTTTTCCCACCGACTAAGTACCCTTCCACGTTCCCACGCTTTCCGGTACCTTTCTCGACCGTCATACGCATAAGACGGCGTATATTCTCAGAAGTCTTCTCGGAGACAACCATTGTTCCTCGAGACATTGTATCATGCTTAAGCAGGGTTGCTTCATGGAAAATCCCGCCATTGACCACCGCCGACGTTGCCTGCGCCACATGGAGTGGCGTCACAGCGATTCCATGACCAAAAGATACGGTAATGCTTGTTGTTTTTTCCCATTTACTCGGAAGAAGCGGCTTACCACATTCCGGCAATTCCAGCGTCAACGGTGAAAGCAGGCCCAATTTTCCGAGATACTTGCGCTGCGTATCCACTCCAATATCAAGCGCTACTTTGGCCGTACCGATGTTAGAAGAATGTATGTAAATTTCAGGGACGGACATCCACCCATTTTTCGGATGGGTATCGGTAATGCTAAAGCGCCCTATTTTAATCGGTGTAGCAACATCATAGCTGCTTTCCATATCGATTTTCCGGGTGTCCAACCCCATAGCCATCGTAAAAGTTTTGAAGGTCGAACCTTGCTCATAAACACCTAGCGTAGCGCGATTAAAAAGCGCGTCCTGGCTTGCCATCAATGGATTATGTGGATCAAAATCGGGAAAACTCACCATTCCAAGCACTTCCGCCGTGTTCACATCCATCACCACACCGATTGCCGCACGTGCACGGAACAACTCCATATATTCTTGGATTTCCTGATAGAGCGCACTCTGGACACGAACATCGAGTGATAACTGCAGAGGTTCATCACTATTTTTAATAAGACGTTTATTGAAATGCTTTTCAATCCCTGAAAGCCCCTGACCATCAATCCCAACATAGCCAAGCACATGAGAAAACAAGCGCCCTTGCGGGTAGATACGCCCTTCTTCATCCCGGAATTGTAATCCCGGCACACCAAGCGCATTAACCGCATATTGTTCTTTCGGTGTAAGGTTTCGTTTTATCCAGTAAAACGAACCCGTACCATGAAATTTCGTAAGTAACGCCTTTTCGGAAAATTCTGGCAATACCAGATGCAATTCCCGAGCGACTTTTTCCGGTTCAAATATTAAATGTGGATTTACATAAAGCGACGCAGTCTGAAGATTCACCGCAATCAATTCGCCATTGCGATCCACAACATTAGCCCGGCGGGCAAAATTCACCCGATCCCCATGATGCCGCGCATTTGCTTCATTATCGCCTTTATAGCCAAGAATAGTGACCTCGAACAAACGGAATATAACGATGAGGAATACTAGCGCGAAAACGCCCCCCACCAGTAACAAACGACTTTGAGCAATAGCGGCGGTGCCGCCCGAACGGAATGTCCGATGATGGTTCTTCAGAGAAGATGACGCTCCTTTACGACGTATCATAAGTCGGTTCTACTCTCTATCTCTAAGAGGTTACCGACCCTCGGCATCCTCATTTATATTTTAATGCCTCACCGATACAGCAAGCTGCGCAGTAGTCAATAGCGGTTTTTGTGTAGCATTCATTGATTTCTCACTTCGCGCGGCACGAACATAACCATCGGTTCGCGTAGTTGTACGCTCTGCACGGGCAAGCATCAGGAGTTTTCCATCTTCGAGTGAACGCACCTGCGCGACTCGTGTTGGCGCAAGTTTCAAGTACTTATCTGACAGCGACGCCAACCGTTCCGGCTGATTGAGATAGCTCCACTCCGCTTTAAGTACACGCAAATCATTCTGTTCACGCGCAACCTGACGGTAGGTTTCTTCGAGCTCCTTGTCCAAATTCCGGACCTGGTTTTTTACCTGGAATAAACTTAACAGCGTCATCGCTAAAAGAAATGTGGCACATACCGCCCATATCCGATTCATGACCGACCTCCCTTAGTAAGTGTTATAGGTGCAGAAGTTCTTTGAGCCGCGCGCAACGTCGCCGAACGCGCACGAATATTTCCCGCCACTTCGGCTTCCGAAGGCTTCACCGCCTTGCGGGTAAGTAATTCAAATGTTGCTGTATGCCCGGGAGCATCGACAAAAGGCATATGCCGGGAAATACCTTCCGTCTTGCCGGAAGCCTGGTTCAGGAATTTTTTTACAATCGCATCTTCCAGCGAATGGAAGGTCACCACAACCAATCTTCCACCGGGAAGTAGAATGCGCTCCGCCGATTTCAAGCCACGCTCAAGCTCGCCGAGTTCATCATTCACCCAAATACGCAGCGCCTGGAAGGTACGCGTTGCAGGATCAATCGTATCGTTATAACGCCCAATAGCACGCCGGACGATTTCAGCCAACTGGAGGGTACGGGTAATCGGAGCCACTTCACGCGCAGCGACAATCGCACGGGCAATCCGGCGGGATTTGCGCTCATCGCCATAGCGGAAAATCACATCCGCCAATTCCCCTTCAGAGGTCGTATTGATAAGCGTTGCGGCATCGACACCCTCACTTTCCATCCGCATATCGAGCACTGCATCACGCATGAACGAAAAGCCACGCTCCGCTTGATCGATCTGCATCGAAGAAACGCCGATATCAAGCATCACGCCGTGTACGCCTTCAATGCCTTCTTGTGCAAGGAGCTGATCCATCTCACCATAACGTCCTTGCAGAAGCGTGATTCGACCAGGAAATACTTCAGCTAAACTATCGGCAAACGCACGCACACTAGGATCACGATCAATCGCATAAACCTTACAATCCGCAGATTTCAGGCAAGCACGCGTATAGCCTCCGGCACCGAAGGTACCATCGACATAAATTTCACCCCCTTTCGGAGCCAGATAGGCAAGCACTTCCTCGCGCATCACCGATGCGTGGGGAGTTTGTTGCTGTTCCTGCCGTGTAGTTCCCATATTCCTATTCTTTCCCTGCTGGACGTTGCAGCCCTTGGAGTTTTAACGCCCCGCGTTCGCGTTTTGCGAGATCTTTTGCCTTCTCCGCATAACGCTCAAACGCTTCTGGCTGCCATATTTCAAAGGTCGCACCCTTCCCCACAAACACCGCATGATCCGTAATTCCGGCACTCTCTACCAACTTTTCTGTTAGCATTACCCGGCCCTCGCCATCGAAAGGAAGCTGGATACTTCCTCCTAAAATCGTCATCGCAAACGCATCGCGCTCATCAGAATACGGGTCAAGCATGTCGATACTTTCGCTCAAACGCTCAATCCGCCCCATTGCACAGGCCTCAATGCAAGGATTCACAAACGAGCCGTAAGCCACAATCCCTTCAAATACCTGGTCTTTTAGCGCAGCACGAAATAACGCCGGGACGGAAACCCGCCCCTTCTTGTCCACCTTGTTCACATAGGTAGAAAGAAATAACGCCATATTTTCTAGCTTTTCCTCGTTGATCCCATTTTCACCCAAAGCCACCTATCCTCTGAAAATTCAGGATTTTTTATTGGTAGCCTTCCATTTCTTCGATCCCACTATGGGATATTGTGGTTAATTCTGGGTTAAAATGGGATTATATGGGAAATTTACCTTCTTTCCTGGGAATCGTCAAGGGAACTTTGTAAAAAAAGCGAATAAAATCGCAGAGACAGCCCTGAATGGCTGTGCTCCGTATTCTTTATAACCACACGACAACTCAGGGTGAATTTAAGGACTTATTAGGGAAAATAAGTTATCCTAAGGGCTTGATAGAACAGCTTTAACGTGAAGACGCGAACGGCAATCCAAGGATTTAATTCGATGACAGATAAGGCGGCCCCTACACAGAATCAAAATACAGTGATCAGCACCCTTTCCTCCGATGGCATGAAGCAGCTGACACAAGCCGATGTGCTTCGGCTAATTTCTGAGCGTTCGGAAGCCATCCGCGGAGATATTGCCGATAAGATTACTTATCAGCTTGATAGCGGCAGCTTAAGCCCGACTGAGCTCGATCTGGCTGAACATATTATCCGTTTCCTGACCTACCAGGCAGAAGTGAGTGTCCGGAAGATCGTTGCTCACAATCTCAAAGATAGCGACAAACTCCCGCACGATATCGCCCTAAAACTCGCGAAGGATGTGGAAGAAGTCGCCCTTCCTATTCTTGAATCTTCGAATATCCTTACATCGCTTGACCTCATCGACATTATCAAGAAAACCGATGAGCCCAAACGTTCTCTTGCGATTTCACGGAGAAAGGACGTACCCGAACCTGTATCCGACGCATTGGTGGATACCCAGAACGAAGACATTGTCGATAGTTTGCTTCACAATGATGGGGCAAGAATCCCGGACCGTAGCTATAAGAAAATCATCGAGAACTTTACTGATAGCCAACGGGTAGCAGAGGCCGTCATGCAGCGGAAATCCGTCCCTCCGCATCTTTCCGCAAAACTCATGTCATCGGTATCAAGCAAGTTAAGTTCCTATTTGCAGAAGAAATACAATGTAGTAGCCCCAGAAATTGCAGAAGTCGTTGAACAAAGCCGGGAAATCGTAACCCTGAACCTCTTAAAAGCCAACGCCTCCCGAGAGGAAGCGATGGATTTTGTCTCAAGGCTCAACAATACGAATCAACTCACCCCTTCTATCATTGTGATGTCGCTCTGCATGAATAAGCTCGAATTCTTTGCGGTAGCGATGGCAACCAAAGCCTGTATCCCCGCCCCCAATGCCACGACCCTCATCCAGGATGTGGACGGGCTAGGGTTCCAGTCCTTATACAAAAAAACGGCGCTGCCGGAACGCCTTAAGCAACCGATTTCCGTCTTGCTTAGATCAGCTCTTATCTTAAACGGCTCTAAAGATACTGCCTCGCTTACCCTCCAACAATACACTAACCGCCTCTTAGAACACGTGCAGATGTACGCAGCAGAAGAACCGGTTGAAAACCTGCCTTATATCCTAGGGCTGATTCACCGTATTACGACCAGCCCCATCTCTCAGCCTCAGGGCTAAAAATATTGACTTGGCATACAGAATACGAAATAGTGTCGGGCGTTAACCCATTCGAAACGGCGCGTCCATGACAACGAAGAAAACACCCAGTAAAAACAATAGCATGTGGGGAGGACGGTTTGATACCGCCCCATCCGCCCTTATGGAACAGATCAATGCATCGATTGATTTCGATAAGCGCTTCTACGCCCAGGATATAAGGGGCTCTGAAGCCCATTGCCGTATGCTGGTGAAGCAAGGCATCTTGACCAAGGCCGAAGGCGAAAAGATCTTAAGTGGGCTCGTACAAGTTAAAAGCGAGATCGAATCTGGGGATTTTACCTTCACTCCCGCGCTTGAAGATATCCACATGCATGTCGAATCGCGCTTAAAAGAAATCATTGGAGATGTAGCTGGCAAACTCCATACGGCCCGTTCGCGCAATGACCAAGTCGCTACCGATTGTAAACTCTGGGTGCGTGACCAGCTCGATCTTATCGACCATGAACTCCAAGATCTCCAGAAAGCGTTGCTTATGCGCGCGGAAGAACATTATGATACGCTGATGCCAGGCTTTACCCACTTACAAACCGCACAGCCCGTTACACTTGGCCATCATTTCCTTGCCTATGTAGAAATGCTGGGCCGTGACCGTTCTCGGGTACAAGATGCACGCGAGCGCTTAAATGAATGTCCACTGGGTTCGGCAGCACTTGCAGGAACGTCCTTCCCGCTTGATCGCCATATGACAGCAGAACTTCTTGAATTCCGTGAACCGACAAGGAATTCTCTTGATGCCGTATCCGATCGGGATTTTGCTTTGGATTTCCTGAATATGGCTGCCACCTGTGCGATCCATCTTTCCCGCTTTGCAGAAGAAATCGTGATCTGGTCAAGTGCGGATTTCGCGTTTATCCGGCTTTCTTCCGCTTTCTCGACAGGCAGCTCGATCATGCCACAAAAGCGCAACCCCGATGCAGCCGAGCTCGTTCGTGCGAAAGCAGCTCGGATTTTGGGCAGCCAAACCACGCTCTACACTGTCATGAAAGGCTTACCGCTCGCTTACAGCAAAGACATGCAGGAAGACAAAGAACCGCTCTTTGATGCAGCCGATACACTACTTCTTTGCATCCGCGCGATGACGGGGATGGTGAGCGATATGACCATCAACATAGAAAAAATGCATCAGGCGGCAGGCCGTGGCTTCTCTACTGCGACCGATCTTGCGGATTGGCTTGTGCAGAACTTGGGCCTCCCGTTCCGCGAATGCCACCACATCACAGGCCACATCGTGAAAGAGGCAGAAACACGGGGAGTTGGACTTTCTAACCTCCCAATCGAGGTAATGCAACAGGCAGAACCACGAATCACACGCGAGATTTACAATGTTCTGACAGTCGAACAGTCGGTCAAAAGTCGCAAAAGCTTCGGCGGAACCGCCCCAGACAATGTTCGACAAGCAATTCGTGATGCAAAAAAACGCTATGTTGCAAATGCTTAGCCTTTTTGTAACATTTAGTTGTAAATAATGGGTTGTTTTTATGGAATAAATCTACTAGTAGTAATTCTGCTAGTCGTTGCATAAGTGAGGTTTTATTTGTAATAACACTCATGTAGCGCGGGGATTTTAAGTTTTGTTATCTTTGAAGGAGAGAGTTCCATGTTAAAACGTTTTTGCGCTTTGGCGATTGTAGTTTCTGCCCTTGTTGGCCTTGCCGCTTGCGGTGTTAAAGGTGATGCTTCTTACCCAGGTGGACGTAACGTTCCAGGTAAAAGCGGCAAATCAGATTCTAAAAACTGGGTGAAGTAGTTCCCCATTTTATTAGTAAATGATATGAAAAAAGCGGCGCCAAACGGTGCCGCTTTTTTAGTGTTCATTCTATTATAATCAGGCCTACTTAAACAGAAAGGCTTTAGTCCCGCCCTTTAAGTACAAAAATCCCCAGCTCACTCAAACTGTTCGCCATTACTGCAGGCACGAGCTTTCCGTTTTTCCCGACAAACAAGTGATCCTCCACCACACAACCTAATTCCTGGCACAGCACTTCAAAATCTTTGACGGTACAAAAATGGATGTTCGGCGTTTCGTACCACTGATAGCTGAGCGTACTCGATACTGGCATCCGCCCTTTCACACTCAAATAAAGTCGGTTATACCAATAACCAAAATTGGGAACGGAAATAATCGCACGCTTTGCAATACGCAAAATCTCTTGCAACACAAGCTTCGGATTATGCGTTGCTTGCAGGGTTTGGCTTGAAATCACATAATCAAAACAACCATCGGGATAATAGATAAGATCATGGTCCGCATCGCCCTGGATCACTGAAAGCCCGCGCTTCACGCAAGCGCTGACTCCCGCCTGGATTAGCTCAATCCCATGGGATTTGGCCGCTTTCTGCTCTGCGAGATACTCAAGCAGTACGCCTTCCCCGCACCCAATATCCAGCACCTTGGAGCCCGGCTGCACCAGCTTTGCAATCATCTCCAAGTCTTTGCGCATAACTTGTGGCAATCGGTTTTGCATCCGCTACACTCCCTTCTTCCTGGCCATCCGGCTCACAAATCCTGCCACCGTATCCCAGAACTCCGGCTCCTCCAGCAAGAAAGCATCATGCCCCTTATCGGTCTGAACTTCGACAAAACTCACATTCGCCGCAGCGCCATTCAAGGCATGGACAATCGTCTTAGATTCTTCCGTCGGAAAGCACCAGTCACTGGAGAAGGACACCACGCAAAAATGCGTGCTCGACCCTTCAAAGGCTTTGGAGAGCTGACCATATTCTTCATGCAGATCGAAATAATCCATTGCCCGCGTAATATAGAGATACGAGTTTGCATCAAACCGATCCACAAACGTAATCCCCTGATGGCGCAAATAGCTCTCCACCTGGAAATCCGCGTCAAATCCGTAAGTTACGCGTGAACGATCCTGCAACGAGCGACCAAACTTCCGATGCAGTGAGGCATCCGAAAGATACGTCACATGCGCCGTCATCCGCGCAACCGCCAAGCCTTTCGTCGGGAAACGGCTTTCATTTAAGTAATTTCCGCCCACCCATTCCGGATCCGCCATCACCGCCTGTCGGCCAATTTCATGGAAGGCAATATTCTGCGCAGTGTGACGTGCCGCAGTGGCAATCGGAAGCGCAGAAAATACACTTTCCGGGTACTTTGCCGCCCATTCGAGCGTTAACATCCCGCCCATCGAGCCGCCAATCACGGCCAATAGCTGATCAATGCCCAAGTAATCAAGGAGTAGTTTTTGCGATGCGACCATATCGCCAATCGTAATGACCGGGAAATCAAGGTTATATGGCTTAGCCGTGGCCGGATTAATTTCCTTCGGCCCCCACGATCCCATACATCCACCAATTACATTGGGAGAAATGATGAAATAGCGATTGGTATCGAGCGCTTTACCAGGCCCAATCAACGAGGTCCACCACCCTTCCTTACCCGTAACCGGATGCGCGCTTGCCGCATATTGATCACCCGTAAGCCCATGGCACACGAGAATGGCATTGGATTTCGAAGCGTTTAATCTACCATAGGTCTGGAACGCCAGTGGAAAATTGGAGATCTCCACACCGCAGGCAAGCGTAAGCGGTTCATCGGCAGCCAGATATGCAATCCTGCCGATATCCACCGGCTTCTGATTCGCGCCAAAGAAGGAAGTGATACTCTGTTTTTCGATCATGGATAACTAGATATTTACAAGCGCAAACGCTCATTATATAACCTACAAGCAGTTAAATACCACAATGGGGAAGAATATGCAGCACAATAGTGAGCTTCGCACACCTCAAGAAAGCTTGGACGACCTCCGTCAGAAAATTGATGCGATTGACCAGAACATTATCCGCTTGTTACTCGAGCGGGTAGAGCATGTTAAAGAAGTGGGGGAGCGTAAAAAAGCCTCCAACCCAGAAGGTGCAAGTTTCCTGCGTCCAGGGCGCGAAGCAACAATGTCCCGGAAACTTGCTGCGGCGGTGAAAGGGCATTATCCTGCAACCGCCATTGTCCAAATGTGGCGGATGATTATCTCTGCCTCTCTTGGAATGGAAACCTCCCTTAAAATCGCCGCTTTTGCCGCCAAAGAGCACCCCGCCAGCTTCTGGCTTGCACATGAATATTTCGGTGCATTTACACCCGTTATGCCCTGCCCAACCAGCTCCCAAGTGATCCGCGAAGTGGCTAACTACAGCGCAAGTGTGGGTGCATTACCGCTTCCTACCGATGAACACGACCCTTGCCAGGATGAATGGTGGATACAACTTGCGGCTGGCGAGAATCTACCGCGCGTGTTTGCTCATATTCCATTTGTCGAAGACCCTCTCCACCTCCAAGCCGTTGCGATTGGCCATGTAACACCGGAACAAACCGGCGATGATACCACCCTCCTCGTCATTGATGTAAATGAATCGGTCAGCAAAGACCGTATCATCCGCACCTTTGCAGATAACGGAACGGACATAAAAGTCCGGGCAATGAAAAAAAGTCCGCATAAGGTCGGGGCTCGCAATTTCTTAGTCTCCGCCAAAGGCTTCATGCCGCAAGGTCATGCAACACTGGAAGGTGTGGCTTCGACGATTGGTGCACAGGCAATTCGGATTACGGTACTAGGGATTTACGCGACGCCGATTGCGGCTTAAGACAACTGCTTTAAAAGTTCATTTACACTTTGATCTATAGATTTATTTGTCGTATCGATGACGATATGAGGTGTTGACCATGCCTCAAATTCACGATTCATTACTTTTTGCCAATCAGGAAGAACATGCCCTTTAATGTCTGCACCCCGTGTTTCAATCCGTTTCTGATGTTCCTTCTTATCTGAACATATAACTTCGACTTCAATGGCATCAGCGCCCGTATCTTTTGCAATCGCCAACCATGCTTTTCTTGTGATCTCAAGAGGATTCACTGAATCGGCAACAACGATTCTGCCAACACGCAAATTATCTTGCGCAAGAGCATAGCCAACCACATAGCCTACATCTTCTACTTCGCTGATGTTAAGGGAAGAATTCTTAATGGCTTGCTCAATACTATCGATACGCACGTAAGTCGCATTTAAACGCTGTACAATTTCTCTAGCCAGTGTCGTTTTTCCCGTTCCAGGCAAGCCACCGAAGATAATAAGCATAAAACCCGTTACTTCCGCAGCTCCATGCTGATCGGACCATGCGCCCTTCCATGAATGAACTGGTCAACATACTCATTCCCGCTATCATCAATCGATGAAGCATCGCCTGACCAAATGATTTCCCCGTGATAAATCATCGCCACTTTATCCGCAATCTTACGCGCACTGGCCATATCATGGGTAATGGTAATCGTCGTCGCACCGAGTTCTTTTGAACGATCGACAATCAAGTCATTAATCACATCGGCCATGATAGGATCAAGTCCCGTGGTTGGCTCATCGAACAAGATTATCTCTGGGTTAGTTGCAATCGCACGCGCGAGCGACACGCGCTTCTGCATTCCACCGGAAAGCTCAGCGGGCGAAAGCCTCCCTACATCCTCGTGAAGTCCAACGGATTTCAATTTCTCAATCGCAATCTCGCGTGCATCCACACGCTTCAGCTTTTTCCCTTGGATGAGGCCAAACGCCACATTTTCCCATACCGGCAAGCTGTCAAACAACGCGCCACCTTGGAATAACATTCCAAAGCGGTGCATATGCGCATTACGCCTAGCTTCCGAAACACCAGACACTTCCTCACCTTCAATGATCACTTTCCCGCTATCGGGCAGATGCAAACCAATAATGGTTTTAATGAGAACCGATTTCCCGCTCCCCGAACCACCAATCACCACAAGAGACTGGCCTTTCTCCACGGTTAGGTTCACGCCCTGAAGAACGCGCTTACTCCCAAAGGATTTATGGATATTCTGTAACTCTACTGCAGGTCTTGGCATACTATATTCTTCCCTACTTCGCAAAAAACAGTGTTGTCATAAAGTAATTGGTAAGGAGAATAAGGATAGACGCCGTCACCACCGCATTCGTCGTTGCCGTCCCAACACCTTGCGCTCCGCCTTTAGAATGATAACCGTGGTAACATCCCATCAGCGCAATCGCGAATCCAAATACCGACGCCTTAAATAGACCCGATACCACATCATCCATCTCCAGGTAATCAAAGGTACTTTTGAGGTAACTTGATGGCGAAAATCCAAGCGTATGAATGCTCACCAAATAACCACCATACACACCAATCACGTCAGCAATCACTACCAAGCAGGGAAGCATAAGCACCGCAGCAATAAGGCGTGGCGCGACGAGATATTTAAACGGATGGGTAGAAAGCGTTTTAAGCGCATCGATTTGTTCTGTCACACGCATCGTACCAATTTCTGCCGCAATTGACGCTCCCACACGCCCTGCCACCATTAGGCCTGCAAGCACCGGCCCCAGCTCACGCGTAATCGAAATCACTACCACAGTCGCAATCGAACTTTCTGCATTAAAGCGCGAGAAGCCAGTATAGCTCTGAAGTGCGAGCACCGCTCCAGTAAAGATCGCCGTTAAGCCGACTACCGGAAGGGAATAATAACCGATATTTATCATCTGCTGACCAATCAGCCGCGGAAAATACGGCGGACGGAACACATGATTGACCGCCTTTCCGCCAAAAATAGCGAGGCGCCCTAAGGACGCTAAGAATTCGAGAAATATCTGGCCGATACGTTGGAGTATGTTCATGGGTAGATGAATCCCTTCATGTTAGAAAACCGCCGGAAGTATAAAAGGAATTTTGCGCACAAGGAAGGGTTTTGTTGAAGCGTCTTTATTCCTCAGCAACAGCCACCCGCATACTCGCCGCCGCAGCACCTACCGAAAGCGGCAATGTCAGCAATAACATCCCACACAACAACCCTAATCCCCCATTATCACTTCCTTGTACCGCCGCCACTCCAAAAATCACCATCGGAATCGAAAGCGGCAGCAACAAGAGCGGTACAAGCACCGTGGAACGCCGACTGCCTAACGTCAGAGCTGCGCCCATATTACCAAGCAAACTTAAAATCAATGTACCAATGGCAAGCACTCCCTCCAACCGTAACAGCGATGCCTCTTCTATGCCCAACATAACGCCAAGCAGCGGTGCCACCAACAGCAGCGGTATCGCATTTACACACCAATGGGATAAAGCCTTTGCGCACACCAACACTTCAGGAAGAATCGCATGGAGTAAGTATTGCTCCAGGCTCCCATCGTCATAATCGCGCGCATAAAGCGACGAGAGCGATAATTGCGACGCAAGCACCGCACAGACCCAAAGTATCCCGATCGCCGTTTGATGCAGCACGATTTCGTTTACTCCAATAGCAAACGGAAAAAGCGATACGGCAATCACAAAAAATGCAAGACCCGAAAATACATCGCTCCCTTTGAGTAGGGCAATCCGTATTTCGCGTGCGATGATGAAAAATAATCCGTGCATCATTTAAGCCTATTTAACCGGCTTCCGATCAACTCTTCCACTACTTCCGGATTTGTGAGCGTATTCATATCACCTAATTCGCCATAATCATTCGCCGCGATTTTGCGCAAAATTCTTCGCATGATTTTCCCCGAACGCGTCTTGGGCAAGCCCGGCGTAACCTGAATAAAATCAGGTTTCGCTAATGCACCGATTTTATCACGCACCCATACAAGTAACTCCTCACGCAAACCGTCCGTCATTTCGATATTTTTAAACAGCGTGACAAATGCATAAATCCCCTCACCTTTCACATCATGCGGATACCCAACCACTGCCGCTTCCGCGACTTTCGGATGCGAATCAAGTACGTTTTCGATCTCTGCCGTCCCTAATCGATGCCCAGAGACATTGAGTACGTCATCCACACGTCCCGTTATCCAAAAATATCCATCCGCATCACGCCGCGCGCCATCGCCGGAGAAATAATATCCAGGATATTGTGAGAAATACGTTTCTTTAAACCGCTTATGATCCCCAAAAACGCTACGCATCTGGCCTGGCCAGGAATCATTTATGCACAAATAACCTTCGCACGCACCTCTCAATTCATTGCCTTTTTCATCAACGATCACTGGCTGCACGCCAAAGAACGGGAACGCCGCAGACCCCGGTTTCAAATCCGTTACGCCTGGCAATGGCGTAATCAAATGCCCGCCCGTTTCCGTCTGCCACCAGGTATCCATTACCGGGCAACGCTTATCGCCCACATACTCATAATACCACAGCCACGCCTCTTCATTGATCGGCTCTCCGACCGTTCCTAGCAAACGCAGGGATGTTCGTGAAGCCGACTTTACTGGCGCCACTCCTTCGCGCATCAATGCACGAATCGCGGTGGGTGCGGTATAAAAAATCGTGACCTTGTGCTTATCAATCACCTGCCAGAAACGGCCTGCATCGGGATAAGTCGGAACACCCTCAAACATCAGGGTTGTTGCACCATTGGCTAGTGGCCCATAAACAATATAACTATGCCCTGTCACCCAGCCGACATCGGCCGTGCACCAATAAATATCCCCATCATGGTAATCAAATACATAACGATGTGTCATGGCCACATACAACAAATAACCGGCAGTCGTGTGCAGCACACCTTTCGGTTTCCCTGTAGAGCCAGAAGTATACAGAATAAAAAGTGGATCTTCCGCATTCATTACTTCCGGCGGGCAATTAGCGGATACATTTTTCACCGCTTCATGGAGCCACACATCACGCCCCGATTGCATCGCAGCCGCACCGCCCGCATGCTTGGCCACAAGAACAGTTTTAACACTATTATTTCCCGCCAATGCCTGATCGACATTATCTTTTAGTAGCACCGACTTTCCGCCGCGCTTGCCTTCATCGGCAGTAATCACGAGCTTTGCACCGCAATCCTCAATCCGTCCACGCAACGCTTCTGCTGAGAATCCACCGAACACCACCGAATGCACAGCGCCAATACGCGCACAAGCAAGCATCGCATACACCGCTTCTGGGATCATCGGCATATAGATGATCACACGATCACCTTTCGCAACACCTTTTGCTTTCAAGACATTCGCAAAGCGGCATACTTCCGCATGAAGTTGTTTATAAGTAATATGCTGCTGTTGATCAGGCTCATCACCTTCCCAGATAATCGCCACTTGATCGCCGCGCGCAGTCAAATGCCGATCGATGCAATTGACCGTGACATTGAGTTCGCCATCTTCAAACCATTTGATGGCAACATCACCGTTGAACGTAGTATTTTTTATGCGTGTGGGCGCTTTAAACCACTCAAGCTGTTTCGCCTGCTCTTTCCAAAAAACGTCCGGCTGCTCAATCGACTCACGATACAGCTTCTCGTATTGCGCTTTGTTGATCCAAGCGGATTTTTCGAGCGCTTTGGGCACAGGGAAAAGATGCGGTTGTACCATGGGGTATTCTCCTAGCGTTATAAACAAGGAAAAGACATTACCCGCTCAAACAGCGTGGCGTCAACTTGAGATGGCATCATTTATGCTGCGAGGTCACGCAACACTTTATGTAAAATTCCACCATTCCCAAAGTATCCAACCTCATCGAGTGTATCCACACGGCACAGCAGCGTGACTTTCTCTTTCGAGCCATCCTTGAGAGTGACAGTACATACCACATCCATGCGTGGCTTTAAGCCCTTCGCAAACCCTTCGATATCCCAGGTTTCCGAGCCATCAAACTTTAAGCTTTGGCGGGTTTGGCCATCTTTAAACACCAGTGGCAATACTCCCATCCCCACAAGGTTTGAACGGTGAATCCGCTCGAAACTCTCAGCAATCACGGCCTTTACACCAAGCAGAATCGTACCTTTCGCCGCCCAATCGCGTGATGAACCGGTGCCGTATTCCTTACCCGCCACAATCACGAGCGGTGTTTTGTCGGCTTGGTATCTCATCGAAGCATCAAAGATCGACATCTCTTCACCAGTCGGAAGATAAAGCGTATTCCCCCCCTCCTTACCCCCAAGCATCTCGTTTTTGATACGGATATTCGCAAACGTACCGCGCATCATGATTTCATGGTTACCACGGCGTGCTCCATAGGAGTTGAAATCCACCGGCTCCACACCATGCTCTTTCAAATATTTTGCCGCTGGGCTGGTTTTGGAAATCGAACCGGCAGGCGAAATATGGTCAGTGGTGATACTATCGCCCAGCAGCGCAAGCACACTCGCTTGTTTAATATCCGTAATTGCAGCAGTCGATTTTTTCATCCCTTCAAAATACGGAGGATTCTTGACATACGTACTTTTCCCATTCCAATCGTACGTCAAGCTCTTGCTTACCTTAATCCCCTGCCAGTATTTATCACCCGTAAACACATCCGCATATTTTTCGGCGAATTGTTCCGGCGTTACACATTTTGCAACGGTTTTGGCGATATCTTCATTACTTGGCCAAATGTCTTTTAAGTAAACCGGCTTACCTTCCGTATCTTCACCAAGAGGTTCTTTATACAAATCAATATTCACATTTCCAGCCAGCGCATACGCCACCACGAGCGGTGGAGATGCAAGGTAATTCACCTTCGTCAGCGGATGCACGCGACCTTCGAAATTCCGGTTGCCCGATAGCACCGAGCCCACGATCAAATCATTTTCTTTAATCGCTTCTTCAATATGCGACTCAAGCGGCCCAGAATTCCCGATGCAGGTCGTACAACCATAGCCCACCAGCTGGAACCCGAGCGCATCGAGGTCTTTTTGCACTCCCGCAGCAGCAAGATATTCCGTCACCACTTTAGAACCCGGTGCGAGCGAAGTTTTCACCCACGGCTTTACTTTCAAGCCCTTCTTTACCGCATTGCGCGCGAGCAACCCCGCACCCATCATCACGCTGGGGTTTGAGGTATTCGTGCAGCTCGTAATCGCCGCAATCACTACATCGCCATGGGAGAGCTTCGCGTCTTTTTTGTCCGCTGGCACTTTTGCTTCAGCCATCACCTTCTCGAATGCTGTTTTCATGCCAGAAAGCGTAATACGATCCTGCGGGCGTTTTGGCCCTGCAAGGCTTGGCTCCACGGTCTCCATATCAAGTGATAATGTGTCGGTGAATACCGGCTCTGGCGCAGATTTATCCCGCCACATGCCTTGCTGTTTTGCATAAGCTTCCACCAACGCAATGGTCTCTTTTGGACGCGCGGAAAGTTTCAAATAATCAATTGTCTTATCATCAACTGGGAAGAACCCGCAGGTCGCACCATATTCCGGCGCCATATTCGCAATCGTCGCACGGTCCGCAAGCGGCAGGTGATTCAACCCTTCGCCATAGAACTCCACAAACTTGCCCACCACGCCTTTTTTCCGTAGCATTTCTGTCACGGTGAGTACAAGATCCGTCGCCGTTGTCCCTTCTTTCATTTTCCCCGTGAGCTTGAAGCCAATCACTTCCGGAATCAGCATGGATACCGGCTGGCCAAGCATCGCTGCTTCCGCTTCAATACCTCCCACCCCCCATCCAAGCACGGCCAAACCATTGACCATCGTGGTGTGCGAATCCGTTCCCACCAGCGTATCAGGATACGCAAATACATGATTACCGATCTTGTTCGTCCACACGACTTTCGCAAGATACTCGAGGTTCACCTGGTGGCAAATCCCGGTTCCTGGTGGCACCACGCGGAAATTATCAAACGCCTCCTGCCCCCAGCGCAAAAACTCATAACGCTCACGGTTACGATCAAATTCAAGCGTCACATTTTCTTCAAATGCTTTCGCAGAACCCGACACATCCACCATCACTGAATGGTCGATCACTAAATCCACCGGAGACAGCGGATTGATTTTCTTCGGGTCACCACCTAAATGCTTCATCGCATCGCGCATCGCCGCCAAATCCACAACAGCAGGAACACCGGTAAAATCTTGCATCAATACCCGTGCCGGACGGTAGGCAATCTCACGATCCGCCTTACCTTTATTATCGAGCCACGCAACAACCGCTTTGATATCATCAGTGGTCACCGTTTTTCCATCTTCATGACGGAGCATGTTTTCGAGCAGGATTTTGATGCTAAATGGCAGACGCGTTAAATCGCGTTTCACTGCCTTAGCGGCTTTGCTAAGATCAAAATATTCGTAAAGCTTTCCTTGGACCTTTAAGCTGCTTTGTGTCCGTAATGTATCTTGCCCGATCATCGTCCTAACCCAATCTGTTTGTTTAGAATATGCCTTTCCTGGAAAGTCATATGGAACAAACTCCTCCGCTCCACTTGCACTCTCTTTAGGATAGCACTACACTGTATATAGCGGGTCATAGTATAGATTGTACCCAGAAATTGAAATAGAAAAATCCATGCTCACCCTTGATACACTCACAGCCAGGCGCGGCGAAACGGCTCTCTTTAAAGATTTAGGGATCACCTTATTCCCTGGAAGCCTTCTGACTGTGCGGGGTCCAAACGGCTCAGGAAAGACGACGTTGCTACGTATGATTGCAGGCTTGAGTAAACCTGCGGCAGGGTATATTCGCTGGAATGAGGTTGATATCCATACTGCATTTGATGAATATGCCTTACTCATACAATATATAGGTCATAAATCAGCAGTAGTGCCCCAATTAACCGTGCGGGAAAATGTCGCTTTCTGGTCCAAACTCCGAAATACCAGTGAACTTATGCCCGCCGCCATCCATTATTTTGGACTAGAACCACTTCTGGATGTGCCGTGCCATAAACTCTCCGCGGGCTGGAAGCAACGGGTTGCACTGGCGAGAATGGTTTCATGCAACGCCAAACTTTGGGTAATGGACGAACCAACGACCCATCTTGACCGCGAAACACAGGACCAACTTATGCAGATGATCACCATTCGTTGCCAGGAAGGCGGTATTGTTGTGATTGCAAGCCATACCGAGCTTCCGATTAAAGGGGGAAGTTCGCTGGATTTGAATACATACAAACCTCATACAAGAGACGATTAATCACTGTTTTTGTTATTCATCCACTTAACAGAGCGTTAAGCCTTTTCTTTTACGATAATTCCAGTTAAGCTTTACTCCCTCTATAATAATGCCAGATTTAACAAGGTGCTGCCCAATGGCAAAAATTGCGATTGTTGAAGATAACGAGCTAAACCTAAAACTATTCCGGGATTTACTGAACGCTGAAGGCTATTCCATTGTGGAAACACCCGATGGCATGGTCGCCTATGACCTCATTAAGAACGAAAAACCGGATCTTATTCTGATGGATATCCAACTCCAGGGCCGGTCAGGATTTGAAGTGATCCGCGATGTAAAAGCCGATGAATCGTTAAAACATATCCCGATCATCGCCGTCACCGCCTTTGCGATGAAAGACGACCAACAACGGATCATGTCTTCTGGATGTGATGCGTATATATCGAAACCTATCTCAATATTACCCTTCCTTGAAACTGTCAGGCGCTTTGTGAAAGCGCCGCATGATCGTAAATCACGAGGATAAACCATGACGGCTCGCGTATTAGTAGTCGACGACTTATTACCCAACGTCAAGCTGCTGGAAGCGAAGCTCAATGTTGAATATTACGAAGTCATCACCGCCAGAAGCGGCGCCGAAGGCATAGAAAAAGCCAAAACCGAAAACCCCGATATCATCCTTCTCGACGTTATGATGCCCGAAATGGATGGGTATGAAACCTGCAGACGCTTGAAAGCCGACCCTACCACCAAACACATACCTGTTGTCATGGTAACAGCCTTAAGTGAGCTTAAAGACCGGGTAAAAGGTCTGGAAGCTGGAGCAGATGATTTCCTGACCAAACCCGTCAATGATGTTGCCCTATTCGCGCGCATCCGATCGCTCGTACGGTTAAAGACCATGCTTGATGAGCTCCGTTTACGAAACCAAACAGGCGAACAATTCGGCCTGGTGGATGATTCATTTGAACAACAGATACATACTATCGATACGGGAAAAGTATTGGTGGTGGATGACGATGTTGTCCAATCGCGCCAGTTTTTAGAACAACTGACAAGACCCAGCAACACCGTAGAACTTGTTGATAATCCATCAGAAACACTTACCAAAGCTTCCCAAGGCGATTACGATCTCATCATCATCAGCACCCAACTGGCCGAAACCGATGGTATCCGCCTTTGTTCCCAACTCCGCAGCCAGGCTGGCACGCGCAACACGCCCATCCTTATCCTTTTGGATGAAGAAGAGCGGCAATTGGCGGTCAAAGGGCTTGATATGGGAGTGAATGATTACCTAGTAATCCCATCCGATCCTAACGAACTCGTGGCACGAGTCAACACCCAAATCCGCCGAAAACATTTCCAAGACGCCCTTAAAGACAATTATCAGAAAAGCGTCTCCATGGCCGTCACCGATGGCCTAACCGGCCTCTATAACCGGGGCTATCTGGAAGCGCATTATGCTAATGCCTTCCGTCAGGCTTCTGAACAGCGCAAACCCGTCAGCGTCATGATGACCGACATCGACCACTTTAAGAAAATCAACGATACCTATGGCCATCAGGTGGGAGATGATGCGCTGAAAGAAGTCGCTCGTAGGGTGCTGGCTTCAGTAAGGAATTCTGACCTTGTAGCACGCTATGGCGGCGAAGAATTTCTCGTCGTAACCAGTGCCCCAGTCCATCTCCTCCGCGATATCGGAGAGCGTATCCGTGCCACCATTGCAGCCGAACCTATCATCAGCACTATCGATGGAAAAACCCACACGGTTCCCGTCACCACGAGTATTGGGATTGCGACCATCCGCCCCGGCGATACGCCAGAAGGGCTTCTTCATAGAGCCGATGAATGCCTATACGAAGCCAAGGAAGGAGGCCGTAACCGTTTGGTATCTAAAGATCTTCCAATAACCCCAACAGGAACCCTACCGGGTACGCCCCCCCAAACCTTCGCGCCCCTCGCACCGGTATCTCCCGCTCCCAAAACGGCACAAAATACAGCTCCGGGAAGCACTGTAGTCCCCGACCAACCCCTTCGGATTCGCCCAAACATCCCCCTAAAACCCTTACCTATCAAAGGGAAAGGGCCTAAGGCCTAACCTCCCCCTCCCTTAATCATAAAACCCAACAAGCTCCCCTTACTTTTAATGATCATTAACATTAAAATGTTAATATATTAAAAGAAAGATCCCCTTCTATGCGGCTTAATAAATGATATTAAAATATATATAGGGGCTTTCTTACCTTGTGATTGAAATTTCTTAAGCAACTTAATTATGAAAAAAGTGTAAAGAGAGCATAAAAGATTTACTTTTTCGTAAAATTATGATAAACTTTGTCGATTTTAAAATTTGCCCTTAATCCCTCTAAAGCAAAGATCTTAGGGTGATTTGGCTAAAAAAGATGGTACGCAAAGATGTCTAAGTCGAAAGTCGAAAAAATTACGTACGCGAAGAAAGAAAAGCTTAAGGACATCCATAAGCGGACAAACAAGCTATGGGCTAAACTCGGCGAGGCATACGCTGATTCCACGGACACGACACTACGTCAAATCAGTACCAACATTCAATCCGTTCTGACGGATTTTGAAAACCTAAACGCATTACCTTTGGAATCGGTTCAATTTTTTGAAAAAAATCTTTTTAATAAAGACTTCCTGGAAAAAACGTATCCTGGCCTTAAAGCTGAAGAAGCGACAGATGCTTTTATTGCAGAATTTCAAGCGAAAAATCCTGCAACGAAAATTGCTTGTACAATTTTAGGCGAAGGCACTCCTGAAAAACGTTATAGGAGCTATAATGAACTAATCGATCTGGTAAGAACACTACATCACGATCTAGAAGCCACGAATAGAAAGATTTCGAAAAAGGTAAACATAAGCGACACCGCCAGTGCAATGCGTACCGTTGCCCTAGGATACGATGATAAGGGCAAACTTCATGATTTCCAGACACCACGAGCAGGTAAAAAAACTGGCGAAGAGACATTTTCTCGATTAGTAAGGGGATTGGGTACTGCTAGCGGCATTCAAGAAGTAGACGGCGGGAAACCTTCTAAGGAGGCTACGGATCTATTTGATGCCATTCACGCAGTATTTCCTTATGCAGTCATTCTTACAGAGGATACCAATACCGTAGGTGCAATATTGAAAGATCCGCAATATGCTGGAAAAACCCCACTCGAAGCTCTTCAGAACCTGACCACAGAGCATAAAAATGCTATTCGCGCTTTAAGCGATCAACATTTAATCGCCTACCACCAGGAATTTGCAACACCGAAACCGGGCAAGCGGCATGAAATGCACACAAAAATTTTTGCACTTGCCAACGAACGTTTCTCCAAAGAACAAGCACGCACGATAGCTCGCAACCTTGGACAATTGGTAACCGGTAAACCCGATTCTTTAGAAAAAACCCTCGCCATCCATGTTCTTGAAGTACTTAAGAACGAAGGAGCATCCAAGGACAATAAACCTTTGGCCGAGCGCGTGGAATCCGCACTTTTCCCGACCCAATTCTGTCAAGATTTGATAGATTCTTATTTTACACCTTTAGCAACGAATAATACGAAAGAACTCGCTTCCGCACACCCAACTGCACTAGAGTATCTCCGCGCCGCCTATGCAACCAATATTCGTGGACTCCTCACAAAAACAGACAGCATTAAGCTTGCACAGCGAATTTCGGACACGATCAAAGGCAAAAATTTATTTACTCCAGAAAAAATAAATGAAGAGACATCCAGAGTATCTGGGACTATAAAAACTACTCTCAATGCAGTACCTAATTTCATAAACTCCCTACGGGTAATCGCGGCCAATACCACAGATCTGGAGCAATTTACCGGAAAGAAAATCAATGGAGTAACCATTGATGAGGATGCCAAACGTCCTATAAAAGAATTTGGAAAAGCATTATTGGGAACTACAGCCTCTTGGGACAATACCATAGCACTGTTTAATGCCATCCATACACATGCTCCATATTGTGCCATTGACCCAGAAAGCAATCAACAGGTCAAAGCTGCAGTCGAAAAATACGCTGGCAAGCGCACTATTGATATAGCCCTTATCAATACTATGCTTTCTGACAATAGTGACGCCGCGAAAACAGTCCGCGCGACACTTCAGGAATTAAGCACCAAACATTTGCGCGCTTACGAGATTTTCAGCTCACTTTCCGGCAAGAGCGATACACTTACGACATCACCCAAAAAACCTGATGCTAGCAGCATTAATCCCTTGAGTCCTAGAGAAGCAAGCGATAGAACGAAAAAGAACGCTGAACAAAAAGCAAAACATGTCAAATTAGTGGCGGCAATTGAGGGACTTGATCTAAAAGAGAACAAGTCTAAAAACCCTACTAAAACCCCAACCCCTACTGATGAGAAGAAGATGTCTAAAGAGACCAAAAAACCAAAGCACAGCAATGGATCTCATTCAAAAGTCGATGGCACTTCCTCTTCGGATCAAGTCCCGCCTGCAGTGAAAAAAGAAGAGAAGAAAAAATCCTCTTCTCATAAACATCGTTCGCACAAGAAGCACAGCAAAGGGAAAGAAAGAGAAAAACCACGTAGGGTTAATGTTACCGATAACCAGGAAGATTCCTTGCATTCAGCCAAGATATCAGTTCAAGACACCCCTTCTCCAAGTGGCACTTCTACGCCTCCAGCACCAGCTACAACTCCAATAGCTGCGACTGTGACTCCGACTCCAACAGCCCCCGCTCCCGCGCCAATTATAACGGCTGCAGCTTCGGCTTCTGCTGCAACGTCTTCTACATCCCCACAACCGTCTAATGAACCTTTCGTTCTCGGAGACAAGGATACACAGGAAACGCTTACCATTGAGATAAAAAACGGAAAGGTTACGAAAGCCTTTATCAGTTGGCAACTGCATCTTAACAAATGGTTCCAAAAATCTAAGGACCTCATAGATGAAGCAGCAAAAGGAAACCCTGTAGTTGCAAGCGGTAAAGATCTTCAAACGGTAGCTTCTGATTTTATCAGAACAGAAATAAATCGTTTAATGACAGAAACAAATCATCAAATTCCAAGTACAGTGACACTGGATGACGTCGTTAAAGCATTGGAAAAAGATACACAGTATCAAAAACTTCAAAAAACATTTGAAATTTATAGCGCCAGAAAATTTATTAAATTAGATGTTTCACGTAAAATGGATGCCCGAAGCGCGCAATGGGAGCAAGAAATCAAATCGCTAACCCAAAAGCCATCACCAAACGTTGAGCAAGCGACGTCATCGTCTAGCGATACTTCTCCTACAAAACGGAGAGCCCGTCCTACTAAGTTGGTTATACCGCCTGTATCAACTATACCGCCTGTTTTGACATCCGATCGAGGGAATGAAATTACCGAACAACATATGCGTGTGATCGATAATAAATCAAAACCGAGCAGTGAGTTAAGCTTAGATGTCAGCGAAGAGTTAGACGAAGAACTTAGCGCGATGCAAGGTGAGGCTTCCGATTCATCGTTATCCGAGGCTGCTTCCAATGCCGCGATAGCAATAAAGGTGCTTTATGATGATTTTATGAAGGAGCCGAACGGGAACATCGACACGATGATACGGGGGATTATAGGCGCCCAATATACTCATCAAACCGTTCAAGAAGCCGCGAATTACCTGCAATCTAAGGCCGAAAACCAAACAGAGAAAGCTGACTGGGCTAAAGTCAGTGAAACATTTACTAATTTGGCTTTATTGCAAGGACTTGACGAAGATAGTGCGCCCGCCCATCAACCCGCGCCGAGCGATACACTCCCAAGAACTTTATCTGGGATCTTAAACATGCCCTCAGAGCCATCGCGCGGCAGTGACGCTCACCCTAGACTTTCTGTTAATACCCAGAACATTCTTAACGATTTGGGTCTGAACTCGGGAGAATCGCGGGCATCTTCAAATGCGCAAGACCTTCCTCCTATTTATGAAGAGGAAAGAGAGGAAGACAAGCGAGTTGAAGAATTAACAAATCCGCAGAAAATTTTAGAAGAAAAAGCTAAGATACAAGTTGAATATTACACAGGACTTAAAGCACTTAAGACCTTATCAGAAGAAGAAACGTATACTGCAAACTTCAAAACGAATCATCCCCGATATAGTGGAGTGATCGAAGGCTGGTTCGTAAAATACGATCCAAATGCTTCTGTAGAGGCTAATGTTCTGGGAGCAGCAACCGTAGCCCCAGAGGCTCCTGTCGAAACATCCCTATCCGATAGCATCTTTGGAAATCAACGCGCCAGCGAAATATTTGCTTCCCTCGGAGATCCTGATCTTCTAGCTCACGGCGCTGCTGATTCGAGTATTCCTGTTACACCAAAGGATTCCATCTCTAGTTCAAGCGCTCGCATGACACCTTCTCTTGAGAACATGCGTGGTGCAGCCCCCTCTTCGTCAAACAACGCTGCTCCGGCAGATGAGCTAGCGGAAGCAAAACAGGCTTTTGCAGAACTTTACAATGACCACGAAGGTACATCAAACGCTAAAAAGACATCAGCAACGTTACATGTTGGAGACCGGACAAACTCGCGTGGTGTACGTTTTAGCACCATTTTAGGTTCTAATCTTCTTACATATACCGACACATGGGCTGAAGAACTTAGCGGCAGTCCTAGCCCTAGCCTTGGTGCTCAACCTCAACCACAGGCTCAACCTCAACCACAGGCTCAACCTCAACCACAGGCTCAAGCTCAGCCACAGACTCAAGCTCAGCCACAGACTCAGCCTAAAACACCAGAAATGCCTGCAAGTGACTATACGTTAAAAACACCTTCCGTTCGTAATTTGCGTCAGAATTTCCTGGAACAAGACACTCCATCTCAACTCCCCGGCGCTCCTAATTATAATTCTAACAAGAGCGGCGCACCTAAACCGGGCAACGTTGCTCCTACAGAGGACCGCACGAATAAAGGGAAAGAGAAAGAAAAAAATTCTTCTGGACTTGTTAAAATCACGCACAAAAGTTCCGATAAGCCTAAAGTCAGGGGAAATGCCTTATCCACTGCTTTAGAAAACGAAAAACAAAAACAGTCACAGGAACATACAGTAGCGCTTGAAAAACATTCGCCAACCAAGGCAAAACGCAATAACAAGGCAATTAAGCAAAACCTCATTGCTCTTTCTCAAGAAAAAAGTCAGGAAGTGCACCCTATTGTTTCAGAAGAGGTTGTTAGAGACTTCCAAGCAACAAGTGTATCCCTGCTTAACAATACGTCTGCGGAACAACAATTACGGTTAGTGTCCCAACCTAATGAAGCCGGAGAAAACAGCTTCCATGTGGCAGCCTATCACCATAATCCCGACTTAATCGATATTTTTACAAACGTGCCTGACCCACAAAAACACTCCCGCGCGTTGAACAAGCGTAATGAGGACAAAAACACCCCTCTACATTTAGCATTATTACGTATCGGACATGAGGGAGGAAAGGCAAACGCCACAACAAACGCTACTGTTGAAAAGCTATTAAATGCCGGAGCTGATCCCTTTATTACTAACGAATTGGGAAGCACCATTTTACATTCAGCCGCCGCCTTGAAAAATGAACCGCTTTGTAACTTAATTCTTGATCATGTTCAGAGGACATTTCCAGACAAGTATGTAGAATTTATAAATATCCAGAACACGAAACAAGCCACTGATAAAGGTGATAGGGGAGAATACACACCTCTTCACTATGCGGCCGTTTTCGGAATGGAATCAATCGTTGAAAGGCTGGTTAACGATGGTGCTGACGTCACAAAACAAGATGCTCAAAACCTTACTGCAACCAATTATGCAGAGTACAGGAAACATGAAAATATAGCTAACCTTCTGAAAACAGAGGAAGAAAAGGTAGGAATATCTGAATCAGAAGAGGAGCTTTCCGGAACAGAAGATCTTGTAATCTCATCACCTTTTGAAAAAGGCCAAAGATTCTCCTTTAAGCCTCAAGAACAACTTAGTGCACCACCCGTACCGCGAGTTCTTAGCAATAAAGAATCGCGACCGGTTAGCAGCAAATCTTCAACTCGACAGTTTAATTCCGCTGCAGAGGATGCAAGACAGGCGATTCTCAATGCAGTGAGCGGAGAGCCTATTGACCCACGCGATGTGCCTAACCTAAACGCTGCTCATCCAGAAAGCTTTGCTCCATCAGCAGAGCGACCACTCGCAACGAGCCGCGATGCAGCGAAGGAATGGAAGAAAAATCGAGAACGGAAAAATTCCAAAGAAGACAATAGCGGAGTGCCTGAAAACATCAAAGGAGCTGCTGATCCAGATAATAGACGTGATGGTGGTCCGGATGATGAACCATCAGCAGCGGCTTCAGCGGTGCCCGCGGCTTCACCCCCTGTAGCGGAAGAAGCACCTGTGACGCCGAAAGTGTCTCCACGGCCATTGCCAACTCCAGCACAACCTGTTACGGCACCAGCAACGGCGGTAGATAAACCTGTGACACCGAAAGTGTCTCCACGGCCATTGCCAACCCCAGCACAACCTGTTACGCAGCACAACCTGTTACGGCACCAGCAACGGCGGTAGATAAACCTGTGACGCCGAAAATGTCTCCACGGCCATTGCCAACTCCAGCACAACCTGTTACGACAGTAACAGCACAGGCAGCGCCTAAAACTGTGATACCGCAAGTGCCACCACGGCCAACGACGCAAACGCCGGAACTTCCAAAGCAAAAATCGGCTCCTTCACTCGATGGAGTGCCTTCTTTGAATGGGCATGACTCTGACTCTGATTCAGATAAATCTGACTCGATTTCTGCTTCTGGGGAATCACATTCATCTTCTCAGCTCAGACGCGAGCAGTTCAAAAAACGAACAAAAGAGCAACAAGAACAGAAGAAAGCTGGACAAGGCTCTGGCCTCTCTTCTACTTCCGCTCCCAATATGGGTACGGTGAGTTCGAGCAGCACTTCATCCTCATCCGCATCAACGTCTGCTGCGAAACCTTATAAGTACAAACTAATGCCTGATGGTTTAGATGAAAAAAGAGCATTAGGGGGCCTACTTGAAACTGCTGAAGGCGCAGCACTTACATTTGCAAAAACCTCATTGTCTCTAGACTCTCTCGTTACCAATTTGAAACTGAGATGCAATAACTTTGCACAAGCCAAAAGTGATTATCCACGGATTGATCTTGAAGCAAATGCAAAAGAGGCAAAGAAAAACGCGGACAAAGCTTCCGAGAAGGCTCAAAAGGCGGAGAAAGAAGCTTCAAAGGCTCAAGAGGCAAAACAGGCAGCTACAGAGAAGTTACTGAAAACTCCTACGACAGAAAAATCTGCTAAAGTAGAAAAGGGCATCCAGAACGTTGAAGAACTGCGTCAAAAAGCTGCAGAAGCTGAGGAGGCTTTCAAACAAGCCGAAACTTACCGTAATGATACCCTAAACCAAGAACGGGCTGCTAAGGAAAAAGATAGATTCCTTAAAGTAATTAAGGACAACTCAGAAATAAAAAATCGCCTAATAGATAAAGAAATCGATCTTTTAGTCACACGTATCAATGATATCCTAGCGGTAACAAACCAAACTGAACTCAAAAGCGCTATTAGCAAAACCGAAGATGAAAAAGACGTTATAGCTAAAATAGCCGATCATTTCGGAAAAAAGGCACAAAGCTGGTATACCCTCGATGAGGGGAGGACGTACCGTCCTTTCATAAAAGGAGAAACTCCTACTCCTCTTCCTAAAAACCATAAGACTAAATCTCCTCAAGCCTTAGCGCGGAGCATTGTTGAAGATGGAAGGAAGGAAAGAAGCGCTGATGCGATCACCAAGATCCACAATACTCTTCTTGAAGAAGCCAATACAACTGGTACAAAAAATATCATCCATGACGCGTATCAGGCATTGGTTAAATTAGAAAACTTAACACCTCAGACACTTTTTACATTCCGTAAGGAGCTATATGACGCGCTAACAATCCAAAAATCAACCTTTTACAATAAACAAACAAATAAAAATGAGGATCGATTTGATCGAAAAAACACTGAAATCATTACAATGTATCTGGAAAATGAAGAAAAAACTTTTGAGAATCACCCTACACTCAAGGACTTGCTCTTTAAAAGCAGCTATTTTGTCGATATCCTTCTCATAGGAACAGAAGGTTCTATCACACGCTATTTTGAGGATTATAAACCTGGAAAAGCCGATGATTTTGCAGCAATTCTTATCAATAGTATTATTGAAGGTAAAATTGATGGAGGCTTTAGTGATTCGAAAAAAGCACTTTTTGATTCAACAAAAACGCCTGAGCAAAAATTAGCTGCACGAAAACTTATCGTTCAGAAAATCACAGAATTCCTTGAGCAACGGGAAGCCATTGTTACTGGAATTGTAAATCACATCTTACCTTCTCTCACCGACGATTCCAATAGAGCAAGCATTGGAAAGGCATTAACAGCAATGCTTCTTACTCCAGATACAGCTTCATATCCTGCTCTGAAAGTAGAGCTTAAAGCACTACAGGAAAAAGAAGATAATGTGACTCCGGAAGAGAAAGAACGTCGTGCCCTTCTGAAGGCAAAGCTTTATATCAAAGGTTTAGAAGACGAACTCGAAACGCAGAAATCAGCACTTGCTACCGGGAAGGATAAAGCCCCTGCAGAGCCAAAAACTCCGCCGCGTGAGATTTCCGATGTTTCTCTGGCAAATACACCTACTGTAGATTCAGGATTCTCTACAACTGTATTCCGTGGAACTCCAGGAGAACAAGAACAAGATCCTAGAAGGTTACATGACGCAGATAGAGAGAAAATCGAAAAAGAACGGGAAGAAAGGCTTGTCATTAATCCGCAATTTTATACCCCACCATCTTCTGCTGGGAATACACCTACGAAACCACAAACTTTTGAGGAAAAAGAAGCCGCGCGACTTGCACGTGCATCATCACGTAACCCAGGCATACAACGCAACGAGCAAATAGGCGCTTTAGGACGCACTAAAACACCCCCGGCTCGTCCAGGCACTGCAACGCCTCCTTCACCAGATGTGGCACAACCTAGCACTACGTCTGCAGCGCCCGCATCTAAACCTCACGTAAACATGGGAACACATCGTGGAAACCCAAATAGACGCGCTCAATCTTTCACATCTTCCCCTGTAGGAACTTCAACACAACCGGGAGCAGGAAATGCCGCTGCATCCTCTTCACCGTTATCGCCACGGGGAATTGGAACTTCAACGGGTGAGAAAATTACAAACATTAAGAACCTGAAAGAGTTTTTAGAGCTTGTAGTTATTGTTACCAACCCACAGGCAACCGCTGCAGAAAAAACGCAGGCAGCAGAGTTTAACCTGTGGCGTAATAAAGCAGAGCCAACCGGTACAAATAAAGTTAACTTTAACGTATATGTTGGCCTTCCTGCTAGCAAAAAACAAAGTAACCTTTTCACAATAATGGTTAATGAATCGGAACTACGTGAAGCGGTTGAAGCCTTGCTTAAAGATTTCTCTGACGCGAAACTATCTGGGCTCGTGAAATTACAGCCAGCTCGCAATTCCGCTGCATATGATACGAATCAGCGCGTTAAAGATATCCTTGTGGATAATCTTACAACACTGGAAAGAATTAACATTCAGTGGCAAAAAGCAAAAGAGGTGACAACTCCGACAGTAAAGGCAGATGGACCTCCACCACCTACGGATGTTGTACCACTTCCTCCAGGATTTGGGGCACCAAAAGTAACGGCAGGCGGGCCTCCAGCACCTACGGATTTACCAAAGTCTCCGGTCATTTCAAGGCAACCTACTGCTGAATCATCCGCAGGCGATGATCTTGCAAGTTTAAGGGCTGGCGCGAAAAGTGTTGAAAGATCTCTGACGACTGCAGTCCGGAATTTGCCTCCAGTAGAATTCGGACGGACTGATACAGACAACGATTCACCGCCACCTACACCAAAATTGGAAAAAGCAGGTGTGGGCGCAAGCCTCAATCCTCCTCCTCCTGCGGATGCACCGCCACCACCACAACTAGGAGCTCCAGTGGGTGCGCCACCACCACCTCCTCCTCCAGGAACATCGGGATCACCATCTCCTAAGTCTTGGAGAGACAAGGTCACGCCTGGGACAGAGGAGAAAAGGGAGTCCAAAACTTCTACGGCTCTGCCTACTCCAAAAGCAAGCCCAAGTTTCTTGGATGAACTAAGAAACAAGCTAACTCCTTCTGGAGATAAAACGGGGCATGCTGCAGGCGTAGAGGAAAAACGCAAATCTCCTCGTGACAACGACCCAAATGTATCTCCACATAAATAACTAATCTTAATACCCCCTCCTTGGCACCGCTTCTTCTGAACGGTCTCAAGGAGGGATTCTTTTTTAGATTCCCCTCCTCCCAGATTCCTATTGTCCCTCCTTCCTTTTTTCGCTAAGCTCTCAGCCCATTTGATAATTTATAGCTAGTGTACTCCATGACTTCATTACGACTTGGCATCGCAGGCCTCGGCACAGTAGGCATTGGCCTTTGTGATATTCTCTTAAAGAAAGCCGATTTCATCACGGAGCGCGCTGGCCTCCCAATCACTGTTTCTGCCGTTTCTGCCCGGGATAAAACCAAAAACCGTGGCCTCGATTTTTCCAAAATCGCATGGGAAGATAAACCAGAAGCCCTGGCATCTCGTGCCGATATCGATGTCGTCGTAGAGCTCATGGGCGGCGAAGGTGGTTCCGCTTATGCACTATGCAAACAAGCACTCCAAAACGGAAAACATGTCGTTACCGCGAATAAAGCGATGATCGCGCATCACGGCGTGGAACTCGCTGAACTTGCTGAAAAACATAACGTATCACTCGCGTTTGAAGCTTCCGTTGCCGGCGGCATTCCAATCCTCAAAGGCTTGAAAGAAGGTCTCGCTGCAAACCGCTTCAGCCACATCGTGGGCATCTTGAACGGCACATGCAATTACATCCTCACCCAAATGGAACGCACCGGAAAAGATTTTGGTGAGATTCTAGATGCCGCGCAAAAAGCAGGTTATGCCGAAGCCGATCCGTCCTTTGATATTGATGGGATCGACACTGCCCATAAACTCAGCATCCTCGCAGCCGTTGCGTATGGGAACAAAGTGAGCTTCCAGGATGTTTATATCGAAGGTATTCGACATGTCACATTAGATGACATACGTTATGCACGGGAACTCGGCTTTGCGATTAAGCTGCTCGGCATCTGCCGGAAAACCGCACATGGCATTGAGCAACGTGTACACCCTGCTCTGGTACCCGAATCCCACCCAATTGCAACCGTCAACGATGTTTATAATGCCGTGATCGCAGAATGCGATTCCGCGGGAAGTGCCATCTTTGAAGGACGCGGTGCAGGTGCCGGCCCAACAGCTTCTGCGGTTGTTGCAGACCTCATGGATATCGCGAGAAACAGGACATCATTCCCTTTCAACGTACCCGTGGCGAAACTGAAATCTGAACCTACCGCATCAATGGATACGCTACAAAACGCGTATTACATCCGCTTGCATGTGGTGGATGCGCCGGGCGTACTTGCCGAAATCACACGAATTTTCCGGGATAATGCGATTTCGATGAAGACCTTGTTGCAAAAAGCACCCAATTCTGACAATCATGTACAGGTCGTTGTCACTACGCATATAACAACAGAGCGTGGGATGATGCAGGCGGTGAAAGCCATCGAATCTCTTGAAACCGTACTGGAATCTCCGCATGTTATGCGGATTGAAACCATGGCAGAGGCATAGAACAACAACTTTTTGGGAATCACCATAATGGATAAGAAACTACTTTTCCCTCTAGAACACGAACAATTAACGCTGGATCGAAACCTCGCGCTTGAGGCCGTCCGCGTCACAGAAGCCGCGGCGCTTGCTTGCCATCACTGGATGGGACGGGGTGATGAGAAAGCCGCTGACCAAGCCGCGGTAAACGCGATGCGCCGTGCGTTAAATGGTCTGTCGATTGACGGAACAGTCGTGATTGGTGAAGGCGAACGGGATAAAGCACCGATGCTTTATATCGGCGAAAAAGTAGGAACAGGCGATGGCCCAGAAGTGGATATCGCGCTTGATCCATTAGAAGGCACCACGATTTGCGCAATCGGCGGCCCCAATGCGTTAGCCGTGATTGCGATTGCAGAACGCGGTGGATTCCTCCATGCACCGGATGTCTATATGGATAAAATCGCCGTAGGCGGTGGCCTTCCGGATGGTATTGTGGATATTGATGAAGAACCCGCCGCTAATTTGAAAAGTTTAGCTAAAGCAAAAAAATGTGATGTGTCAGATCTCCTTGTAGTGATCTTAAAGCGTCCTCGTCATGAAGAACTGATTGCACGCGTACGCGAGGCTGGTGCACGCATCCAATTGATTGGTGATGGCGATGTCGCAGCCGTTATTGCAACCGCAAAACCTGAAACCGGTGCGGATATTTATATAGGAATCGGTGGTGCACCAGAAGGTGTACTCGCTGCAGCCGCGCTCCGTTCAATTGGCGGACAAATGCAAGGCCGACTCATTTTCGATAACGCAGAGCAGCGCGAACGTGCAAAACGTATGGGTATACTCGACTTTACGAAACGCTATACGTTAGAAGAAATGGCCAAAGGCGATGTAATGTTCGCGGCAACGGGTGTGACCAGCGGCTCGATGCTAGAAGGCGTGAAGCGCTTCCCTGGTTCGGCTCGCACAACGTCAATCGTGATGCGCTCGAAAACAGCAACCGTACGCACCATCATTACGGAACATCATTTTAACCGTAAAATCGGTGGCGATCCTGCACAGGGTGCGGAGTAATTAACGTCCATTTGGGGATAAAGTCCTGTGACTGCGCAGCTTCTATCCTCTTTTTCCAATGCTTTGGAAACTCCCAAAGCGACGGGATTGGCCACTTTTCTAAACAACCTTAAACCCGTTAACGGTGTTTCATGGCGGTTGAGAAATAGTGATGAACGCTTAGTCCTCGCCCTTTCCCAACGGTTAGACATTCCAGAAATCGTGGCAAAAGTACTTGCTGGACGGCAAGTTCCACTCGAAACAGCAGCAGATTTTCTAGAACCCACACTTAAAAAACTGCTCCCCGATCCTTTCCATTTGCTCGATATGGATAAAGCCGCCGTACGTATCGTAGAAGCCATTCAAAAACGCGAACACATCGCGGTATTTGGCGATTATGATGTCGATGGCGCGACCTCTTCCGCGCTGCTGAAACGCTTTTTCCAGATGATTGGGCACAATATCACAATCTATATCCCTGATCGTATAAAAGAAGGCTACGGACCCAATATACCTGCACTGCTTTCCCTTCGGAAAGAAGGCGTCTCTCTTGTGATTACGGTCGATTGCGGAACCGTGTCTTTTGAACCACTCAAAGCCGCGAAAGATGCGGGACTTGATGTAATCGTCATTGACCACCATTTAGGCGCGCCGGAACTCCCCGAAGCAGTCGCGGTGGTGAATCCCAATCGCTTGGATGAAACCTCGCCGCACCGCCACATGGCTGCCGTCGGGGTCTCCTTTTTACTCGCCGTTGCAGTGAATGCGCGCTTACGGGAAGCGGGACTAACCACTGCCGCAAATCTTCTCTCATTGCTTGATCTGGTGGCGCTCGGCACCGTATGCGACGTGATGCCCTTAACCGGCATTAACCGCGCTTTTGTGACGCAAGGCCTAAAAATCCTCAGCGCCCGGCAAAATTTAGGCTTACGCGCTTTGTGCGATATCGCGAAGCTCGATAGCGCACCCACCGCGTATCATTTAGGATTTGTCTTAGGACCACGCATTAATGCCGGGGGAAGAGTGGGTAAATCGGATTTAGGCGCAATCCTCCTTTCCACAGCAGATTCCGATGTCGCCTTCACCATTGCACCGGAACTTGACCGATTAAACTTAGAGCGCAAAGTACTGGAAGAAGAAGTGCTTGCCCAGGCGATGGAACAAGGCGAGGCGCAAGATCTTACAGGACAACCGCTTATTTTCGCACAAGGCAAAGGCTGGCATCCAGGCGTGATCGGGATTATCGCCAGCCGCCTCAAAGAACGTTTCCACAAGCCTGCAATCGTCATTGCGATTGACGAAAAAGGCATTGGGAAAGCCTCTGCTCGTTCCGTTGCAGGAGTGGATTTTGGAGCTACGGTAGGGCAAGCAAAACTCGAAGGCTTGCTCTTAGAAGGCGGAGGACACGCGATGGCCGCCGGTTTTAGTGTGGAAGCCTCACGTATTCCCGCACTTGTTAATTTCTTCGCGACACATTTCGCTAAAGGGGTCGCCGCGTACCAAGAAACACGAGGGCTAGAATGCGATGCTATCCTTACCACCCACGGCATTACGCCTGAACTTGCCGCACTTATTGAACGTGCAGGCCCATTTGGTGTAGGAAATCCCACTCCCCGATTTATCTTGGCAGGATGTTATCTAGCCGGCGCAGAGATTGTGGGGAAAGACCATATACGTTGCTTTTTGGGGAGCGAACAACGCACCGGCAACAAAATTGCTTCGGAAAAAACGGGAAGCTTGAAAGCCATGGCGTTCCGGGCAGTTGGAACACCGCTTGGAGATTTTCTGTTAGGCACAAAAGGCACCTCCTGCCATGTGGTCGGACAGTTACGCCTAAATCATTGGCAAGGACGCACAAGCGCCGAGTTTACCGTCGAAGATATTGCTCCCGCACAATAAAAAAAGAGGAGCACATGTCTCCTCTTTTTTCAACTGAAGATGATTAGCTAGACTAGAATTCCGAAGACTCTTCGCCTGTCTCTTCGCCTTCATCAGTAGATTCAGCCACTTTAGGGCAATCTTTGGTAACTTTACCGGTTTTTGAATCGGTTTGCGGAACACAATTATCCGCGTTTTCCTCATGACCTGCCATAGAATCCATTGCTGGGGCAGTTGCCGCCACCGCTGGAGCTTTCGTTGCAGCAGCCGCGTCAGCCGCCTGTGCTGCACCCGCTACCAACATCATTCCTACTACACCAGCCAATACTGTAGACCACAATTTCAATGCCATATACTCTCCATCATCAAACCCTATCAACCTTACGGGCTTCTCCTTGTTTACCAAGAAAAGAAACACCGTAATTATTCGACTACTAGACCGATTTATTGGAGTTTGCAATCGAAATTCTACTAATTCCCTACCTAAAAATCAGCTTCCAGTTGATAATGACGTCGCAAATGGTTAACGATTGGTAAATATAAATTGATATTTTCATTAAATTATGCTAATTTTTCTGCGCTTTATTCAATCCACGACATATTCACAAAAGGCATATCATGAGCAAAGATTCCGATAAGAAAAAGAAGAAATCCGCTGGCTGTTTTGGTGGGAAAAAGAAAAAACACAAATTACAGGATGCACCTCAACTTGAAGTAAATTCCCAGGAACGGAGCGAAGAAAGATCTGCTGAGACTAGTGCAGAAGCTGCACCCACAAAACCTGCACGGATTATGGAAAAGATGCCAAGTGGCCACGAAGTTTACAAGACAACAAAAGTAAGATTAAAATCGAATTGGCTGGAAAAACCTTCCCGTACAATTCCGGTTGACCAAGAAAGCAATCCGTCTAGTTCTTCCAAAGAAAAAATGGATACTCCTGTGGCATTCCCAGCCGTTATCAGGAACCAAAGCACTCCTGCTCCTACTTCTTCACAAGTGGAGACTACAGAAGCTCGGAAGAAGTGGGAAAAGCTGCTTGATTCCTCTAGAAAAAGCTCCGATAAAAAGCTGGATCTAAAAAAATCAAACACCTCAAGTGGAACAAAGCCATCCCAAAAGTCAACAGCACCAACAACACAACGTGCACAATCCGAAAATCCGGAGCATCTTTCTAATCGTTCCCGCTATAGCAACTTTACACCTAAAATCTCCGACAGCGTAAGCACCAACCCAAATAATCCCGCGCGGGTTGTATCGATAAACTCAACTCCTAGCATTGTCCCTGCACCTTTAAAAGCGACACCCTCAAAAATCAACAGTGAGAGCAGGAAAGCACGATTTAGCAGTACCAGAAGTTTTGCAAATAATCCGAGTGGAAGCACACAATTGAGCGCTATGTCTCACGAAGAAGGGGATTCACTCGCTAGTAGTGAGGCTGTAGAAGTAAATGCTGAGCTATTATATACGGCAACGGAAGAAAAAAGCAGCTCCTTCTCAGAACAATCAAGCAGTGCTTCACCACGATTGGAACGGAAATTTACCCAACTTAGACTTATGCAAGTCGATGCAGGAGAAAGCACTGGTACTCTAGATGAAGCCTTCGCCGAGGCATGCACATCATTCCTTAAACAATGCACATCGAAAATGCCAAAAGACATCGAGCGAGCCATTAAGGATGTTCTTGCGGATAACCATCTTGAGTATGTTGTGAAAGATGCCGCAGAGCTCGCATTCCGCACAGGAATTGAGCTGCTTAATGCATCGCATAGTACCCGTGCACTGGCAAAGTTTGCCGAAGCCAATCAATTAAAAGATTCAACAGCCGCCATATTTACTTATGCAGGCGCGCTATTTAAACAACTCCCAACGGATGTCGATCTTCGGACAAGCACTCCGGAACACATGAAAATGATTGCAGAGGCTTTTGCATCCCGGGATCTAATTGATCGCTTTGTTCCTCCGGCCACTCCCAAACTAAAATCTTATACCGAAATATTCGTGGAGCGCCTGCGTACACAAGAAGATATACCTGTTGCCAGCAAAAAAATTGTTCAGGAAACGCTTTTCGCTTTAGGACAAAAAACCCAAAAAGCGTTGGCTAAAGCTACAATTGATTCGTATAATCAGTATGAATCACCAAAAAGCAAAACCGCCTTCCTTACAGCGCAAGGTAAAGACGACTTTATCTCCACAAAAGACTCCAAAGAATTCTTTGAACTGGATCAAAGACGATGCATGAATTGGGCAGAAAGCCTGACCTCTCAAGCCATTGCACTCGGGAAAGACCTATTAGCAAAAGATCCTAGCTTTATTCCAACGTATGTAGCCCAATTAGAAAAACAGATTACTTTCTGTTATGAAAATCTGCGAGATACTGACACATATAATAAAGTTCAAGGATTCCTTACTAAGCTTAAAAACGTGCCAGATACATTAACAGGCGATGCCAAGAAAACTTCTATCAATACTGCGGTTGCTTCCTTGGTACGGCTCCAGAAATATTTTGAAACCAACAATGTTTCCACACGAGGATGGCAAGACTTCCTTGTGAAAAAAGTAGGTCAATACCAGAAAGAATTGTCCGATCTTTTTCTTTCTCAAGCGCCACAGAATACTAGCGCTCCAACATCCGTCACAGCATCTCAGCCTAAAGATTCCCGTGGCAAGAAAAGAGCTGCTCCACGCACGCTTGCCACTACCACAGCTCCAACTGCAACCCCTTCTGCTACTCCAAAACCAGTACTTACTGACACCCCAGATCCTGTTGCTGCACCTGTTGCTGCGTCCACACTTCCTCAAGTAACAGTAGCCGCACCGGAACCTGTTGCATCTCCGTTGAAAACGAAGATCACAGCAGAATGGATACAGAACCTCCCAACTAAGGAGCAACCATTATCAGATTCGGAAGAAGTTGCTTATAAAAAATTCCAGGAATCAAAGGCAAGAAATCCTGAGGATTTTAAGCTAAAGCTTGAAGCTATGTCTCAAAGCCAGCAGTTCATCTACTTTAATATAGTAGAAAGAAATAACTATCAAAAACTGCGAGACTTAGAAGCGCGCCGTACGCCTTCTAAAACGTTAGTTTCCCCCGTAGCACAACAAACACAGCTAAGCACAGAACCCACTCATGTTCCTGCTTCTGCTAGATCTAATGAGGAAGAAGTTATAAATAAAATTATTGCCCTGAAAGCAACACTTCCTCGAGCCGAATGGGAAGAGGCAGTGCAGCAGCTCACCCCGGAACTTAAAGCCAAACTGGAGCGCCTTGAGAACAAGCTGGAGGCGGAAAAAGATACGGCGGTGAAATTCCAAAGCCCAGTTAAAGCACTCGCGGCTCAATTCACGAAGAAGGATGAAGAGGCACAAAGAACACCACACATTACTCCTTCGAGACAGACAGAGACATCGGCAGTACCACACACACTGGCAAAATCACCTGCGGCGGCACAGAGATATCTAGACCGCATTAAATCGGGAGCCGAAGGCACGCAAACACCTTCTCCAAGTCAGGTTAAACGACTTACTGCGCGCACGGTTGCAGATAACAGCTGGATTAAACAATAACAAAAGACCTATGCCGCATTTCCGGATGCGGTATAGGCTTTCCCATAGCGTTGTGCGATATAGGTTTCCACAAGCACCTGGAATTGTTCCGCGATATCCGCACCTTTAAGCGTATGGGCTTTCTTCCCATCAATAAACACCGGCGCAGTCGGCTGTTCACCCGTACCAGGCAAGCTGATACCGATATCGGCATGCTTGCTCTCCCCCGGCCCATTGACGATACAGCCCATCACGGCCACCTGGAGATTCTCCACACCGGGATATTTCGCTTTCCAGATCGGCATTTGCTCGCGTAAGAACGATTGAATTTTATCCGCCAGTGATTGGAACACTGTACTGGTTGTCCGTCCACATCCTGGGCAAGCCGTCACTTGCGGGACGAATGAACGCAAGCCCATCGTCTGGAGAATTTCCTGACATACAACCACCTCCTGCTCGCGAGGCTCACCTGGACGAGGCGTAAGCGATGCACGAATCGTATCCCCAATTCCATCTTGCAAAAGCTGCGAGAGCGCCGCCGTAGTTGCCACAATGCCTTTCGATCCCAATCCTGCTTCCGTGAGACCCACATGCAAAGCATAGGTAGAACGCTGAGACAATGCGCGATACACCGCGACCAAATCCTGTACCCGGCTCACTTTGCACGAAATCACAATCTGATCCGGTCGAAGCCCGACTTTTTCTGCTTTCTCCGCATTCGTCAGTGCTGATAATACCAGCGCTTCGCGCAATATTTCATCTGCTGATTTTGGGTTTTCAAGCGCAGCATTTTCATCCATCAGACGTGTCGCCATCTCCTGATCTAAACTGCCCCAATTTACCCCAATCCGCACCGGCTTATTGTACCGTACAGCACATTCCACCATCATCTCAAATTGCTTGTCACGCTTTTCGCCGAATCCCACATTTCCTGGGTTAATCCGATATTTCGCTAAGCCTTCCGCACATGCCGGATGATTCTTAAGCAACGTATGGCCATTATAGTGAAAACACCCAACCAGCGGCACATCATAACCTGCCTTAAGGATCGCATCACGGATATGAGGAACAGCCGCCGCGGCCTCTTCGGTATTAACCGTCAGGCGCACGATCTCCGATCCCGCCCGGTGGAGGTCTATCACCTGCTTCGTGGTAGATGCGATATCCACCGTATCGGTATTCGTCATGGATTGCACCACGACGGGCGCACCGCCACCGATGACTACCTTGCCAACCGTAACTTTATGCGTAAGATGACGCTTGATATGGGGAAGTGCAACCATGTATAGTGCCTATAGTGAATTCCAAGCCTTTGTAGCATAAATAGAGTGGAAACTCAAAGAAAATGCCTATCCCCTCCCCCTTTCCTTCCCAAACCGATGTGATCATCATCGGTGGCGGCCTGGTTGGCCTCACAGCCGCTTGTGCTTTGGGTCAAGCAGGCTTTTCAGTGGTTATCATTGAACAGCGGGACCCACATATTTTGGCCTCCCAAACTTCCGATGGCAGGGCAAGCGCCCTGGCTTTAGGCTCGAAACGCTTCCTTGAGAGCATTGGCCTTTGGGAATCGCTAAAGCCCTATGCTGGCCCAATTAATGATATTCGGGTAGTCGATAATAATTCCTCACTCTTCCTGCATTTTGACTTCGAAACGGTCTCGGATGAACCTATGGGCTATATGGTCGAAAACCATGTTACGCTGAAATCCCTTCTGGAAGAATTGGCGGGGTATCCGAATGTTCGTCTCATTGCTCCGATGGGATATAAAAATATTGAACGAAGCAGCGCACGTGCAAGCGTGACCTTATCCTCCGGCGAAATACTGCATTCTCGGCTGCTTCTTGCTGCCGATGGAAGGGAATCCCGTATTCGTAATTTCGCCGGAATTGACGTTACTCGACTCGATTACCAACAAGTCGGAATCGTGTGTAATGTCCATCATGAAGAAGATCACCACGGCACTGCCATTGAGCATTTTATGCCCTCAGGCCCATTTGCGATTCTCCCGATGCAAGGCGGCCATCACTCCTCATTAGTATGGACAGAAAAAGCTTCCCTCGCCCCCTCCTTCCTCGCACTTGATAAGGAAGCACTGACGGCCGAAATCGGTAAACGCTTTGGGAATTTTTTAGGAAAACTAACACTTTCTTCTCCCGTATTTTCCTATCCGCTTGAGCTTGTCCATGCAAAACATTATACCGCCGAACGCCTCATCTTATTAGGCGACGCAGCTCATGGCATTCACCCCATTGCAGGGCAAGGCTATAATCTAGGCTTGCGTGATGTGGAAACCCTCATTCCAGCATTGACAGAAACTCGCGCGCTAGGCTTAGACATCGGCAGCCTTAAAACACGTAAGTGCTATGAACAAAACCGCCAATTTGATACCGTCTCAATGACCACAATGACAGATCTTTTAAACCGCTTATTCTCCAATCGCGTACCCGCATTACAAATTGTACGACGTGTGGGACTTGCAGCAGTGAACGAAATCCCTTCGCTCAAAAAATTCTTCATGCGCCGCGCCATGGGGTTGTAATAACAAGGAAATATTATCCCACTTGCATCACATCATACACTCGCATAGTATCATCAAAACATTATATGCAAGAGGCTTGTACCATGAAATACCATAGCAACGGTTTTAGCCTGGTTGAGCTGAGTATCGTACTTGTCATCATCGGATTACTCGCAGCAGGAACCATCGGAGGCAAAGCCCTTATGGAACAATCTCGCCTGCGGAGTATCATAACGGACTTTAATCGTTATAAATCTGCAACGGACAGTTTTGTACTCCAATACCGTGCACTTCCTGGCGATCTTTCCAACGCAAAATCCTACTGGACTTCTTGTACCGATGCCGCTCCCAATCTGTGCAACGGAGATGGGGATGATCTCATCGAAGAAGCTACTTATGAAGACGTAAGAGTATGGCAACACCTGACATTAGCAGGCTATCTGCAGGGTTCTTACACCGGCCTTGTTTCCGGCACACGATTTGCTATTGGGGTTAACGCACCGAAATCGTCTATTGATAGCGGCACCTTCCAGATTTATTCCCGAGCTCCAGGCGCCGCAACCCTCTACGGAGATACGGCCATTGGCGTCTATGCACGTTATGGTGCCCTCGATACAACGAATAAAAAACCTATCGAGAAACTGCTTTTAAGTATAGATGCTTATACCCTCGACAAAAAATTCGATGACGGAGCCGCCGGTACAGGCTGGTTCCAGACCTACCGTGGCAATAGTGTAGAAGCCACAAACGTCTGTGTATCCCAAAAGTTTGACTCTTCTACCCTCCCAACCTATCATCTTACGGAAACGGTGGGTAATTGCCGAATTCACCTGAAATTGTCCTAAAATCAGGTATTTTGGGCATTAGTAATAGGGCAAATCTCCGCTATAGTTACTCTTATAAAATAATCAGAAAATTCTTCCACCGGGGACTTGGAATTACCCTTAAAAATCCCTATATATGCCTTATAAGGCAGAAAAATGGCATACAGACTTTCCATTTTCCCTATATAACAATAGGTTGCCTTCTCACCCTCAGTATAAGCCATACAACTACGGTTGAATCTGAGAAAGTGCGGTATAACGTTAAGTAGTAAATAGATTAGAGGAATCTCCCATGGGTAAAGTAATAGGCATCGATTTAGGAACGACCAATAGCTGCGTTGCTTTTATGAGCGGCAAAGACCCCGAGGTCATCGCGAATGCAGAAGGTAACCGTACCACCCCTTCCATGGTGGCATTTACGGATTCCGGTGAGCGTTTGGTTGGCGGTCCGGCAAAACGTCAAGGCGTTACCAACCCACAAAATACCTTCTTTGCAATTAAACGCTTGATTGGCCGTCGCTATGATGACGAGACAACGAAAAAAGACCAAGCAATTGTTCCTTATAAAATCATCCCAGGCCCAGACGGTGCAGCATGGGTAGAAGCAAAGGGCGAAAAATATTCTCCAAGCCAAATCAGCGCCTTCATTTTGCAAAAAATGAAAGAAACCGCTGAACGGCATTTGGGCGAAGAAGTAACACAGGCCGTTATTACGGTACCGGCTTACTTTAATGATGCACAGCGTCAAGCAACGAAAGATGCCGGTAAAATCGCAGGGCTTGAAGTCCTTCGTATTATCAACGAACCAACAGCGGCTGCACTTGCCTATGGTTTGGATAAACAAGATGGCAAAACCATTGCCGTATACGACTTAGGGGGCGGTACGTTTGATATTTCCGTTCTTGAAATCGGCGATGGCGTATTTGAAGTAAAATCTACCAACGGGGATACCTTCCTGGGCGGTGAAGATTTCGACATCCGCTTGCTGGAATATCTCGCAGATGAGTTTAAAAAAAGCAACGGGATTGACCTGAAGAAAGATCCGCTCGCACTCCAACGTTTGAAAGAAGGCGCGGAGAAAGCAAAAATTGAGCTTTCAAGCACTTTAGAGACCGAAATCAACTTGCCTTACATTACTGCCGATGCAAGCGGTCCGAAACACTTGAACATCAAACTTAGCCGCGCAAAACTCGAAGCATTGGTGGATGACCTTATCCAGCGCACTATCGAGCCTTGCAAAGCAGCACTCAAGGATGCTGGTTTAAAACCAAGTGATATCCACGAAGTGATTCTTGTGGGCGGTATGACCCGCATGCCAAAAGTGATTGAGGCCGTAAAATCTTTCTTCGGGCGCGAGCCACATAAAGGCGTGAATCCTGATGAAGTGGTAGCACTCGGCGCAGCGATCCAAGGCGGTGTATTAAAAGGAGAAGTAAAAGACGTACTACTTCTCGACGTAACACCGCTGTCACTCGGCATCGAAACGCTGGGCGGTGTGTTTACGCGTTTGATCGAGCGTAACACCACCATTCCAACCAAAAAATCGCAAGTATTTTCGACTGCCGAAGATAGCCAGAACGCAGTGACGATCCGCGTATTCCAAGGTGAGCGCGAAATTGCGGTAGAGAACAAACTGCTTGGTCAATTCAATTTAGAAAATATTCCACCGGCTCCACGTGGCATGCCACAAATCGAAGTGGGCTTTGATATTGATGCCAATGGTATCGTGAATGTTTCTGCGAAAGATAAAGCCACCGGCAAAGAACAGAAGATCACGATTCAAGCATCAGGCGGCTTGACCGATAGCGACATCGAAAAGATGATCAAAGACGCAGAAGCCCATGCTTCGGACGATAAGAAACGCAAAGAGTTGATTGAAGCCCGAAACCAGGCAGATACACTTGTGTACTCGACTGAGAAAAGCTTGAAAGAATATGGCGATAAAATTGATAGCGGAACCCGTAAGGAAATCGAATCGAATCTTGAAGCGCTAAAAGAAGCGGTAAAAGATGATAATGCGGACGCGGAAAGCATCAAAGCGAAAGTGGAAACACTGACGCAATCAGCAATCAAGCTCGGTGAAGCGATTTACAAAGCATCACAAGAAGAGGCTGCTGCGGGTAGCGCTGAAGCCACGGATGCGGGATCTTCCGATAACGTGGTCGATGCGGAATTCGAAGAAGTCGACGAAGACCAAAGCAATAAGAAAGCGGGTTAATGTAACGCGTCATTTTCTGAAGAAAGACACATGAGCCTAAAGGCTTGTGTGTCTTTCCTGTTAATAGCACATGTGAGAGAATAACCATCCATGTCCAAAAAAGATTTTTATGAATTGCTGGGTGTTTCCAAAACTGCCACAGCGGACGAGCTGAAAAAATCCTATCGTAAACTTGCGATGCAATTTCACCCGGATAAAAATCCTGGAGATGCAGCCGCAGAGGCCAAATTCAAAGAAATTTCGGAAGCCTACGACATCTTAAAAGACGATCAAAAGCGCGCAGCTTACGACCGTTATGGCCATGCTGCCTTCGATGGAACTGGCGGACGCAGATCCGGAGGCGCTCAAGGTGGAGGCCATGCCGGGTTTGATGCGCGCGATTTCGCAGATATGTTCAGCGATCTTTTCGGTGATCTTGGGGGAGGAGGAAGACGCAGTGGTGGACAGCAACGCACACGCGGCTCTGACCTTCAGTATAATGTCGCCGTCACACTCGAAGAAGCCTTCAATGGCAAACAAGAAAAGATTCGTTTTAAAACTGCAGTCGTTTGCGAACCCTGCGCAGGATCCGGCAGCGCCGATGGAAGCGAAATGGGCACCTGCTCTACCTGCCATGGAGCCGGACGCATGCGCGCCCAACAAGGATTCTTTACCATTGAACGCACGTGCTCTACCTGCCAGGGCGCAGGCCAGATCATCAAAAATCCGTGTACCCATTGTGCTGGACAAGGCCGTGTCCGTAAGGATCGGACATTAGCGGTTAATATCCCAGCAGGTGTTGAAGAAGGAATGCGTATTCGTCTCTCGGGCGAAGGCGAAGCCGGTATGCGCAAGGGCCCTTCCGGGGATCTCTATATTTTTGTATCCGTTGCACCGCATAAATTCTTTATCCGCGAAGGCAATGACCTCCATGGCGAAGTGCCTATAAAAATGACGACCGCAGCACTTGGCGGATCACTCGAAGTGCCGGTAATTGATGGAACGCGCGCGAAAATCACTATCCCTGCCGGAACGCAGCCGGGGCAAAAATTCCGCCTGCGCGATAAAGGGATGAGCATTATTCAGTCCGGCTCTCGTCGAGGCGATATGTATATCCATGTGAAAGTCGAAATTCCGGTAAAACTCAGCAAGAAACAGCGGGAACTTTTGGAAGAAGTGGATGGCTCCCTCGACGCCACGTCCCAGCCCGAATCTTCAAGCTTCATGGATAAGGTGAAAGATTTCTTCGGCGATTTTCGAGTATAATATTGAATTCCAGACAATAAAAAACCTCCCGTAGTTGATACGGGAGGTTTTTTATTGGAACTGAAAAAATTGCGCTAGCGCGCTAGGGAAAACACTAAGTTATGAGAACCGCAGCGGAATGTACTAAACGTACATGAGCAGCGGAAGCGCAATAAGTTGGTGTTTGCACCAAGCGTTAGTAGCAATTTAGCCCACTATCTCGCAATCGCTAAAGAAGAAATGCACTTCTCGTGCCGCGTTCTCTAAGCTGTCAGAGCCGTGAACTGAATTCTCGCCGATGCTAAGCGCGAATAACTTACGGATTGTACCATCCGCTGCATCTTTCGGGTTCGTAGCACCCATAATATCACGATATTTCGCAACAGCATTGTCGCCTTCTAATACTTGGACCACGACCGGATCAGAAATCATAGAGTCAACCAGCTCACCAAAGAAAGGACGTGCTTTGTGAACTTCATAAAATTGTTCAGCTTCGCGACGGCTTAAATGAATACGTTTTTGTGCAACAATGCGAAGTCCTGCAGTTTCGATAACCGTATTGATTTTCCCGGTAATATTCCGTTTTGTGGCATCGGGTTTAAGGATAGAGAGGGTACGTTGAACAGACATGGGTCTTTCCCTTAGATTATAGTCACTACAAACCAGGCCAAGCACCTGATTACCAAATTTAATTCTGGGGGAGTTATACAGGGTTTTTCTGGTATTACAATAGTTTTTCCAAGGAAAACTATTCCTCAGACATGTGTTTTAGACCAGCCTGGAAATAAACATAACCGGATACGATGGTTAATACAGCAGACACCCAAAGGAACATCCGCGCGATAATATCAACCATTTCAAGCCCCCCTGCCCCTTGAGGCCCAAGAAGCAGTAAGAAAAGCGCCACCATCTGAGCAGTGGTTTTCACCTTACCCAAACGGCTAACCGGCATACTGACATTGAGCTCCGCCAGGAATTCACGTAATCCTGATACCAAAATTTCACGACACACAATCGCAAGCGCAGGGATGATATCCCATCCTACAATAATATCCTTATGCACCAGCATCAGGATTACAGCCGCAACTAATAGCTTATCCGCCACCGGATCCAAGAAGCGCCCGAAACGAGACTGAACCGACCATGCCCGCGCCAAATAGCCATCAAAGAAATCGGTGATACTTGCAAACGCGAAAAGCCCAGCGGCAATCCAATGGGAAAGGACTGGCGTATTGATATAAAATGACGCCACGATCAGGGGAATCACACATACGCGCGACACTGTTAGAAAATTAGGCAATTGCCGAAGCATAAAAACCTTTAAGAGAGCTCTAGCTAACCGGTATATCGTATCGTTTACGTTTTGGGAAGAGGGAAAAGCAATAAGAGAATTATACACCCATCCCCCGTTGCAAAACCCTCTTGGTTTGTGTAATCTGCAATACTGTAAATAGTGTGTCCAACCATCACCCGTGAACATAAAAATCTTTATGGCCGACGCACAAAACGCTACACTCGAGAATCCCAAAGGCTTTTTGACCTATTTTGATAGGCTGCTTAGCCATACCGATATACTTTTTGCGATGGGTATTATCGGGATATTGGCCGTACTCTTGTTCCCAATACCAATATTCTTGCTCGATCTCCTGCTCAGTCTTTCGATCACCTTTTCGGTCGTGATTCTGATGACAGTGCTGTTTATCGATAAATCGCTGAAGTTTAACTCCTTCCCGACCATCCTACTGATTGCCGCGATCTTTCGGCTCTCGCTGAACATTGCTTCAACGCGCCTGATCCTTTCCCAAGGACATACCGGCCCAGCAGCAGCGGGACACGTGATTCAGGCATTTGGAAATTTCGTGATGGAAGGATCGATTGTTATCGGAGCACTGATTTTTATCATCCTAACCCTCATCAACTTTATCGTAATCACGAAAGGTTCTGGACGGATTGCGGAAGTATCAGCCCGGTTCAGCTTGGACGCGATGCCCGGGAAACAGATGGCAATCGATGCGGATTTATCCGCAGGTCTCATTGACGAAGCCACTGCCAAATCACGGAGAAAAGAGCTCGAAGATGAAAGCACCTTCTACGGAGCCATGGATGGTGCCAGCAAATTCGTACGAGGCGATGCCGTCGCCGGACTTATCATCACCTTCATCAACTTCATAGCGGGCATTTTAATCGGGGTGATCCAACGGGATCTCGACTTCAAGCAAGCGCTGGAAACCTATACTATTCTGACCATCGGTGATGGCCTCGTATCCCAAATCCCTGCGATTATTGTATCCATGGCGGCCGGTCTTTTAGTAACCAAATCGGGCGTAGACGGCTCCGCAGAAAAGGCCGTCCTTGGTCAGCTTGGAAGTAGCCCACAAGCACTTGCCCTTTCGTCTGGTTTGCTTATATTTTTGGGCGCGATGCCGGGAATGCCTTTTGCGCCGTTTGCTTTGCTCAGCGCAACTACCGGCGCTATTGGGTGGTATGTTTGGAAATATAAGCTCGATAAAAGAGCAGGAACTTTTGCTGCCGCAGGCAAAGCCGGAGCCGCCGGCCGTGGTGCCGCAGGTGCTCCAGGAAAACCCGGCGCTGCGGCCGCTCCGGGTGAAGAGGCCAAACCCGAAGAAGAACCAATTTCCAAAACATTGCATATCGATAGCCTGCGCCTGGAACTTGGCTATGGATTATTGCCGCTTATTAACTACCAAAAAGGCCACAGGCTTACCGATCAAATCCGTGCGTTGCGGACCCAAATTGCACGTGATCTTGGCTTTGTTATGCCATCAGTTCGTATTCAGGATAATATGCAGCTCGGCAACCTCGAATATGTGATTAAGGTGAAAGACATTGAATGCGGCAAGGGCACAGTGCGCCCGGATCGCCTGCTCGTGATGAATCCTACTGGCGGCCCGATTACGTTAGAGGGCGAAGATACTACCGAACCGGCTTTCGGCCTGCCCGCAAAATGGGTTCCTGAAAATTTACGCGAAGAGGCACTTTTCCGGAATTATACGGTCGTTGATCCACCAACGGTAGTGACAACGCACCTGACCGAAATCATCAAAGATAACGTCACCGACCTCATGGCATATGGCGAAACACAAAAGCTTCTGGATGAACTCGATGAAGGGCATCGCCCACTCGTGAGCGACTTGATCCCGTCACAAATTACCGTAAGTGGCTTACAACGTGTGTTGCAAAACTTGCTGGCCGAAGGCGTTTCCATCCGTGATTTACCGGGTATCTTAGAAGCGATTTCCGAAGCATCCCGCGTAACGCATAATATGACCGCAATTTCCGAGCATGTCCGCGCGCGGCTCGCCCGCCAAATCAGCCATGCAAATACCAGCGCTGCGGGTTATATCCCGATTGTTGCGCTCTCAGTACAATGGGAACAAACCTTCTCCGAAAGCTTGGTTGGCAAAGAAGGCGAACAACAACTTTCCATTGCCCCCAGCAAATTGCAGGAATTTATTGCGCGCGTACGCAAAGTCTTTGAAGAACATGCGATGCGCGGTGAACTTCCCGTCTTGCTCACAAGCCCCGCAATCCGACCTTATGTACGCTCGATTATTGAACGCTTCCGCCCTTCCACGGTTGTGATGTCGCAAAACGAAATCCATCCAAAGGCCAAGATCAAAACATTAGGGCAGATATAGGAAAAAGGCGTATGGTCGACCCAACCCAACCTCCTTCGTCAAGCTTCAGCAATCCCATTCAGCCGTTACGCCCAGGCACCGCTTCAGGAAATATTATTTCCAATGTTCCTCGCGAAATATTGACACTGCCCTCAGGCTCCGTGTTATCTGGCCTCATTATTGGACGCGAAACCACCGGAAAAGTGAATCCCCCCTTTTTGCTTCAAACACTGCAAGGCACGTTATCACTTGCTACAGCTTTGCCGCTGCAAATTGGGAGCAAACTTACACTCGAACTTTTTACAAAAGGTCCTGAATGGCAGGCAAAGCTTGTTTCGGTGGACGGAAAACCTCCGCCTCCAGGCTCACGCCACGCGGTGTTGCAGGAAAAACTGGGCTCACCAATTTTAGGCAAAGAACCACAACAACAACCTCCCTTTTCCCGTCCGCAACAAAATTCCTCTGCGACGGTAACGGATGAATATATTTTTAAGCTGACACGTCCTGCAACACAAGCAGACACTGCCACCCCAACCTCACGTTACGAGGCTTCCGCAACACACATAGAATCACGGAACCCTTCCGGAACACCACGCTCACTTACGGCGTTGCTGCTCTCATCCAATCCCGTAGCAATCAAAGAATTTTCAACACGTTATCCGCAATTCTTTCCGCCAGCCCACACTTCCACTCCCACTTCACAAGGACAGAGCACTTCTACATTGTCCCAGGGAAGCACATTACAGCTTACTATTCTCAAAACCGATGTCCCTCCACATCTTGATGCCGAGTTAACACCACTGCCGTTAAATCTTGGCACACGGACACCAGCAGCCACACCCACATCAATAATAGAAGCACCTCTACCACCTGCAGGTTCGGCGGTATTACGTGGCATAGTCATTGGAACAGAAAAATCCGGAGAAACGGTCATTCATACCGACCTTGGAACAATCAAATTGCAGCTCGATAAACCATTGCCGAGCTCTACCGATATCACCTTCGCGCTTACAGCTGCGCATCCTCCCACAGTGAATCCAACTTCCGCTATCCCACAACGCAATACGTCCGATGGCATTGCCCAATTCCTCCAACACTGGGGTTCACTTAAAGATACGCTTAGTGATGTAAAACAAAATGCCCCGCAGCTAGAGCGCGCGCTTGAACAACATATTCCCCGTCCCGATCACAATTTGGGCGCAAGACTTTTGGGCTTTATCCAGGCAGTAAAGCAAAATGATATTACGAAATGGGTTGGGAAAAAAACCACTGATGCATTTGAAGCGGAAGAGAAAGGCCATCTCCTAAAAAACCTTGGGCATGATATCTCCACTTTCCGCGATGCGCTTCAACAAGAACAGGGAAAAACTTGGCAGCTCCTGACCTTCCCGGTGTTCGATGGCGAACAACTCCACCAACCGCGGATGTATATCCGTGACCATGAACAAGAGAATAAAGACGAAGAAAAACAGGAAAAAGGAACGCGGTTTATCGTTGAACTCGATGTCAGCGCCTTTGGATCATTACAATTTGATGGCTTGGTACGTAAAGGTACTGGCCATAGGAGTTTGTTTGATCTTATCATCCGCAGCCATGAAAGCCTGCCGGAAGAAGTCCGCTCGGATATTCGCGGTATCTTTCAAGGAGCCCTAGAAATTACAGGCATGGAAGGCGGATTGGCCTTCCAACGGACGCCAGAATTTCCAGTAAATCCCGCACAGGAATTTTTACTAAACAGTACCGAAGGAGATGCACACGAAGGCGGTTCGATTCTAGTCTGAGTCAGAATCTGATGGGCTTTGGACACTCGGTTCTTCCGGTTGCCCTTTCGCAGCCGAATTCCACAACAAAATCGTTATTGCTGACTTACCATAATGGCGCTCATCAATCAGCGTAAATCCTTTTGGCAATGGGAGTTCATGCTCTCCCTTCCCACGCTCAATCACAACAACAGCCCGGTCTTCAAGCCAATTGCCATTGACTAAACTCTTTAGGGATTTTGCGATCATATCGCTATCATACGGCGGATCAAGGAATATTACATTACACCGAAAGCGTGCCGGTGGAGGAGCCGAAGAATCACTTCGTATCAAGGTCGCATTGTCGCTCTCGCCCACATGCTCTAAGTTTCTGCGCACCACATCCAGATGCTTCTGGTTGATATCAATGAAAATTACATGCCGCGCACCGCGTGAAAGAGCTTCAATCCCAAGCGCTCCAGACCCTGCGAAAAGATCAAGCACCACCGCGCCATCGAGCACCGTATTGCCATCTTCACCGCGGAACCCACCATGCGTCAGAATATTGAATATTGCCTCCCGCGCGCGTGCCATTGTCGGGCGGACTGCGTTATCTTTAGTGGTGTCAAGTCGGCGGTTACGGTGTTTTCCTGAAATAATGCGGAGCATATGCTTTTCCTAATGCAAAACTACTAAAAGCTGATAATACCCTAGCTTGGGTAGCCCTGACAATCAGGAATTTCGGGTATTTTCGAAAAATTTCCCGAGCTGTTCTTTCAGCACCTTGTGGGATACTTCCTTCACTTCGCCTTCCTTTAAGCTTCCCAACTGGAAAGCACCGTAAGAAACACGAAGGAGGCGATTGACCTGCAATCCCACATGCTCCATCACACGGCGGATTTCACGGTTCTTTCCTTCCGTCAACACCACAGTAAGCCAGCTATTACTTCCCTGATTACTATCGAACGTCACTTCCATCGGGGCATAATGCACGCCTTCAACCGTTATGCCAGCTTTAAGAGGCTCAAGTTGCGCTTGCGTCGCTCTGCCATACACCCGCACACGGTAACGGCGCTTCCAGCCGGTTTCCGGCAATTCAAGATAGCGTGAAAGCTCGCCATCGTTGGTAAGTAGTAACAAGCCTTCGGTATTAAAATCAAGACGTCCAACCGTCATTACGCGCGGCATGTGTTCAGGTAGAATATCAAATACGGTTTTGCGTGCCTGTGGGTCGCGAGCCGTGGTGATGATGCTTTTTGGCTTATAAAACAACCACAAACGGGTTCCTTCTTTTTGTGCGATACGTTCGCCATCCACGCGAATTTCTTGTGCAGACGTGACGAATGTTGCAGGAGTAGTGAGGACTTTTCTATCAACTTCCACCCGCCCTTCTTCGATCCAACGCTCGGCTTCCCGGCGCGAACAAATCCCTGAGCGCGAAAGAAACTTCGCGATGCGCTCACCTGTTCCTGGACCATTACGATCATCAGGAGTTTCGTCTTCTTCTATGTGTGTGTGGTCCATGTGCTCCTACATTCCCTCGCTCAATAAAAACGAGAGAGCGCCTATCCTCTTCAGGCGGCGATTGCTTTAATATCCGCCTCATTTCGCTTGCCACAACGCTCTACCGCCGCAGTTACGATATCACGAAGCAACTCACTGTACGACATACCTCCGAATTGTGCCATGAGATTCAGTTTCCCATCCCAGCACCAACCTGGATTTGGATTCACTTCCAAAAGTTTCACCGTCCCTGCACGATCCGCGCGATAATCAAAACGTGCGTAATCCCGACATCCTGTGCGCTCGAATAAGCGGATTGAATGATCCACTAACCGACGTCGCTCTTCCTCAGGAAGCTCAGCCTCCTTATACGCAATCTGGCTCCAATATGGAGATTCCGGCTCCCATTTTGATTCATAAGAAAGAATCTTCGGCAGCTCTTTCGGCAACTTACTGTAATCCACTTCGAGCACCGGTAACACGCTGTAATTTCCAGGATTCCCGATAATGCCCACACTGTATTCTTTCCCTTCCAGGAACTCCTGGATCAGCACCGGACGGTTGGGTAAAATTTGACGTAAATAATCAAGATACGCCATCAATTGCTCCGCATTATGCACTACTGCATCTTTGGTGATACCAATCGAACTATCACCCCAACCTGGTTTAAGAAGTGCTGGGAAAATCGAAGGAATCGACGCCGATTGGTCAGACGGATCATAATAGGTTTCTTCCGGCACCGGTACATCTATACCCGCCGCAATCGCGCGCACAATCGCTTTGTTATAACATAGCCCAAGCGCAGCAGGCCCTGCACCGCTATACGGTACACCAAACATCTCAAGCATTGCAGGAACATGGAGCTCCTCAGTCGCCTGGTTCATGTAACCTTCATCGCAAAGATTAAGCACAAACGACGGCACTTTTTTCTGTAACGAGGTAAGCAGCTGTGGATGCGAATCCATATAACGGAAATTGTATCCATCAATCGTCGACAATGCTTTTTTGAGTGTTTCGATCGTCTGTAAATCTTCGGGATTAAACTTGCCGTCCTTCTTCACTGGATCCGGTAGACGCGGATCGCCGAGCAGAACAGTTATTTCTTGAGTGGTACCTTGTGTTTTAGCTTTTGGTTTTTTCTTTGGCGCTTGCGCGGTGATAAACAAACGATGCGCCATCATGCCTAAATCCTGGCCACGCGTAGAACCTGCACTCAATTTGTCATGCAATGTCACCGATCCAAAATCGACCTTTTTGAGCAGCGCGGCGATCTGATCTTTATCGTACAAACGCTCCGCATAAAACTGATCCGCGAGTACACCTTTCTCCGCATGCACCACCACTTCACGCGAAATAATCCGCGTTCCGTCGGTCGAAAGCGAACGCTCACGGCAGACGAAATGGTCTTGATCCACCCACTCCCACGAACGTTTCTCAAAATTAGCACGCATCCATTCGCCATCGGTAATATCAAGCGCAATTTTCCCTTCAGATTTCAGCACGCGCTTGATCGCTTCGAGCACAGCGGCATCATCTTCTTCGCGCTCAAAATATCCGAAAGAATTTCCCATCAGATACACTACATCAAGCGAGCTTTCAGTAAATCGAATACGGCGCGCATCGCCCTCGGAGAAATTGACATTCAACTGCTGCTGTTGCGCACGTTTTCTGGCAAGTCGAACAAGATACCGCGAACGGTCAACGCCTTTCACATTTTGGAATCCACGGCGAGCAAGCTCAAGCGCATGACGTCCCTGACCACAACATAAATCGAGCACCGCATCGGAAGACTTAAGCCCCAAACTCTCGACCAATACATCCACTTCGCGAACCGTGTTGGTGTCATTTTCCACCACATCACCATCGGTTTTTAGATATAGGGAGGTAAAAAGCTTCTTCCACCATTCTGTCGGCAAATGACGCTCGAGATCCGAAACAGGCCCTAATGTGCGTGTATTTTGTGGATTGTTATTATTATTTTTCATACCTATCCCTATCTCCGCCCAGAACTCATCCAAAGGCACTTTTTCACACATAGCGTAAATCTACGCTCAGGCCTACTACTAAATAGAGCGAAATGATTTTTTTATTCCGACCATTACACTATAGATACCTTTGCGATACCCAATCATCCTAAAACATCCGCCAGCTGCAAGCATTTAGGAGGCTTTTCTCTCCGTCTTTCCCTTTGCATATTCCCCTTGCGAATCCTGGAGATTTAAGCTATTTGTCCTAACGCATGAATATGGGAATTCACCAGGAAAAACAAGCCATGACCTCAATCAATCTGACAGAGCTGATTGGCTTAATCGCCGCCACCTTGACCACACTCTGCTTCGTACCCCAAGCCATCAGAACACTTAAGACCCGAGAAACACACAGCATCTCTAAATGGATGTATGTCTTTTTTTCGTGCGGCTTATTTTGCTGGCTGATTTACGGGATTTTACTTGGCAATACTCCAATGATTCTTGCCAACGCTATCACCCTCCCCTTGGCGCTGACGATCTTGTATGTAAAGCTCCAAGAGAAAAAAATCATTATTAAGAAAGAGAAACGCTGATGCCTCCACTCCCGATTTCACCACTCGCTCCAAAAACCTATCCGACTCTCCCGCCGATTGCTGGCGTGCGTTTATCCGCAAAAGCCTGTGGTGTGAAATACCGCAATCGCGTCGATGTGATGGTCGCAGAGTTGGCAGAAGGCACAACCGTTGCGGGCGCCTTTACGCGCTCAAAAACATGCAGTGCCAATATCATCTGGGGACAGAAAATTCTCTCCCACGGGAAAGCACGCGTGCTTGTCGTAAATTCCGGCAATGCCAATGCATTTAATGGTAAAAACGGGGAAGACTCGATTGACCGCATCGTTGCAGCATGCGCAAAAGAATTCGGCTGCGATCCGAAAGAAGTGTACCCCTCTTCCACCGGCGTGATTGGCGTACCTTTGGCGGATAATAAAATCACCGAATCCCTTGGCGATCTCAAATCCCTGCTCCACGCGAATGCCTGGGAAGAAGCCGCCAAAGCCATCATGACGACCGACACCTTCCACAAGATGGTCACACGCACCGCGATGATTGATGGCGTGAAGGTGACAATTAACGGAATTACCAAAGGTTCAGGCATGATCGCACCGGATATGGCAACGATGCTTGCCTATTTCTTCACCGATGCGGGAATCCCTGCACCCATTTTGCAGGAAATTTTTTCCGCCGGAATTGAGACTTCATTTAATGCGATTACGGTTGATAGCGATACATCGACCAGCGACACCGCGCTGATCTTCGCCACAGGCCAAGCTAAACATAAAGCGATCACCTCCGCGAATGATCCAGCGTTAACGGATTTCAAAGCAAAGCTGCGGGAGATCCAACTTGAACTCGCGCATCTGATTGTCAGAGATGGTGAAGGCGCAACCAAATTTGTTGCAATTCATGTAAAAGGGGCGGAATCCGATAGAGCCGCAAAAGTAGTAGGCATGGCGATTGCGAATTCTCCCCTCGTCAAAACCGCCCTTGCCGGTGGTGATCCGAATTGGGGAAGAATTGTAGCAGCCGTCGGAAAATCGGGCGAAGCGGCAAACCGCGATACACTCACCATCGGTATCGGCTATGCAATCCTAGCGAAGAACGGTCAACTCAACCCTGACTATGTGGAATCGCATACCACTGCCTACATGAAGGGAGAGAATATCGACATTTATGTGGATTTAGGACTCGGGCAAGGCGCATTCACCGTCTGGACATGCGATCTCACGCATGGTTATATCTCGATTAACGTGGATTATCGCTCTTAGGCAAAAGATTGTGAGGTCATGCTATAGTTAGCAGGCTCACGCGCTTGCGGCTGCTTTTCCTTTTGGGATTCTTGCGAAATGGGAGGGATACGCAATCCCACACCAAGCCCAAAAGTCAGCAGCATCGTCGCAATCCACCATGCCTGCCAACCATTGTATGACGTGGCACTAATAATGAAGCTTGCGACTATCCAAGCAGCCGCCAAACCCTTCCGGTGAGGGCTTGCCTTCATCCGATAGAGGGCCCACAGAATTGAAGCAAGCACAGCTCCATAGAGACATACCCCAACCCAACCAAGCTCCAACCAGGCCTGGATAATAACGTTATGCGGATGTGATGGCAGCGGATTCAAACCCGGACGTGGCCATTCAGATGGCTGTGGCAGGATAAAGCGGGACGCACGCAAACCTATCCCAATAACGGGCGATTGCTTTGCAATCCCAGCAGCATAGTGCCAAATATACAGCCGATGTTGAGAAGATTCTGGAATAGCAGGGAAGCGCTCCATAATGGCGGGAGGATTCAAATGCGATGCAATGAGCGGCATGAAGGCAACCACAGCCAAAAGCCCTGCAGCGATAAGCATTACACCTTTATTTTTCAGTAACCGTATACATAAATAAGCACCGCACCCGCAGATAAATCCAACACTTGCCGCCATGCTTTCAAGCGATAACAACAAAAGCCCCATTGCTAATGTCCCGATAAACAATGCAGCCCGCACATACCACGACGAAGAACGCTCGGTCAATGCCATGAGTACAACCCAACTCAGAAGCGTAATAAAGGTTGCGCCACGGTTCATGTCATGAGGAAAATAGACATAAGCAGGATTTTGGAGCAGCGCCGTCTTTAGATAAATCGCAAGCATTCCTTGAGAGAAAAGCTCAAAGATGGCGAGAAGCACCGAAATGATTAGGCCTGCCACTATACTCACAATAATCGCTTTCTTGCCCCGATCATTCTGATTTCGGATAAAATCCAAGATCGCCACACCTCCCAAGAGAAGAGCCACAAGTTCACTCGCCACCAGGAGTGAGATTTTCGGGTGGGTTGACCATAGGGTAGAAAGACCCGCCCACGCAATGAACGTCCACAGGCAAAGCATAATCGGATGGCGATAGAAACCTGAAAAGCGGCGCTGAAGCAATGTAAAGATTAATGGCCCAATCGCGATCACACTAAAGAGTGGAGCAACCCCAAGCCCAGAAAATAGGGAAAGCGCCGGTGCAATTAGCATTGCGGCGCAGAGAATAATCAGATTTATACGTGCGAAATACTGCACACTATTCCTCATTATGATGCTATGGATGGAGCAAGGTATCAACAAATTCGGACAACGCATGTTGCCGCACACGACGTAACCGCTCGGCCTTCAAGATATGATTAATTTTGCGCAAGCTGTCATCAATATTTTGATTGACGATCACATAATCATATTCGCCCCAATGGCTGATTTCTTCTTCCGCCCGCGCCATCCGGCGGTGAATTACATCGTCATCATCCTGTCCACGTTTACGCAAGCGGCGCTCTAATTCTTTCATCGAAGGGGGCAATACAAACACACTTACTAAATCTTCCCGTGCTTTTTGAGTCAGGCGACGTGTACCCTGCCAATCAATATCGAAAAGCACATCTATTCCGGTCGCCAGCGCATCTTGCACATACTGTTTCGGAGTTCCATAGTGATTCCCAAAGACTTCTTCGTATTCCCAAAAATAGTCCGCCTCAGTCTTGGCGTTAAATTCCTTAGTGCTCATGAAATGGTAATCCACCCCATCTTCTTCGCCAACACGAGGTTTCCGGGTAGTTGCCGAAATGGACATAATGATATTGTCATCATGCTCAAGAAGTTTGCGCGAAAGCGTTGTCTTTCCTGCACCAGAAGGCGAAGAAAGAACAAGCATGAATCCCCTACGACGACGTTGTAGCTCAGGCATAATTCCTCGAGAAACGATTTCTTTGCTTCCCTCGAAGCGAAGGTATGTTATAGAATATTTTGCAACAAAGAACAGTATTTTGTGAAGATGCCACTTTCTCCTCTTTCTCAGACCATTGTCATTACCGGCGCAAACAGCGGCTTAGGGAAAGCATTGGCCCTGCAATACGCAAAACCCGGCACCACCTTATGCCTTACGGGAAGAAACCCCGAGCGCCTGGAAGAAGTTGCCAACAAATGCCAAGCCAAAGGCGCGTTAGTCATTGCCCGCGCAGGCCTTAATGTAGACGATGCGCAAGCAATGGAGGCGTGGCTACAGGAAATCGACGCCCACCATCCGATTGACCTCCTCATTGCCAATGCAGGTATCTCAGGAGGCACGGCAGGCGGCAGTGAATCCGCCTCCCAAATTCGCCAGATTTTTGAAACAAACGTTTCGGGCGTACTCAACACCGTATGTCCCGTAGTTCCCCTAATGCAATCCCGCAAATCGGGACAAATTGCCATTATCAGCTCGCTTGCGGGCTATCGCGGCCTTCCGAGCTCACCCGCTTATTCCGGTAGCAAGGCCGCCGTCAAAGTATGGGGGGAAGGATTGCGCGGCATGCTTACGACCCATAATGTGGGCGTTACTGTAGTCACTCCCGGATATATCCGCACACCCATGACAGATGTGAATAACTTTCCCATGCCTTTCTTGATGAGTGTGGATAAAGCTGCACGCCTCATCCAACAACGCTTGGAGAAAAATCCCGCACGCATCGCCTTCCCTTTCCCACTTTATGCCGTCATATGGCTTGCAAGCTTGTTGCCACCTTGTATTACCGACCCACTGTTTAACCGTTTGCCAGGAAAATCACCGCTAGCCGCATCTGAACAAGGATCATCCCATGTCTAACCCCATTATTTGGGCATTATGCGATGACCGCGCAGGGAACGTATCCCAAGTCCTTGGCATTGCGGAAGCACTTGGCTTTCCCTTTATCACAAAAAAAATACGCTACGATCAATGGGTAAAGTTACCCAATCTTTTCCGAAGCAAAACCCTGCTGGGAATGGATAAAAATAACAGCGATCCGCTCACCTCGCCCTGGCCAGATTTGGTGATTCTAGCGGGACGGCGGAGCACCCCGATTGCCCATTATATCAAAGCGCAATCGGGTGGTAAGACAAAAATTATTCAACTTATGTGGCCAGGATTTCCTGCATCTGGAATCGATTTAATTGTTATACCTGAGCATGACGACATTCCCGCTTCCCACAACATTATCATCACTGTGGGCGCTCCTCATCGAGTGACTGCAACCACATTACAAGAAGCCCATGCGCAGTGGAAAGACCGATTCCCTGACCTTCCCGAGAAAAAAATTGCCTTACTCATCGGAGGTAATGTTGGCGGACGTATTTTCTCGCCAGCACACGCAAAAGAACTTGCAGAAATAGCCTCCGCTTGCGCTAATGAATATAACGCTGCATTGCTGATTACCACCAGCAGGCGCACCTCTGAAGAAGCCATTGCAGCCTTGAAATCCGCACTCACGGTCCCTTATCACTTGCACCATTGGCAAAGTACGGACGAAAATCCCTATTTCGGGTTGTTGGCGTTAAGCGAAAGTATTATCGTGACAGGAGATTCGATGTCGATGTGCTCAGAAGCTGCAGCCACCGGCAAGCCGGTATTTATCTATGCACCTTCCGACCTTATCCCCGAAAAGCACACACGCCTACATCAGACACTGTATGATTACGGTGCAGCACGACCTTTACAATCACCTTATACATCATGGAATTATGATCCGTTACAGGAATCGCAGAAAGTGGCCGCAGCACTACGGAAACAATTTTCTCTAATGCCCTAAAAAGCAATTCTGAAGATACGAAGCGTTACTATTTGTTCGTATTTTTTCTGCATAACTTATCTGTCGCGCTTTCTTAGCCTCGCACCCCTTTACTTCTTTTGCTTTCTGGAATAGATTAACGACTTGGCTTGGAGCATTTAGTGCGCCACGGTTAGCGATCCTTCCATCACCTCCTACACGTAAAGCCAATAATTCTCGTTCTTTTTTATTCTCACATCCCATTGTCTCTAGTACTATTTGAGTAGCAATTTCCCTCGGTAATTCCTTCTGCATCAGCGTATTTATGTTACTGGCCATATCAGCCCGCATTTGAGCAGAGGTGTTATATCTTTGCATAAAAGAAATCTGAGGATGATATTCGATTGTTTTTCTCGCCGCACGAATGATTTTATCTGCTGAAACAACTACCTTTGCAAATATCCCGGCTTGCTCTGCCTTCACCTGATCATCATCTCCCAAAAGTGACCTTTTGGCACGGGTAAGCATCTCAACACAATCAAGTTGTTTTGTCGACGGCAGCTTTTTGTTTAATATAACCATCTCCGCAAGAAGAAGTTTTTCGGTGTACTGCCATTCCTCATAAATTACGTCATCGAGGATAGTATTATGCTTGTCCTCTTGCGTTAAAAATACTTTACGTTTCTTCTCCGAACTAGAGAGCTTATCGTAGCAATATTTGAAAATTTCCAACTGCCCATTGCTTGCTACCGAACGTAAGAAACTATATTTTTTCCGTTGCACTATGTGTTGCTGATCTTGCTCAGAAAACAGTCCAAAGAATGAACGTACAAACGTCAGATCTCCTTTGCGCACAGCTCGCCATAAAACGTCATTACGTAACAATTTACTATCAATCACCTCCGATCGCTGTTCTTTAGAAAAAGCATGATAGAGAATTTTCGCCACCGCCCACCAACTATTCTCTATTGCAGAGCATACGGCAAGAAATGGCTCTGATGACACTAAATGCAAAAAATATTCTTTTCTCTCTGCATTAATCGCCTGAATCGTTTCAGGCGTTGCTGTTCGGAGTAATTCACGTGCCTTCTTTTCATTCTTCTCTTTAAGTGCTTGGAAAAATTGTTCTTTAGCCATTATAAATCTGCTTAATTTATTAAAATGTGCAACACATTAGCATATTAATATTTTATATCAAGCTGTAATAACGACATATTATATCAACCATAAATGGTAAGAACCCGTTCCTATGCCGCACTTTACCCCCCAATCCACCATTGCGGTAGCGACTTGCTTATATTAGAATAGCCCCTGGATTTTCAGGCATTTTGACACTCTAAACCAACAAAGAACGACAATGGCTATACTCCCCCTTGTGACCGCCCCAGATTCTCGGCTTAAGATCAAATCCTTTCCCGTTGAGAAAGTCGATGACGATTTGCGCAAGTTTATGGATGATATGTTAGAAACCATGTATCATTGTGAAGGCATCGGGCTTGCGGCCGTACAGGTCGGCGTCCATAAACGGGTGCTGGTGATGGACCTCCACCCGGATGGCGAGAAATCCCCGTTATTCGTGATTAACCCTGAAATCGTAAACCATACTGATATACTTTCGGAATATGACGAAGGCTGCCTTTCCTTTCCTGGACAATATGCCACGGTTGTCCGCCCAGAAAAAGTCACCGTGAAATATCTTGATTATCATGGAAAAGAACAAATCTTGGAATGCGAAGGACTACTTGCCACCTGCATCCAACATGAGATCGATCACTTAAACGGCGTGGTATTTATTGACCATCTTTCTCCGGTAAAACGGGATATGATCATCCGGAAAGTCAAAAAGCAAAAAGCCGCATCAGAAGATTAAAGATTCTGATCTTCGCTAAATCCAAGGACACTTTTATGCGCATTATATTTATGGGCACTCCTGATTTTTCCGTCCCAGCGCTAAAGGCGTTGCTGGAAAGTCCTGATCATGAAGTGATCGCGGTTTATTCCCAACCACCCCGTCCCGCCGGACGTGGTCAGCATGAACAGCCCTCTCCTGTCCATACCACCGCGCTGCAGTATGGGATTGAAGTGCGCACCCCCTCCTCATTGAAAGGAGAAATGGAGCAACAGGCCTTTGCGGATCTTTCCCCTGATGTAGCAATTGTCGCAGCCTATGGCCTACTCCTCCCGAAAGAAATCTTGAACGCCCCACACTACGGATGCCTGAACATTCATGCATCACTCCTTCCCCGTTGGCGTGGTGCCGCACCGATTCATCGCGCGATATTGGCTGGCGATACGAAAACGGGCATTACCATTATGCAGATGGATGAAGGGCTCGATACTGGCGCGATGCTTGCCACCGCGGAAACTCCGATTACCTCCAGCACCACCACGGAAGCACTCCACGATACACTTTCTGAGATGGGCGCGGAATTGGTTATGGAAACACTCTATGACATACTCCACGGCAATACCATTCCCATACCTCAAGAAAACAGCCTTTTCACCTACGCGAAGAAGCTGAAAAAAGAAGAATCCAAAATCGACTGGCAACAACCAGCCGCTGCGATTGAGCGTCAAATCCGCGCCTTTATTCCCTGGCCTGGGAGTTATTTTATGTACCAAAATGAGGCGATTAAAATTCATGAAGCCTCACTCATTGAAGGTCGCACCACAGCAACACCCGGAACAACAATAGATGACCAACTCACCGTTGCCTGCGGCGGTGGTACACTCTTACGTCCCACCCGCATTCAACGTGCCAGCAAGAAAGCAACGCCAACGGAAGAAGTGCTCCGGGGTTATCCAATCCGGCAAGGGAGCCAACTTTCATAATGCCCTGCTATAAGTTGACTATCGAATATGACGGAACAGGATTCTTAGGCTGGCAGAAACAAGCCGAAGGCCCTTCCGTTCAAGCATCTATTGAGAAAGCCATCTTCCGTTTCTGCAGTGAATCCATTACAATTCACTGCGCAGGACGCACTGATCGTGGCGTCCATGCCCGTGGGCAAGTCGCGCATGTGGTGCTCGCAAAAGAATATGATCCTTATAAACTTTGGAAAGCGGTCAATTTTCATCTCATCCAGATGTTCGAACAAGAACCCGGAATCAGCATTCTGAAAGCTGAGCAGGTAGAGGATGATTTCCATGCCCGCTTTAGCGCTACGCGCCGCTATTACCAATATCGCATCATCAACCGCTCTTCTCCCTTGGCAATCGAACGAAACCGCGCCTGGCAGGTCTTTGTACCGCTGGATATTGCACTCATGCAGGAAGCCGCGAAGCATTTCCTCGGTACGCATGATTTCACCAGCTTCCGCGCCTCTGAATGCCAAGCCAAAAACCCGGTGCGCACGCTTGATAGCCTCATCATTACCCAAGAAGGAGACGTCATAACACTCGATCTACAGGCGCTCTCGTTCCTACACCACCAAGTGCGCAATATCACCGGCACATTAAAACTCATAGGCGAAGGCAAATTAGCGGCAACCGAAATTCCGCGGATACTGGAAGCAAAAGACCGCACACAGGCCGGTCCCACCGCACCTGCCCATGGGCTGTATTTCATGAAAGTCGATTACCCCCAGAGGAAGCCATGACAATGACCTCCCTCCTCCTATCCGGTTGGGCACATTCTGCGGAAGGACTTTCCGCCCTCTTGCCACCAGACTGCGAGGCACATGAATTGAATTATCACGCCTTCCCTGATTTTAAAAATCTGACCGCATTATTTACGCCTATTTCCGCGGATATTGTCATTGGATGGAGCCTCGGTGGACAAGTGGCCGTCCGGCTTATCGCAGAGAAAAAACTTAAGTGCCAGTTGCTCGTACTTATCGCAACGCCTTACGCGTTTGTTGCTAATGATGCGACAGATTCAGACACATTCATTGCGTTCGAGAAGGGCTTTAAACAGAATTCAGAGGCCACCCTTGCCCGTTTCCGCACGATAATGGTTGGACAGGATAGCGAACGTAAAAAAATCATCCCACAATTCCAGGATACCCCTCACATCGCGCATCGCGAAACTTGGCTTTCCGAGCTTGGAAATTTTTCGTGCGAGACGGTGGATATATCAGATTTTCCACCAACGCTCCTCATCCACGGGAAGAAAGATAGCACTGTGACGCCCTCGCAGACTGAGCATTTCAGAGCGAAACTTCCTAACAGTTCCATGCTATGGCTTGAGCATGCAGGTCATGCACCTCATCTGCATGATGCCTCTTTATGCCGCGAAGCGATCACGGCGTGCATAACTGAAATGAGGCAGGTCGCATGAATAAGCAACGCATCCGTGATGATTTTAGCCGCGCCTCAACCTCGTATGATGCGCATGCGGCCTTACAGAAAAACGTGGCGGAGCTACTCTACCACGAAGCGCTGAACCATTTCCCGGAAACAGGAATTATCCTCGATGCTGGCTGCGGAACAGGGTCGCTCGCCCGCGAAAATGCAAACCGAAAACCCTGGCACATTATCCAATGCGATAGCGCATTTGGGATGTGCAATATCGCCTCCAGCCTGGCATCTACGGTATCTGGCGATATCGAAACATTGCCATTTGCAGATCAATCCTTCGATGGCATTTATTCTTCGCTCGCACTCCAATGGGTGAATGCTCACCACGCCGCCCAAGAATATTTCCGCAGCTTGAAACCTTCTAACCACCTGATATTAACGACCTTTGGCGCCGGTACGCTCCATGAACTCCATCACGCAATACATGAATCCTGCACGGCTTTTTCCCCTCATACTTTTATCACGGAAAACCAGCTACGCGATGCTTGCGCACAGGCGGGTTTTGAACATATTTCGCTCACAACAATTCCGTTTTATACCTATCATTCAACCGTCACTGATTTACTGAAATCAATGAAAACGATTGGTGCGGGCGCAAAATCTTCGCCCATCTTCACTGCACGCAGCGCATTTGCACGGCTGGAAGCGCAATATCGCCTCCATCACGCAACGCCAGAAGGACTAAAAGCGACCTGGAATATCCTCGTGCTCATCGCAAGGAGGCCGGAATGAAGAGCTTTTTTATAACTGCCACCGGCACTAATATCGGAAAAACCTTTGTAACCACCAGCCTATGCCGGGAGTTACGAGGGCGTAGCATTCAAGCCCACGCCCTTAAGCCCGTCATCAGCGGATGGGATGTGAACGATCCCACAACCGACACGCACCAACTGCTGGGAAGCCTTGGATTACCTATCACAACTGACATGATCGAAGCTGTTTCCCCCTGGCGTTTCACGGCCCCGCTTTCTCCCGATATGGCCGCAAAAGCCGAACCAAAAGAAGCCCCAACCGTTGCCGCACTCAGCAATTTTTGTCAGGAAATCATTGCATCGGAAAAAGCAAAATATACATCTTACCTTTTTATCGAAGGCGTCGGTGGTGTGATGGTTCCGTTAAACTCACACGAAACACAACTCGAATGGATAAAAAATTTAGGGATTCCTGTGGTACTCGTAACCGGCTCATACCTTGGGACCTTAAGCCACACACTGACCGCACTTACCACGCTGGAACAGGCGAAAATTCCTGTTGCCGCAGTGATTGTCAATGAAACACCGGAAAGCACCGTAGGATTAGAAGCAACGGCAGAAAGTTTGCGGCACTTTAGCGATGCGGCCATTATCACCCTGCCTTACGCAGGTCAAAATGTCGAGAAAGTCCTAGAGATACTGGAAAACTATCCTTTCCGTACATAACGTAAATAGGATGCACAACTCGCCGGTATCAAACAAAGATACGCAACAATCAAGAACGATAACATAATCCATGGCTCTAATATCAAAAGCGCAATAAAAATCACCGCTCCGACAAGAAGAAAGGAGACATATTCGCGTTCAATTGTCATACCTTTTGCTGAAAAAGTGGGAATCCGGCTTACCATCAACAAGGCAATTACAACCATATAGCCAGCAATCACACCCATAGGGACAGGCAGTTCGTTGATGCCCCACTGGTCCTTAAGCTGGAAAGCCACCATAAGCGGGAACATAAGAAGCGCCGCGCCCGCAGGAGCAGGGACTCCAACAAAAAAATGCTCTTTCCATTCCGGTTTATCTTCATCATCAAGCGACGTATTAAAGCGCGCCAAACGGAGCGCCATAGCGGTACTGAACACCAGCACCAGCGCCCAACCTAAGCCCTTCACTTCAATATTTTGCAAACCCCACAAATAAATGATAAGCGCAGGCGCAACACCGAAACAGACAAAATCCGAAAGCGAATCCAGATGCGCACCAAGCTTACTCGTAGCATTTAAAAGACGCGCAAGCCGTCCATCCATCCCATCAATAATGGCGGCAAACAGAATGAAAGCAACGGCCATTTCCCAACGCTCTTGGAATGCATAACGCACCGCAGAAAGTCCGGTACAAAGCCCAAGAATCGTTAGGATATTCGGTATCAAGCCTGTTAAAGGCAGAAACCGGGGGCTGGAAGGATGCTTTTCTCGTGCCATAATACCTTTATCCTACATGACTTGACTTACGCGAAACAAGTATTTGGGATGGATTTCCAGGAGCCATCGCTCGCAGATCCGTAAGCGCACTTAAATGTACGTGCGGAATCGAGGACGAAGGCGACGATGAAATCAACCAGAAGACGACATTTCGCGTAAGCCATGTCCTAATGTCTTACTCCGGTGCGGGTAGGTGCAGAGGAATTCAGATCCGCAAGGATAGTCTCCCCTCCAATTGCAAGCTGGCCTTCTACCACCAATGCATTCACGCCATTGGGTAAATAAACATCGGTACGACTGCCAAAGCGGATGATACCAAAACGCTCACCGGTTTTGACTTCCTGATTTTCCTCCAAGTCGCACACAATCCGGCGTGCAATGAGACCCGCGATCTGTACGCATGCAACCTGCTTACCATCCTCGGTCGTAATCAGTACCGATTGGCGCTCATTATCAACACTGGCTTTATCGAGCGACGCATTTAAAAATTTTCCTGGGAAATAATGCAGCGCCGTTATTTTCCCTTTCACCGGCACGCGGTTCACATGCACGTTAAATACGTTCAAGAAAATGCTGATACGGGTAAGCTCGCCTTCTCCCATGCCTAATTCTTTCGGCGGCTGGGCTTTGGTAATTTTTTGAACCAAACCATCCGCAGGGCTGATAACCAAGCCTTCATCATCCGGCGTAACACGATCTGGATTCCTGAAGAAATAAACACACCATGCTGTTGCAATTGCGCCTATCCAGCCTAAAGGTTCAGAAAATGCCCCTAGAAATAAGGAGACAATGGCAAATACAACGACAAACACATAACCTTCTTTATGAATCGGGTGAAGGATGCTCTTTAACAGTTCCATAATATTCCTGTAGTTTTGTTACCAAAAATTTACTTTTGACTGGTACGGTTGGGGTATCAATAACTGAAAGACATTTGAGTTACCCATTTGACAGACCGCAGAATAGTCCATATAGCAATTACCTGCAATAATAAAGCAGGAATTTCGCTGAAGGTTAATTGCGCCTGTTTTCCTCAACTGATAAGGAGTGCTGCATGACAGAAATCCGCTCACTATGCGTATTTTGCGGAGCAAGTAATGGTGTTGCCGACCATTTCTTTGAAGAAGGTCGGCGTTTTGGAAATATGATGGCGGAAAAGGATATTCGTCTCGTTTATGGTGGCGCTGATTGCGGAATCATGGGTGCAATCGCGGATGGCGTGCTGGAAAAAGGCGGTAAAGTGACCGGCGTATTCCCACGTGTCCTCGATGGCCTTGAAGAAGCTCATAAAGCACTTACCGAAACGATTATCGTGCATGATATGCACACACGGAAGATGACGATGTTTGAGAAATCAGACGGGTTTGTCGTATTCCCGGGTGGATTCGGCACGATGGATGAAACTTTCGAAGTGATCACCTGGAAACAGCTTCACACGCACAAAAAACCAATCGTGATTTATAATTACGAACATTATTGGGATGCGTGGGTGACCTTCACCGACCACATTATCGAACACGGCTTTGCGTCGAAGCGTACACGGGGACTTTACGAAGTTGTCGATACGATGGAAGACGTCTTTAAAGCGTCGCAGATTGATAAATAATCACGCAGACAAAAACCCTCTTCTTGGTTTTCAGGAGGAGGGTTTTGCTATTTCACAAATACCAGTGACAATATATATCCTTCCGACACTTCCCACATCCCTTCCGACACCGCCTCCAACCTATTCGTGCGATCTTTCACTCGCACCTTCCCTTCCGTATTAGGAATAATTTCTATATCCATCAGGTCAAGCGACGCACCTGTGAGCACGGAAAAACATTTATAGTAACTCTCCTTCAGACTGAATCCTGCTGTTGCGCGAATTACTTGCACTTCCGAATTTCCCGCTTCGTTTATCCACACAATTTCTTTTTCAGAAAACACCCGCGCCCATAATCCTTTATGGCAGCGATTGGCATGTTCAATATCCACTCCGATTGCTTTATAATCCGACGCTAATGCCACAGCCGCCGCACCGGCTCCCTCCGTATGGGTAATCGACCCCACAATCTTTCTAGGCCATAAAGGAATACCTTTCTCACTCCTTAGAATCGGAGAAGCTTCAGCAACTTTCAAGGACGTAAGCGCCCGATGTGCGCACACTCTTCCATTCACAAAATGTTGCAAACGCTTGCTTCCCCAGCTGGCACATAACGCCCGCTCTTCTAGCGAGAGAAGGGACAAAGAAAAATTCTCTTGCGACACGCAAAGTTTTATTTCTTCCGGCAACTGGGAAAGAAACAAAGAAAACCATTGCGCAACAGGGGGAGAGTTTGCAATCATAGCACTTTAATGAACTGTTTCACGTGAAACATACTCGTATATCCACATTCTGACAAGCTTAGGCATTCCATGAAACTCTATATCTACGACCACTGCCCCTTTTGCGTCAAAGCCCGCATGGTATTTGGACTAAAAAATGTCCCGATCTCCTTGGTCACGCTCGCCAATGACGACGAAAAAACGCCCATCGCTCTCATTGGCAAAAAAATGGTGCCGATACTCGAAAAAGACGATGGAACCGTGATGCCTGAAAGCATGGATATTGTACGCTACGTTGATGGATTGGCACAATATGGAAAGCCCGCTATTTCCCCCTCTCCTAGCAACAACCAATCCCTACAAAGCTGGCTGCAGGCCGTTGGAGCCTATACCTATAAACTCGCCATGCCACGCTGGGGGGAAGCCGCTTTAGAAGAATTTAAAACCCCAAGCGCCAAACAGTATTTTATCACCAAAAAAGAATCATCCCTTGGAAGTTTTGCCGAACATTGTGTAAAAAGCACAGACTATAAACGGGAAGTGAACCGGCTTTTGGTTTCGCTTGAAAACGTGATCCACGCCCCAGATTCTGTGCACAAAGAACTTTCCGAAGATGACATCCATCTGTTTGCGACACTGCGAAGCCTCTCCATTGTCAAAGGATTAGAATATCCTCAAAAGGTGGAAGCCTACCGTCAAACTATGGCCAAAAAATCCGCAATCCCGCTTCATGATGCAATCGCAATAGCGTAACGAAATTTATGGATTGTTGCCACACCGATTCCCCTACTCCACACAACTCTGACTCTCATGGGCATGAGCATAAGAAGAGCGTCGACTACCTGCTTTGGGGTTCAATCACCATCCTACTTCCTCTGTACATACTACATTACGCTGCAGGATATTTTCCCGTTACATTCGCATTTCTTGCCAGCACACCATTGCATCATTTAGGAGAAGCTGTTGCATCTCTGTTTGAAACCATGTGGTGGGGGATTTTGATAGGAGCGCTATTTGTGGGGCTACTCCATTATGTACCACGCGAACTGATTATGGCCATACTCGGGCCCGGCGGGACATTCCGAGGACTTTTGCGCGCAACATTCGCCGGAGTGCTACTGGACCTTTGCAGTCATGGCATTTTGATGGTGGGAATGAAACTCTATGAACGCGGCGCAAGTATCGGTCAAGTGATGGCGTTCCTGATCGCAAGCCCCTGGAATTCCTTTTCGTTGACGCTTATCCTCCTAACCTTGATCGGCTGGAAATGGACGCTCGCGTTTATCGTCTGCTCCATGCTAATTGCAGTGCTTACAGGCATAATTTTCGAACAGTTTGTGAAAAAAAGAATACTTCCGTCTAACCCCAACCAGCTCGAACAAGGCAGCGCACGCCCCTTCCAAGAACAATGGAAAGAGTGGGTTCAAACGTACTCTTTTAAACCTACTGGGATTTTTAATGTGCTGACCATCGGGATAAAAGAATCCCGGATGGTTATACGCTGGCTCTTTGTGGGGATTATACTCGCGGCAACGATTCGCACGTTCGTTCCACTTGAAATGTACAGCACCTATTTTGGCGCAAGCACGCTGGGACTCTTCCTCACCCTGATTGCCGCCACAGTGATTGAAGTCTGCTCGGAAGGTTCAACGCCTCTGGCCGCAGACTTACTCACCCGCGCGCATGCCGCTGGCAACAGCTTTGCATTTTTGATGACGGGAGTATCGACGGATTATACGGAGATTATGTCACTTCAAAACACAACAAAATCCTGGAAGATTGCACTCTTCCTGCCGCTAATTACCTTACCGCAGATTGTCCTGATTGCATGGATAATGAACGGGATGTAAAGATTACTAAACTTCTACAACGAGGCCAGAGGACTGCCCTTTCTTCGCTCGTTCACTCTCTAATGCAGCCACAAAATTTGGCACTTGTGTATTCGCATTACCAAGGAGGGACACAGATACATCCTGTCCTGCTTCCGTACCTTGTACAGAATGCGCTGCCGGCTTTGGAGAGTGCGTAGCTTGAGACGAATCGGAACCTTGGCAACAACACAAGATGCATCCACCTGCTGCTGAGAGACCCATCCCTAATGCCACGAGACTGAGCGGCAACCCTACTCCCAACACTGTACTTTCAATATAAAGCCCCACATACGACCCAAGCGTTGGAGAAAACATTCCGAAGACAAGCGTAGGAACTCCAATCCCAAAAACGGTATAGGCAGCAACTTGCCCCGCAGTAGTCTTTTTTTCAGGAGTTTGAGATTCTGGTGCGGTATTTATTAAAGGAGCGCCCTCCTCGTTTGGTTGTTCTATCATTGCTAGTCTCTGTGAAGTATCCAAATCATAAGAAATCAGCGAACGACAACGACCAAGAAAATTTACCCGTTGCCATCAAAGAAAAACGGCTGGATGTAGTTCTCCTCATGCTCTCCGAATACTTCGGATTCGTTATCATGAGGGTAATAGTAGTAGTAATAATAGTACCCCGAGCGGGCACCTTTTTTCTGTAAGCCCTGACCTACGCGGTCACGCGGATCAGGCTTTCCTGCAGGCGGAGTATAGTACCCATCATTATCCATCGGCTCTTGTGGTTGCGATGGCTTTGATGGATGCATCGGAGCGGATGAGGAAGGACGTATTTTTCTTGAAACCGCAGGAGGTGCCGCCGGAACATAAGTATTATCGTTATCGTGGTACGGATATAAGGCCTCGTACGCTGCCTTCTTTTCATTGGTAATGTTCTTTTGAGCACAGGCAGAAACTGTGATGATTAAGCCCATCACCACAAGCAAAAACTTCCACACTCTGACAATAGAAGCAGAAGCTTTGGAGAGGCGGATACCAACATGCACAGGGGCAATATTCACAGCGAACTCTCTACAGATGCGTTTTTCAAGAAATCAGGAGCTTAAGGATTAGCCCCTGTGGCTTATAACATTTACCTGTATAACGCAACCCTAAAAATTAGGAAAAGTTGCTTTTTAGGCAATTATTTTAAACCGTAACGTGATTCTAGCAGAGAGCAGAAGGAGAGGGAAGTGGAATCAACAACTATTACTGTATCACATTTGGACCGGTAGGAGCACCAGATGGAGGCAAATAAAGTTCATCATTATCAGAAGGGTAAGGCATTTCAACAGCACCGCCCGGCACCAATACAACAGCCGCTGAACCGCCATTGCGACCTGGAAAAACCGGCATTGCGTACTGAGAATCGTTATCCTGTGGTGGCACCATTACGATAGTTGGAGCAGGAAGTGCTGCAGAAGCTGCATTACTACGTTTTGCAGAAGTACCTGCCAACACACTCGGTGGGTTTGCCAATGGAGCAGCCGCTAACGGATGTCTAGTTGGGCTTGGATTGTTCCGAAAAGCCATCGGCTTTGCTACACGCGGTGCAGGAATGGCCGATGGTTGATTCGGGTTATCTTGTTGCTGATGCTGATAATAATAGAGATAATACGCATCATCGTTATCCGCAGGAGTCTGCTGAAGCGTCTGATAGTAAAACTCCCGGGTCACTTTTGTATGAATTGGATGCGGAGCATATCTGCCACACGCAGTCAAACCTACAAGCATTACAACAGAAATGAGTACCAATGCACTCATACGCTGTAAAGGAGCTAGAGATGGAAAAATATTAGCCATAAAACAGTCCTTAATTAACATACCTCTGACAAGGATATGCTACCTCCCGTATATTTTTCGTGAACAAAACGGAAAAATTTTCATTCCGGCCAAGGTTATCCCTTAGCCGTCAAAGACTCTACTTGATTTCTTAAGTTAATGCAAGGTTATTTTAGTAGTGCTATGTCAAAAAATACAAAACCACAGGCAATCCCCACTACTAAAAATGCTATAGCCGATGAAAGCACTAACGCCAACAGGAGAACCTTTGACAATTCCCTGAAAGATAGCCATTTTTTCGGGCACGGATCCGTCCCAAGCCCTACTCTGGCGGACTCAAGAGGAAGTGGAGAAATAGGGGATCCGGTCATGTGTGCTAGCCCTGCTATAGAATGTTTTGTGTTTCACACGTAAGGGGATTCTCTGCTGAATAAGTAAAAAAAAGCTTAAGGCCGGAGGGAATACTACTGGGCTTTTGAAAAAAATGGTTTATATTCCGTAAATACTTTTTTTGGACTATTTACACCAGAAGGTGAAATAACTTCATTTAGCACATCAAGATATAAGCGACTGAAATATTATGATAAATTCCAGCTCTGCACAACGCATGCCCGTCGATATTGGCATCATTCATGTCATTGGAATCGGTGGAATTGGCATGAGCGGCATCGCCGAAATCCTTCATAATTTAGGATATAAAGTGCAAGGCTCTGACGTTGCAGAAAGCGGAAATGTGGCACGTCTGCGGGAAAAAGGCATTTCTGTTGTCATTGGTCATAAAGAAGAGAATATTGAAGGCGTTGCCGTTGTCGTAAAATCCTCTGCCGTAAAGAAGGATAACCCCGAAATTCTAGGCGCCCGCTCACGCCATATCCCCGTCATTTGCCGGGCAGAAATGCTTGCGGAAATCGTAAGGCTTAAAAATACGGTCGCAATTGCAGGAACACACGGCAAAACGACCACTACTTCCATGGTTGCGCATTTATTTGAGAAAGCGGCACTACAACCCACTGTAATCAATGGTGGAATCATCAACACCCGCGGAACCAACGCCTATTTAGGCAGCGGCGAATGGTTGGTAGTCGAAGCCGATGAATCTGACGGAACGTTTATCCGCCTGCCTGCAGTGGTGGGGATCGTTACCAATATCGATCCGGAACATCTCGAGCATTATGGCTCCTTTGAGGGCGTGAAGCAGGCCTTCCACACCTTTATTGAAAACCTACCCTTCTACGGCTTTGCCGTGATGTGCAAAGACCATCCGGAAGTCAAAACATTGATGGGGCAAATTATTGATCGCAAGATCATTACCTATGGCTTGGAAGAACACCAAAACGGCGTGGATTTGCGCGCAATCAACATTCGCCCTAAAGGCATTGGCTCTGTGTTTGACGTCGTATTATCCGCACGTTTGACCCAAGATGAAGAGCGGATAATTCACGATGTTGTCCTCCCGATGCCGGGTATTCATAACGTCTCCAATGCTCTGGCTGCGATTGGTGTCGCTGCGGAATTACGCTTCGGGGATGAAGTTATTCGTTGGGGATTTGAAGATTTTAAAGGCGTGAAACGCCGCTTTACCGAAACAGGAGAAGTAGAAGGTGTCCTCGTTATCGATGATTACGGACATCATCCTACAGAAATCATGGCAACATTGAGAACCGCACGCACAGTGGCGGATCAGCGCGGTGGCCGAGTAATTGCGATTGCACAGCCTCACCGTTATTCGCGTGTGCATGACCTCTTTAAAGAATTCGCAACCTGCTTTACTCATGCTGATATGATCTACATTAGTGATATTTACGCCGCAGGGGAAAAGCCCATTGACGGCATTAGCCGGGATAGCCTCGTTGCCGCCATTCGAGGCACAGGCAAAGACGTAAAACCGCTGCAAGATCCAGAAACCCTAGCAAATACCATTGCTACCGTTGCACAACCAAACGATTTGGTCGTATGCTTAGGTGCAGGTAATATCACTTACTGGGCAAACGAACTTCCTGCAGGGCTTGAGGCTGTTTACCGGAACGGAAAAACTGCCCGTGCGTAGGAGTCATGGTGAAAATAGATAACGCCTCGTCCTCTCAGAATCTTATCGAGCGCCTGCCCAAAGTGCGTGGCGCTTATCGCGAATCTGTTGAACTTTCCCGCATCAATTGGTTTAATGTCGGAGGATTGGCCGAAGTGGTCTTCCGTCCCCTGGATGTCGAAGATTTAGCTTATTTCTTGCGCGAAAAACCCCTCGATATACCTGTCACCGTACTTGGCGTAGGTTCCAACCTGCTTGTGCGCGATGGCGGAATTCCAGGTGTGGTGATTCGTTTGGGACGTGGCTTTGCAGATATTAGACAATCGGGTAAGACCGTCCATGCAGGAGCTGCCGCCTTAAGTTTTAATGTGGCCACCGTCTCTGCGGAATATGGCCTTGCAGGACTCGAATTTATGGTGGGTATCCCTGGAACTGTTGGCGGCGGACTCGCGATGAACGGAGGCGCCTATGGTGCTGACTTCGGCTCCGTCTTAGAACGGGCAGAGGCGGTAGATGAAGGCGGAAATATCCTGGATCTTTCGGCCACCGATTTCGGATTTATGTATCGCGGTCATACGCTGCCGGAAGGCATTATTTTTACAAAAGCGATCTTTAAGGGAACGCCGGATCAACCAAACGCCATACGCGAACGGCTAAACCGTATCACCGAAGAGCGTGCAGCCACCCAACCGATCAAAAGCCGTACGAGTGGCAGTACGTTTAAAAATCCTGCCGGCCATAAAGCATGGCAATTAATTGACGAAGCAGGATGCCGTGGCTTGATGATGGGCGGTGCACAAGTATCCGAGAAACATTGCAACTTCCTGATCAACACAGGCACCGCGACTGCCGCCGATATTGAAAATCTGGGTGAAGAAGTGCGTCGCAGAGTAAAAGAAAAGAGTGGCATTACGTTGGAATGGGAAATTAAACGTATTGGTAAGAATTTAGTGTAAGGATGTTGCTTGATAAGCACATCCTTCGAGAATAACGGAGCGAAAACTATGACAAAACGTAACAAACATATCGCCGTCTTGATGGGTGGCCTTTCATCGGAGCGCGAAGTATCGCTCTCCAGCGGCAAAGGCGTAGTAGAGGCCCTCACCTCGCTTGGCTATAAAGTCACAGCAGTGGATGTAAGCCGCGATATCGCAGAACGCTTAGGCGAACTTAAACCAGATGTAGCTTTCATAGCGCTGCACGGAACCTATGGCGAAGACGGCTGCATTCAAGGCATACTTGAATATTTGCGCATTCCCTATACCCATTCCGGCGTATTGGCTTCCGCAACCGGTATGGATAAGCCGCTTGCCAAACGCATTTTTGAAAGCGCTGGCATTCGTTGCCCCGGTGGAAAAGTCGTCAGCCGTGAAGAATTGATAGCGGTTTATGCAATGGGAGAAGAAATCCTCCCAAGACCCTTTGTTGTAAAACCCGTCGCCGATGGATCGAGCGTAGGTGTCCATATTATTCGCGAAGGAAGCTCACGTGGGTTCACACCGTCTGAGTGTGATTTCGGTGAACAGGTGCTTGTGGAGCCTTATATTCCTGGACGTGAGCTTGCGATTGCAGTACTCGATGGTGAACCGCTTGGCGTGATTGAACTTCGCCCGAAAAGTGGATTTTATGATTATGAAAACAAATATACTGCCGGCATGACAGATCACTTAATGCCTGCGCCGATTCCGCAAGATGCGTATATTCAAGCAATGGAAATGGCGGCAAAAGCGCATAATGTCCTTGGTTGCCGTGGCGTGACACGCTCCGATATTCGTTATAATGATACGACGGAAGGCGAACCGGGACTATTTTTGTTAGAGATTAATACGCATCCCGGCATGACGCCTCTTTCGCTCGTGCCTGAGATTGCAGCACATTGTGGTATCAGTTTTCCAGAACTTCTTGACCGTCTAGTACAGGGAGCCCGTTGTGACTACCAGGAGACGCCAACTTCGAAAACGTGCGAAGGCAAGCAAAAGGACAAGCGCCAGGCCTAGCAGCCCGCGTAACCAGCCTGCTTATAAGCGAGAAGCGCTCCGCATTGCGGTAGCGCGTCGTACCCGCTTGGCTATCCGCCGCACGTTCTGGGGAGCGATACTGGGACTTTTCCTTTTCATCGTAGGCAGCGCAGGATGGTTTGTGTACACTGGCGGGATTGGCCGTTTCTTTGATGAACGCTGGACAGACTTCCTCATCTTCACCGCCAAACGCGGACTTAACGTGGAAGAGATTTACCTTGAAGGCCAGCACTACGCAAATGCGGATGAAATCCTCACCGTACTAGGCGTCCAGCGTGGCGAACCCATTCTTGGCATCCCAATCCAAAGCATCAAACAGCGGATCGAGCTATTAAGTTGGGTGAAGTATGCTTCCATCGAACGGCAACTTCCGAACGTCCTGCATGTTCGGATTGTAGAAAATACACCCGCAGCACTCTGGCAGTATGATAAGAAGCTTTATGTCATCACTCGCGAGGGGGAAGTGGTGGAAGATAGCAACATCAAACCTTTCGCCAAACTTCCTATTCTGGTCGGTGAAGATGCACCGGATAACGCCTCGGCGTTGCTGGGGATGGTTGATGCGGAAGAAGCACTGAAGCCCTATTTTGCCTCTGCAATTCGTATAGGGGAGCGGCGTTGGAATGTCCGCACACCGGGAGGAATAGAAATTAAACTCCCGGAAGAAGGACAGGAAGAGGCCTGGAAACGGCTTGCATTGTTACAGAAAGAAACCAAGGTGCTGGATTCCCGCATCGCAAGTGTAGACTTACGCCTGCCTGATAAAATCACGATTGGGCGTCGATAAATTTTCGTGTGATGTCCCCACTTCTATTACGAATACTCATAAATAACAGCAACACCATCGGCACCTGCTCCGCCTGCACGTGCTGCCGTACTAGCACCAGAACTCGCTCCATTTCCACCCGACCCGTAAGAAGTACCCGGGAAGCCCGCACTCCCTAGAGTTGGCCCAGGTCCTGCACCAAAATGGGAAACCCCTCCTCGCCCACCAGTCATAACATTCATTGCCAACACAAAGCCAAGCCCGCCACTGGTGCCTCGTCCATTGATAATATTTCCACCTGTACTAAGCAGGCCACTACCGCCAGGCCCCCCTAATCCAGGAGTAGTATATGCAGGAGACCCATAACCATATGCGCCTCCTGGGGCATTCATTAATGCACCAAAATTCGTGGCACCACCGAAATTTCCATTATTATTGCCTGCAGCAGGAACAGCTCCTCCAGTACCGATAGTAATTGCGACACCAGCAAATCCACTTGTATATCTACTTTTAGCATAAGATCCACCACCTGCTCCTCCTGCTGCTGCAGATGCATTGGCTCCCGTTGCCGCAGTACCTCCACCACTGCCACCTCCCCCCACAATTTCAACAATGATACTATTCGTTCCCGGAGTAGGAGTATACGTACCGCTGCTCGTAAAGACTTGCACATTCAGCAGTCTACCTGAGGCACCTCCACCCATAAAATTTCGCTCATCCATAATCATACTGTTATCGATGGCAGTGGTCGAAGTTTGGAGCAGCACTTGCGCGATAGGCCATGCACCAACAGGAAGGGAGGGCGGAGTGGGACTTGCTGCCTCAGTACCTGTTACAACGGAAACCGTACCATCGCTTTGGGCAATAACGATACGGTCAATACGAGGATCACTCACAGGAGGTGTAATAGTGGTGGTACTCTGTACACCGATTTCCGCTAACACATTACTGTTAAGAACACTCCCTGGGTCAAGCGCAACCGTCATATCCGGAACGGCTTGCGCATGAGGAGCAAATGCTCCACTAACACGATGGAATACCGCAATATCACCATCGATAATATCAGGATATTCCGCTACAGTTTGGGTAGTATTATCGGGTTGTATAAAGGTAGAAACAGTCATATAAGCCTCATCCTATGGTTGAAGCCTGAGTGTTCCACACGCAACACAAAAAGTAAACCTATAAGTGTAGCGCAGTTCGGAAAAGTTGTATAATACCAGGTTTATTTACTAACGATAATACTCAGTTTCTGCCCCTGCCTTAGCACAATCAGCTGCCAGCCTTTCAAGGTCGGATCTTTTACACTATCGCGCATCAGCTTTTCTATCTGCTCGGTCGAGGTAACTTTCTCTTGGTTTACCTCCAAGATTATATCCCGCGGCTGGATCCCTATGCGGGTCGATAATGTTCCAACTTTAAGTGCCGTAATCACGACACCTTCCTGAAATATCCCCAATCGTAACTCATCCGACAAAGCAGGCGAAAGATTTGCAACAGTAGCCCCTTCAAGCAGATGTTCACCGTTCAGCACACGCTCATCCCGTTTGGGCTTTTCCGGAGCGGCCACCATTTTTACGAAGGCTGTGACCTCTTCCCCTTTCCGCAGGATCGTAAACGGCACTTCTTTCCCGATATCATACGTCGCGATACGGAACCGCAAAACCTGGGCATTTGTCACATCATGATCGCCCACATTCGTGATAATATCTCCTACTTGCAGATTCGCTTCTTTAGCCGGGCTATCCTCAAATATTTGGCTAATCAATGCACCATTCGGAGTTTTCAGGCCGAGTGATTTGGCGATATCTTGCGTCACATCCTGCATCGCCACCCCGAGCCAGGGACGCACAATTTTTCCATGATGTTTTTGGCTGCTTACAATCGTTGCTACCATGTTCGATGGGGTGGCAAAACCAATCCCGTTCGAGCCACCCGAACGCGTGAAAATCGCGGTATTAATACCGGCAAGTTTACCGTCCGTCGTCACCAAAGCTCCACCCGAATTTCCTGGATTGATCGCCGCATCCGTTTGGATAAAAAACTGGTAATCTGAGACTCCCACGGAGGTCCGCGCTGTCGCAGAAACAATTCCACTTGTCACCGTCTGCCCTACACCGAACGGATTACCGATCGCAAGTACCAGATCCCCCACTTCCAACTGATCCGAATCGGCTAATGTAAGGAACGGCAATTCTTCCCCTTTGGTATCAATTTCAAGCAACGCTAAGTCGCTCCGATCATCTATTAGCACCACCTTCGCTTCAAACTCCCTGCGATCCGAAAGCACGACCGTTATTTCATCACTTCCTCCCACCACATGATTATTCGTAATAATCATACCTTTAGGATCAATAATAACCCCAGAACCAAGCGAACTTTGAACCCGCTCCTTCCCAGGCATTTGGCCTTCTTTGCCAAAGAATTGGCGGAAAAATGGATCATTGTCGAGCAAGGAAAGTGTCTTCACTACAACTTTCTTACGGGTATAGATATTTACAACCGCCGGAGCTGATTTCTTCACCAATGGTGCGAAGGAAAGGGTAATTTGTGTAGAATTATCGGGAAGAGCTTTTTGAGCGAATACAGGTATTGGTGCCAACAAGCAGAGAATAAATGCTAATATGCGTACGTTCTTCATGCGAATAGCCTCGGAGGTTTAGTCCCAAGTCTACCGCCTTACATTCAGAATTCAAGGAAGGTTTTTAGTAACACATTATTTCGAAATCGAGGAAGAAGGAGGATTCTTTTTCTTTTGCTCAATTTCTTGTTGAATTCGTTGCCACGCATTAGGATCTGCCGCTTGAGCCGATGCTCTATTCACTACGAGCCTTCCTCCATCGCGGCGAGAAAGAAGTTTTGCTACTTCACTGGCAGCATCTCCGACCTGAGGAAGTATCGCTTTCACAGCACCTTCAGTATAATTTTCCAGTCCCCTTATTGCTTCATAAGCCTCTGGCATAACCTCTTGATATTTTTTTCCTGCTTTAATGGCATCAAACTGAGGTTGATCAAATCTTCGGATGCTTACTTGTAATGGCGTCAGTCCAAGTTCCTTTATTCCCTTTTCTTGATAGTTCATTATACGGTTTATAGCATCCTTATCTAATCCTCTAATCTGTTCCATTGCTTCTTGAACAGAGACATCTTGTTTAAGACGTTTCGCAAGAAATTGAAATGCCCACAACCCTCCCCCTACTTCCTCCCAATTATGTCCTTCTAGTTCAGCCCGTGTAAGACCTAACTTCACCGCCATGATTTGATACTGACTCAACCCTCTAATTTGCTCCATTGCCTCTTGAACCGAAACACCTTTAAGGCGTTTTTCAAGAAAATAAATTGTTGTTACCCCTCCCCCTACTTCCTCCCAATTATGTCCTTCTAGTTCAGCCCGAGTAAGACCTAATTTCACTGCTCTGATTTGATACTGATTCAATCCTCTAATTTGCTCCATTACCTCTTGAACCGAAACACTTTTAGGGCGGCTTCTAAAAAACTCAGCTATTATAGATAACGTAGGTAGTGATAAGCCTTCAGGCATTTGGATCGCTTCTAAACATATGCCTATTGCTTTGATTTCTTCACCAGATAAGTTGGCAATATCCGCCATTGCTAGCTTCACCAAAGAAAAACCCGCAGGGGTTTTAGCAGAAAGCTTTTCTAGAAAGCCAATGATAATTTCTGCAGTGTTTGAATCTCCCCGGCTATACTTGGCAATTATTTCCTCAGTAAGCCCCAACTCTAAGACTCTCCTTTTTAATTCCAAATTTTTCTGTTTAGCCATTGGCAATTCCTTCAATTTACCCTTAACAAAGGGGAATGCATTAACATAATTATATCTTGAAATCTACACTATTTGCCCTCAATTGCGCATGATTCTCATTATTATCATGCTGTTTTTGTAGGAAAATTTCGCGATTACCCTTTGACAAACCTGCGTTTGGTTACTATACAAACCCATACTAATATGGTACTATTTAAATATAAGGGACTGATTCAGTCCTAATTAAATAACAACCCATTGAAATACTATGATAAAACTCAGCCGCATGGCCGATTATGCAGTAGTTCTTATGACACATCTTGCGCAAGATGCGAAACGTTGTGAAGTGCCTTTGAGCGCTCATGAAATCTCGGAAGCGACCGGTATCCCTGATCCCACCGTCAGCAAATTGCTTAAAGCCTTATCCCGCGGAGGATTACTGACTTCCACACGAGGACTACATGGTGGTTATACGCTTGCCAAAGGCAGCACTATAATCACAATGGCGGATATTATCAGCGCGGTAGATGGCCCGATTTCACTAACCGAATGCATCAATGAAGAAGAAAAAAATTGCGGGATTGAATCCTTCTGCCCAACACGTTCCGGTTGGCACAAGATCAACCATAAAGTACGGGAAGCCTTTGCGAGCGTAAGTCTGGCAGAGATCGCAGTTCCCGTTATGTTTGGAGAGCCTCTCGAGGCAAAACAACGGTAATAGATGATGGCAACACAACACGAAATTTTGGCTTTGGCCAATGAGAAATATAAGCACGGTTTCGTCACCGAAATCGAATCCGAACTGGCTGCCAAAGGCCTGAATGAGGATACCGTCCGCTTTATTTCTGCGAAAAAAGGCGAGCCGGAATGGCTACTTGAATGGCGTTTAAAAGCCTTCCGCCACTGGCTCACGATGGAAGAACCCCATTGGGCAATGGCCGAATATCCGCATATCGATTACCAAAACGCGTATTATTACGCTGCCCCAAAACAAAAAGTGAAAGTGGCGAGCCTCGATGAAGTGGATCCTGAACTGCTTAGAACCTATGAGAAACTAGGCATTCCGCTTCGTGAACAAGAGCGTTTAGCGGGCGTTGCGGTGGATGCAGTATTCGATAGCGTGTCCGTTGCCACCACCTACAAAGGTAAACTCAAAGAAATCGGCATTATTTTCTGCTCGTTTTCCGAAGCGGTACACGAATACCCCGAACTTATCAAAAAATATTTGGGCTCGGTCGTACCTGCGGGAGATAACTTCTTTTCCGCACTGAACTCTGCCGTCTTTAGCGATGGCTCGTTTGTATATATTCCCGAAGGCGTACGCTGCCCGATGGAGCTATCCACATACTTCCGCATCAACGCCGCCGAAACCGGACAGTTTGAACGCACATTAGTAATTGCGGATAAAGGCAGTTATGTCAGTTATTTAGAGGGCTGCACCGCTCCGATGCGTGATGAAAACCAGCTCCACGCAGCAGTCGTCGAACTCGTCGCATTAGAAGGCGCACAGATCAAATATTCGACTGTGCAAAACTGGTACCCTGGCGATGAGAATGGCAAAGGCGGTATCTATAATTTCGTGACAAAACGCGGCGCATGTCGTGGTGCGCACTCGAAAATTTCCTGGACACAAGTCGAAACCGGCTCCGCCATCACATGGAAATACCCAAGCTGCATTTTACAAGGCGATCACTCGGTCGGCGAATTTTATTCCGTGGCGGTTGCCAACCATTGTCAACAGGCCGATACCGGAACGAAAATGATCCATATCGGAAAGAACACAAAAAGTACGATTATCTCCAAAGGCATTTCCGCAGGACGCGCACAAAACACCTATCGCGGACTCGTCAAAATGCTTCCGAAAGCCGAAAACGCACGAAACTTCACACAATGCGATTCACTGCTTCTGGGCGATAAATGCGGTGCGCATACCGTGCCTTATATGGAAGTAAAAAACCGTACAGCACGGGTTGAGCACGAAGCAACGACCTCGAAAATCAGCGAAGACCAGCTTTATTACTGCATGCAGCGTGGGCTTTCCCGCGAAGACGCGGTGAATACCATCGTCAACGGATTCTGCAAAGAAGTCTTGAAAGAATTACCGATGGAATTCGCTGTAGAAGCACAAAAATTATTAGGAATCAGTTTAGAAGGAAGTGTGGGATAACCATGACAGCATTACTTGAAATTAAAAATCTCCACGCGAAAGTCGGTGGAAAAGATGTTCTAAAAGGGATTAACCTCACCATTAATCCAGGCGAAATCCATGCGATTATGGGCCCAAACGGTTCCGGCAAAAGCACACTTTCGCATGTACTCGCAGGACGCGAAGGCTATGAAGTCACCCAAGGAGAAATCCTGTTCCAAGGCAAAAATTTGCTGGAACTTGATATTGATGAACGCGCACGTGCGGGCATCTTCCTCGCCTTCCAATATCCGGTCGAAATCCCAGGCGTAACCAGCATGAATTTCTTGAAGAGTGCCGTGAATGCCGTCAAAAAAGCACGAGGCCAACAGGAACTCGATTCCTTCGATTTCCTCACCCAAGTGCGCAAGAAATTGGCGGATCTGAAAATGGATGAAGCATTACTCAAACGTGCTGTCAACGTTGGCTTCTCCGGCGGTGAAAAGAAGCGCCACGATATCCTACAAATGGCAATGCTAGAACCAACGCTTGCGATCCTCGATGAAACCGACTCCGGCCTCGATATCGATGCACTTAGGATTGTAGCCGAAGGCGTAAATAGCCTACGGAATGACGCACGTGGCATGCTTGTGATCACCCACTATCAACGGCTTTTAAGCTACATCGTGCCGGATTTTGTGCATATCTTGGCGGAAGGCGAAATCAAACACTCCGGCGGCAAAGAATTGGCGCTCGAACTCGAAGAAAAAGGCTATGCCGGATTTGGGATTAAAGACCAGGAGGCTGCATAAATTCTATGGCACAAAACCATGCCGTTGATAGCAACATTGCTCCTTTCCCTAATACTTCTGGGATTGCCTTTGCGCGCGCGAATGCCTTATCCAAATTCCTCGCACAGGGCTTGCCTTCAAAACATTCGGAAGCCTGGAAATATGCGGCACCCAAACTTGGGGGCTTAATGGACTATGCCAACAAAGCTTCCGTGCCTGCAGAAGTGGAAGGAAATCCCTTATTCTCTGGAAACACTGCATTACAGCCGTATTTTACTATTTCCGAGAACCCACTCGTCAATGCCAATACGGCCTTTGCAGCAGAAGGCCAGCTGATTGATATCCCCGCAAATGAATTACGCGATATACCCATCCTGATCGCTACAGAAAACGGCGGACATAGAAAATACGTGGTACGCTTGGGTAAAAATGCGAAAGCATCTCTCTTCTTCACTTATACCGGAAACGGTGCCTATTGGAATAACAGTGTGCTACATGCAGAACTTGCCGAAGGCGCGACATTATCCGTTTATCGCCTCCAGAATGAGAGCCTGCAAGCGTTCCATACCTCACACACGGAAGTAAAAGTTGCCGCAGGTGCAGAATTCAATGACTTTTTGCTCGGAGTTGGCGGAAAAGTCGCACGGCACACCGCCCATGTTGACCTGCAAGGTAAAGGCGCACACGCCACTCTAAACGGTGCGTATCTTGCCAAGGGGGAACAATATATGGACCACTATCTTCCCATGATCCATTCTGCGCCAGAAACCTACAGCAAACAGCTCTATAAAGGTGTACTAGATGGCGCGGCGGAAGCGACATTTTATGGCCACGTAACTGTTCCCAAAGATTCACAAAAAATTGAAGCACGGCAACTCAATCAAAATATTTTATTATCCGATGGTGCGCATGTGAATACGCGCCCAGAACTGACTATTTATGCTGATGATGTGAAATGTAGCCACGGTGCAACGGTGGGAGAACTCGATGAAGAAGCGCTTTATTATTTGCGTGCGCGAGGACTACCAGAACAAGAAGCACACAGCCTTTTGATTTATGGATTTATCCAAGAATTGCTGGATGGAATTAAGATTGCATCCGTACGGGACGCCATGGCAGAAGTAGTGCATGGTTGGCTTGGACAGGAGTAAATATCATGAAAGCAACGACGATCAGCAATGCAATTTATGACGTGGAAAAAATCCGCGCAGATTTTCCTGTGCTTGCGCAAAACGTTTATGGGAAAAAACTCGCGTTTCTCGATAGCGCAGCAAGCAGTCAAAAACCTCAATGCGTGATTGATGCCGTAGCAGAACTTTACAGCAAAGAGTACGCAAACATCCACCGCGGTGTATATTACTTAAGCCAACAATCTACAAAGAAATTCGAAGACGTACGCGAAGCGGTGCGCCGTTTTATCAACGCGAGAAATGCGAAGGAAATTATCTTCGTCCGTGGTGGAACGGAGGCAATTAATCTCGTAGCTTCAAGCTACGGCCGCGCATTTTTACAAGCCGGCGATGAAGTGATTATTTCTGAAATGGAACATCATGCGAATATCGTTCCTTGGCAGGTATTGCGCGACCAATTAGGCATTACGCTTCGCGTGGTTCCATTCAACGATCAAGGCGAATTACAGCTTGGTGTGTATGAAAGCTACTTAAGCGAGCGCACCAAATTCGTTGCCGTGACGCATGTCTCGAATGCACTGGGGACGCTGAACCCAATTGAGGAAATTATTCAAAAAGCGCATTCAGTTGGTGCAAAGGTGCTCATTGACGCATGCCAATCGATCCCGCATATGAAGCTCGATGTCCAAGCCCTTGATGCCGATTTCATCGCTTTTTCCAGCCATAAAATGTATGGCCCAACGGGAATTGGAGTGCTTTATGGTAAAGCGGAGTTGCTTGAATCCATGCCGCCTTATCAAACCGGCGGCGAGATGATCCGCTATGTGACCTTCGAGAAAACGGAATATGCAGACCTACCCCATAAATTTGAAGCGGGCACGCCAGCGATTGCCGAAGCAGTGGGATTAGGCGAAGCAGTACGTTATCTTGAAACACTCGGGCTAGAAAATATTGAAGCACATGATGCAGCGATTTTGAATTATGCTGAGAATGCCCTTAAAACAATTCCTGGCCTTCGTTTTATTGGGCAAGCGAAACAACGCGTAGGCTTAATTGCATTCACATTGGATGGCGTACATCCGCACGATGCAGGCACAATCCTTGATCGCGAAGGCGTTGCGGTGCGCGTAGGCCACCATTGCGCCTTTCCGGTAATGCAGCATTTTAATATTCCTGCCACCATCCGCGCATCGTTTGGTATATATACAACAAAAGCGGATGTGGATGCGTTGATTGCTGCGCTGCATAAAGTACGAGAGTTATTGGGATAAATACCATGACAGACTTACGCGACTTATATCAGGAATTGATCTTAGATCACGCCAAAGCGCCGCATAATTTTGGCGCGTTAACGAATGCAACCACGACCGCAAAAGGCCATAATCCCTTGTGCGGCGATCAGCTCGATGTATACTTGTTGCTAGAAGATGGACGCGTGAAAGATGTCCGTTTCGCAGGTACGGGCTGTGCGATATCAATGGCATCGGCTTCGCTTATGACCGATGCGATTAAAGGCAAAACGAAGGAAGAAGCGATGTCGCTTTTTACCATTTTCCATGCACTTGTAACTACCGGTGAAATCCCAAGCCAAGATTTAGGAAAGCTCGGCGCGTTTGCAGGCGTCCGGGATTACCCGGTACGTGTAAAATGCGCAACACTTGCTTGGCATACGCTAGATGCTGCACTCGCAGGCGAAAAAGAAAATGTAACTACAGAATAACGGTAAACGCCATGATGCCCGCTTATATGGAATTAGTTGTCGATAAAGAACTTGCCCCTGAGGTGCTGGCCGCCATTGCCGATCTGCCTTTAAAGGACAAAGTCGATCACGTACTTCGCACTGTCTATGATCCCGAAATTCCAGTGAATATCATGGAACTAGGCTTGATTTATAATTGCAGCATTTCCGATGACGCTATAGTATCCATCACGATGACCCTCACTGCGCCTGCTTGCCCGGTAGCGGGAGATTTGGTGGAAGCCGTGAAGAAGAAACTTGAGACTATTCCGGAAGTAAAACTTGCAAACGTCGAACTCGTGTGGGATCCACCATGGGATCGTGACCGGATGAGTGACGTAGCAAAGCTTGAATTAGGAATGTACTAAAAAATCATGACACACACTTTCACGATTACCACACCGATTTATTACGTTAACGACAAACCTCATATCGGCCATGCCTATACCACGCTCGCCTGCGATGTGATTGCACGATTTAAGCGCTTGGATGGCTATAACGTCCATTTCCTGACTGGCACGGATGAGCATGGACAGAAAGTAGAAAAATCCGCAAAAGACCGCGGCATTGACCCGCAAGCTTTTACTGACCAGGTATCACAAAATTTCCGTGACCTTGCGGACTTTATGAATTACTCGCACGATGATTTCATCCGCACCACGGAAGAACGTCACAAGAATGGTGCGCAAGCGTTCTGGAAACGTTTAGAAGACAACGGCTATATTTATCTGGATAAATATTCCGGCTGGTATTCGGTGCGCGATGAAGCCTATTACGCAGAAAGCGAATTGGTGGATGGCAAAGCCCCAACCGGCGCGCCAGTCGAGTGGGTAGAAGAAGAAAGCTATTTCTTCAAGCTCTCCGCATTCCAAGATAAATTACTTGCATTTTATGAAGCCTATCCCGATTTTATTTATCCCGAATCGCGCCGCAACGAAGTGATCAGCTTCGTCCGTGGAGGCAAGGAATATAAAGAAGGCGCATTGAAAGACCTTTCCATTTCACGCACTACTTTTTCCTGGGGAATTCCGGTTCCGGGCAATCCAAAACACATAATGTATGTGTGGCTCGATGCGCTGACGAATTATCTCACAGCCCTTGGCTATCCAGAAGAAACCGAAACGCTGATGAAGCATTGGTATCCTGAAGCAGGCGAAGGCAAAGGTGAAGGCTATACGGTCGGGAAATCCACTCACGTGGTCGGCAAAGATATTTTGCGCTTCCATGCCGTTTATTGGCCAGCCTTTTTGATGGCCGCTGACTTGCCACTCCCGCGTCGGATTATTGCCCATGGCTGGTGGACGAATGAAGGCCAAAAAATTTCAAAATCCTTGGGCAATGTGATTGACCCGATCGCGCTTGTCGAGGAATTTGGACTGGATCCCGTGCGTTATTTCCTCATGCGCGAAGTACCGTTTGGCAGCGACGGAAATTACAGCCGCTTAAGCATGATTAACCGCATCAATGCGGAGCTATCGAATAACATTGGAAATCTTGCACAACGCACACTGTCGATGATCCAGAAAAATTGCGCCGGCAACGTGCCCGCTTTTGGCACACTCGATCACGCAGAAGATAAAGCGCTGTTGGAGCTTGCTCAAGTCAGTAAAACCGAAGCTGCTCGTATCCATGAACTCGTGCGCGATTTCCGTTGCGATATAATCTTGGAGGATATTCTTCGCATTGCCGGTGCTGCGAATGAATATATTGACCGCCAAGCGCCGTGGACGCTAAAGAAAGAGAATCCAGAACGCATGGAAGCGGTGCTCTATATGCTTGCTGAAACGGTGCGTTGCATTGCAATTATGCTTCAACCCTTCATGCCCGATTCTGCACAAAAGCTTCTGAAACTCGTGGGATATAGCGAAGAGGAAGCAAAAGCTGGTGTTCCGTTTACAGCACTTTCGCCATCACATGCACTTAAACCTGGAACCATACTTCCTACACCGGAAGGCGTATTCCCGCGGTATGTCGAGAAAGAGGAAGCGGAAAAGAAGGCGGTGTAGTTTCCAAGCAACTATGCCCTTAAATATTAATATATCTATTGATATTCTTAGCATAATACGCTAGGAACGTATTATTATTAATTTAAAGAGAATTTTATGAAGAACGCAAAGATAGTACTCGTTGGTGATTCCATGTGTGGAAGAACAGCCCTTCTGGCACGATTTATAAACCCAGAAGGAGGTTTGCTGGCTCAAACCGACACTACAGTAGGCGAAGAGAAATCGTGTACATGGAAAGAAAACTTTAACATTACATTCACTGATACTCCAGGTGTTGACGATTATGATCGTTTAAGACCTCTCCACTACAAAATTCATGATCAGAATGATAATGTCGTTGGAAATGCAGATGCCGTTATGCTTTGCTTTACTGTTGATAGAAAATCTAGCTATCAAAGGATTCTTTGGAAATGGGTGGGTGAACTCAAAGAGCATCTTCCTAATGTACCAATTATCCTTGTTGGCACTCGATCCGATACTAGGAACAACAACCTCCCTAATCCGAATCTAATCCCTAAAGAAAAAGGGGAAACATTAGCAAAATATATAGGTGCAACCAAGTATATTGAATGCTCTGCACTGACAGGAGAAGGTGTTGTAGAGGCTTTTGAAACAGCAATGAATATAGCTGTTGAACCTTATTTGACAGCCGATGCTTTAACACGCGGTGCAGCAAGGGGATTTGCTGAGACAATGGATATTCCTAATGATGTTGGCGCAGTTCTCTCTGCAGTTAAAGACTATTTAACGGGTCAACCTATTCTTGATAATAAGACAGGCAAAGCTTTATCTTGTGTGGATCAATTAACAGCCCAACGCGCTAAAGAAGAAATACACAAACATAAAGGTGTGCATCTTCTTTAGATTAAAGTACAAGCTAAACCCTGTTATAAAATGCAGGGTTTAGCTCATATACTTAATGCCACAGCCTAAACCACGCCCGTTTCCACCACAGCGCACGCGTCAAGCGCATCCGGTATTTCTCACCAGAAATCGCTTCATACGCCGCAATGCATCCGGGAATCACTTCTTTGTAATATACCTGATAGAGACCTGCCATCATCACGGATGTGCCCTTATGGCCCCATTTATTTACTTGCTGCGGTACCCGCGCCAACGCCTCTACGCACGCAATTGCCTCTTCTTTGATCTTATCCTCGAACTTATAAACATCCGCCTGCGGTGTGAGATTCGCCGCCATATCGCCAAGCATCTTTTCAATCTGATGCGCTGGATAAGGAGTCTTCGGGAACGTAAAAATAAATCCCAGTTTCTTTTGGCTTGCACGGAAAAAGAACCAGCGCTTATGCCACCAAAGCCGCAGATAAATCATGGAACCCTTAAGCTCACGTTTTTGGGTAAGGTAAAATTTGAGCGCATTCTCCAGCGTCAATAATTCTCCAAGCCCAATGTGATAAAAGAGTTTGCGGATCTTCTCGACGCGCTCGATATCATAAAGCCGCGCCTCTCGTACATGAGGATGCGCACGAGTAGCCCCCAGATCGCTGGCATAACGTGATATCTGATTGCCTTTCGCATCGCGCCTGATATCGGAATAATGCCCAATCTCTTGTCCACCAATCACAAGCAATCGTGCAATCGCCGCCTTCCCATCCATCGGATGCATATCCGGTTTTTCTTCGGTAAATGGATCACCACCTAGCGAAATAAACACTTCTGCCTTCATTCCATCGGTACTCTGCAAGCCGCTGCTGGTGCCAACCGACTGCCAAGATTGCATATCAAGCATGTCGCCTACCATATGCGAAAACGATACAAACACAGGGATTCGCTCTACCAGCATCAGCTTAATCACCGACGGATGGGCCGCCTGCACCACCAACCGTGCCAGCTTTACCTCGATTTCATCACTCACAGGAGTAAAACGCAGGATCTCTTTTTTAAGCCGCTCAAATTCTTCCTTCGCCTTTTTGTGTGCTCCTTGCCGGTGCTGATATTGGAGTGAACGTGTGATGATCTTGAGTGTTCGATCCGTATGAAGTGGATGAAATAATTCGCGATGACTAAAGACGAGATAAATATTCTCATGCGGCCGTGAGAATCGTATGAAATTCATCCGCTCATCAGCTTCAATCCGCAAACGACCTGATTGCACAAGCTGTTGGGCTAAGGCCTCAAGCTCCTTATACATCTCCACGGAATGCAAAGCAGGTTTTCGGAAAGTAACATCGTAAATATTATCCATGGGGGGGAAGTTTATGTGATTTTATTGAGATTGGAAAGCAAATCGCTTGCCTTTTTCACTCTTACGATAGTAATATTATTTAATAAATTACACCATTGTCCAGGCCGTATGAAAGAACAATTTAAAACTTCCATCAAAATTCGACTTAAACAGACGAAAGATACCATCCTAAAATCACGTGTGGATGAATTTGTGCATGTGGCAATGGACCCCACTGTAGATAACGGGCGGAAACAATCACTACTGGCGGCTATTAATCAGGTTCTGGAAGATACTATTTCCCACACACCCAAAGCTTCTGGCACGCGCGAAAGTGAAGCGCTTATCGATACTCTTCGGCAAGCCATTACAAAAAAATATCCTAATGCTACAAGCCCGTTTTATGATTTCTTTGCTGACCTGAAAAAACAAAATGTGGATTTACCGGGTAATCTTAAATTTATCCAAAAACAATTACCTGTCATAGATTTAGTCGTCGAAAAGTTGACGGCATCCCTTAGGCAATTCAAAGGAACCACCGATACCTTCTCTCTTATGTACATCTGCTGCAATGAAACACAAGTATTAAAGGCTGTGAAGGATACACTGGATCAACCTTATCAAGATCTCCTCAACACCTATCCTCAGCACGCAGAGGGAATTTCTCCTAAAGACCAACAAGAAATCGATGCCTTTTTAGTAAAAGTACTAGAAGATTGCGGCACATCTGTGCCTTTCATACAGAAACGTATATGGAATAATTTGCCTGAGAGAAACATTGGCACTCTATTAAAGCTTCAGACCAATGAACAAGAAGCATTTCCGAATATCATGCACAAGGTTTTGGAAAAGCAGATACGAGGTGGAATTACTTACCAACATCTTCGTCATTGTATCATTGAACAGGCGATGGTTTACCAGAATAGGCTTAAACTTTTTTGTGAACTTACCAACCTTGAGTACCCTTACACAAAACACTTTGAAACCCTACAAACAAAGAAGGTTGAATGCTTAGAACAAAAGCCAAAGCTACCAAATATAATAAAAATATCCAGCACACTCTGGGATGATCTAGATTTACCTCGTTACATGAATTCAGCCCTCTATATAATCTCAGAAAGTAACATGCGAGAGCTGAATAATAAGCTTTTTCGTGTAGATTTACTCAATTCATTAGGTAATTTCAATTCCGATAATCCTGACCTGAAAGCGGTTTTTACCACTTTCGCCTCCCTACTATTTGCTTATCAATACCGGGAACAACATATTGCTGATTTCTATGGCAAAGAACCAATCTACAGAATTTCAGATCTATTAGCTAAACGGTTTTCTTTTGAGGATTCTAAAGCCGCCTTGAAACAAAGCGCAACCTTGCGTGACACTGCAACAATAGAGGCTCTGCAGGAATATGTGAGTGACCCAAATTTTAATGCCACAACGTTAGACAATTTACTATGCACAAAAATCGCAGAAACTCCTTTTCGGAAACACTCCCTATCTACATCAGGAGGCACCAATTATCAAACAATGCAGCATCTTGGAAAAACATTCGGCGATGCGACACAACCTACCCGTCGGCGTGCAGCCACTTTTCAAACAATGGAACCCGCCGCACCTTCGCTGACTCCTTCCGCGGAAGCAAAAATACCTATAGCACCACAGCCACGTCCTTCACTAGAAAGCGTTCCAGAACAGGAAAGAGAAATTGGCACATCTGCTTCCTCGCCAAGCCATGTCCAAAAAATTAGCAGCAATGATGAAAGCTGGAGAACACGTTTTCAGGGGCGCAAACTTCCCTCAATCCCCGTTAAGCCAGACACCAAAAGCATCACTGGACAGACCTCTTCTTCAAACACACTCATCAAAAAATAAAAAGGTCCAGCACCTTAACGCTAAATAATTCCCGCAGCTACAGGAAGATTTTTGATTAAGATTTCTCCCCACGAATTCGAGGGAGCTGAAAAGAAAAGCGAGCACAACCCCGCTCTTTGCTTGATTGCCGAAAGTGTTTACGATAGTAATGAGGTCTGAAAAATTAAATTAATCACCTGTGTAGCCGCTATGAAAAACACCTCTTTAGACGAATTGAAGCAAAATGTACGTAACTCCATCCCCGATGCGTTAGAAAAAGCAAAAAACGTGCTTATCGAAAGTGCAAATGAATATTACGATCGTATTAAAGAAGAATATCCCGGTAGTATCGGTTACCTCATCGCTATGCAAACCGTTGTAAATGAGGAAAAAGTCCTTGCTTCCATTAAAAGCGAACTTGGGGATACCTACAAACACCTCCATAATGCCCTTACCGAGGAATACAAAGAAAAACCAGACAAAGCCGATATTGTCCAAAAAGAAACCGATAAACTTATCGTAGATAAACTTAAAGAAACAAGACTTTCCACCCTTGCCATACAACAAATGGCATGGGGATTCTTACCTGCAGAACATACCAACATCAAAAACATAGACTTGATTCAAAAAAGTGAAGATTCCGTATTTCAAGATACAGTTGAGAAATTCCTTACAGAAGAAATACGCGAAGGTATTACTTATGAAGGGATGGTTACACGTACTTTAAAGCAAGGAATGGAGTACCATGGACGGCTTTCTCTTTTTTATAAACTCAATGCAACATCCTATCCTTATGAAGCAGCACTTAAAACACTAAAAGATAATAAATCCCAATGGATTGAAAATTCAAAAGGCACCATGGAACATGGGACACGCCAAAAATTATTAGGAGCGCTTCTCCCTCTTTTTCCTAATCAACTCGCTATCCTGACGCGTGTTATTGTCCCCGCGAAAGAACAGTTACAGCACATAAACAGAGAAACACTAAGTAATGAGCTGAGAAATATATGGAAACAGTCTGAGGATAAAGACTGGACACCGCAATATCTTTATTCCCTGTGCGCGGGGAAATTATTTTCCTATGCAGAACGGGATCAACGTATCCAAGAACTTTGCCAGACAGCTACGCTTACCGACATTAAAATAGAACTCGATACCTCTGATCTGGCGAAGAGAATAAGTTATGCCAATAAAATGCCTACCCTACAAACAGACGCACTACTCCGGGCAGAATTCACTATCGACACATTAAGAAACATAACAAATCCCAAAAAAGGGTTAGTCGACGTAAAAGCCTTAAACGATTTGCTTTGTAGAGCTATTACAGACCCCACTCAAGAGCAAAGCACATTGCGTAGTTATAAACACAAGAACCGCCCTTCCCTATCTGATCAGCATTATGGGGATAAGCTTGCTGCATTCAACGCTCGTAAAACCGAACAAGCAACCACTCATGCAGCATCGCAAGAGAGTAAAGGCCAGGGACGTTACAACACACTTACACGCCAAAGAGCACAATCCACTCTTGAAAAACCCATAAATCCTATTTCCCGTAACCTTTCTCTTTCTTCTACCTATGAGGAATCGGAAATAGTAACACTTATTCGTCCAAAGCGTCCAACCCGGCCAGCTCCTTCCCTGACTGTATCACCTACCCCACCACCCCGACCAACGACAGAACCTTCTTTAACCTTATCTGATATTCAAAAGGAAATAACGATTGTCACCTCAGAAACATTGACATTATCGCGTTCCACTGCACAAAGAAACGGAGCCCCTAAGCCCTTGCCGAGACGGCCTTCTCCTCCCCATTCCGTACCAGAACAAGAAAAGAAAACTTCGGGCGCTATATCATTACCTGCTGCTACCCAGCAGGTAGAAATGGCCGCTCCTAGCATTCGCGTTGAAAAACCCACTCCAGCGCAAAACAGCTGGGAACAGAGAACTCAAACCAATCGACCCTCTTCGAGCACGACACGTCCTCGCAGCATATCCTCCGTTACGGCTGATGGACCATCAAGCGTAGTGAATTTACGAGAACGATTTGAAAGACTTATAAAAGAGAATCCCGCACCCGAAGCCCGGGGTAACCGAAGGGATTAAACGCTAAACGATTCCCCGCAGCCGCAGGAAGCTTTTTTGTTGGGATTGTTGAAAACAAAACGAGATGTGAGTGTGTCTTCAATGAAATCCATCTCCGTGCCAATCAAGTGCAGCACGGCGGTGGGTTCCACGAACAGTTTGACGCCTTTTGCATCAATAACTTCTTCGCCTGGACGTGCATTTTCGGCATAATCGATATTATAGCTTAAGCCCGCACAGCCGCCTTTGACCGTCCCCACCCGTAAACCCATCACAGGTTTTTGGCTTTTGGCCAGAAGGTATTGTATCCGCTGTGCGGCGGCATCGGTGACACTTAATATCGCGGGACGAGCTGTTTCCATATCCCTATTATATTGAAAATATTAGGGGTTGGCAATCCTCAAAAGCCATAGGAAGAAGCTAACTTTCGCAATACCAGCTGGTGACCACTGGTTACGGGTGTTTCTTTCGAAAGTTCTGCAAGGGCAGGCTTATCGGTAGGCAATAGCTGTAAACGCCGCATCTGTGGCCCATCCACCTCAATGGCATAAAGTCCATAAGGCACCTTTTGGAACAGGAAGAAGCCATCATAGGCCGATCGAGCAGTCGCCACGGTTTTGCCATCCTTCCCTATCAAATGGAGTTCCACATTGGCAAGCGGCTCGCTCACCCATTCGCCATGCAAGCTCCAAAACTCGATCATGACTACTCCATCCACCTCGCCTGTCGGGATTACCGGAATACTTACCGGCACCATCCGCCCAGGCCTTGCAATCAGATTCACTCCACGTTTTTGTAAATCCCAATACGGGTCTTCGAGTGATGCAGTATCAACAATAATCGGCGTTGTATCGTATCCCCGCACCCCTTGAAGCACCGCTATCCCTTGGGCATTGGAGCTATCTTTCAACTTACCTCTACCCTTATAAAACCCAACCTTCTCAAGCGGTGTATCGCCAGCATCAAACACACCATCATTATCTTCATCCAGAAACGTCCGGAGCGATGCTGTCCCTTGCGATGCCAAAGGGCTTGATGTCATAAGCCATTTTTTCTCGTGTGGTTCTTGTCCTAAACTAAAGCTTAAGGTCGTTTCAATTATCCAGATCCCATCCGTATCGTAGCGCTGATTTATCCCCCACCAGAGCATATCAAATTTCCGGCTTATCCCTGCACTATACAGCGTACGCGCGCCATTTTCCATTTCGCGTGCCACCCCCACCCGGATATCCGCATCAGGAGCAATGGCATAATCTCCGATCAATGCCACATGCCGCATCGCTGCATCCGGCACAATGCCATAACCCACTTCCCCGCGTATCCCGAAATCCCCTCGCCGCAAGCTGGTAAGAAACTCTCCTTGGAGCCTTTCGTCATCGGAAAGCATCCCTTCGCCCCGCCTGATATCGTAACGCAAGAAATGGGTCAGCGAAAGCGGAAGCGCTTCTGACGGCGTGATAAAGGTTGAGCTCCGCTGCTCAATTTCCACATGATCCTGCCCATCCGTAAAGCGCTCCAAATCGCTGCGTAAGCTTAACGAGATCGGCGGAACGGGATCCATCAAAGTGGCCACTGCGCCATCCGCTCGGAAGGTAGAACGCGAGAGCAGCGGGTTCATGATACTACCCGTATCCTCGCTTGCAAAATCCATAAATTGGTGATGCTCAAACGATAAGCTTGTACGTCCCACATTCGTACGCAATGCTGATTGGAGTGCCGTACCGCCCTGCTCAAGCTCTTGGCTCACCCCAAGGATAGTTAAAAACCGATCCCAACTATAGCGCCCACCGGAAGAAACATAGGTCGCACTCGCTCCATCTTCGAGTGGCACATGCACGGCATTCCCCGTAAGCGACAAATTCCGCGAAAGTTTATGCTCTAATTCTCCAGTGAATCGTGATTTCCCCGTGGTTTTGGCATTTTCAGGCGTTGGATCGACATCAATTAAGTCGGTATTATCTTCCGCCGCGGAGAATTGATAATAGGTTTTCCCTTTATCCAACTGCACACCATCCACTTGGTAATGCTGAATCTCTTCGCGCTTCTCGCCATGCGGTCCATAAAACACCAGCCGCAGGATGTTCAACCCCGTTACTAATGGCACATCTGTGAATGTATATAACCCCTTATCAGATGCCTGATCAAACATCAGCAACGTATCATTCCGGTATAATTCTACCTGCCAACCGGATGCAATATCGCCTTGCAGCGTAATACGATCAAAATCCACCACGCGACCGCGCACCGGATAATTCGAGACTACGGCTCCCTTCGTATTTTGCGACTGTGCAATCAACGGAATCTGTGGCGTCAACACATCGCCAGCGCTTAACTGTGAAGCCTTCATCGGCCCCAGCAGGTCGTTATTTAAGGACTTCCTCCCCAATGTCAGACGGGCGTAATTAATCCCTTTCTCGTCCGATCCGCGGATAAAACTTGTGCTATCCATAAACATTAAATCCTGCGTCATCAGGACCGATGCATCATTGGTCACGCCTTCCCTTCCCGTTAACGGTTTATGATAACGGGAGGTCATCCGCACATCCGCGGTAGGAGGACTGATAATTTCATACGGAACCGACTGCACCGGCAAATCCTTATAAAGCTCGGCAGGATTCGACTCTCGACGCGCAGAATGCTGCTTCTCCCTAAGCAGTGCCGCTTCCAAAGGCAGCGTCACGGTCGAAGAAAGCGTCAACCTTTGTTGGGGTACAGAGAGATCAATATGCAGCGGAAGCCAGCGCATTAAGGTGTTCGCTTCGACATAAAGATCATCCGGATAGCGCTCCACCTCCCCTTCCGCGAAAGTTTCCCGATCCCCTGCAATAATGGCTTCACGGCTTGCAAGATTCATTGAAAAACGCTTCGAGGGATCCACCACCCACCCTTCCGCTTGGCCCTCTTCTACCATCACAGTGATGGGAAATTGGAGTAAATTTGCAATCCCTTGGAGCGGTAGATAAAGTCTTCCTTGCGCATAATAGGCCGCCATCCCATCCGATAAAGGAAGCTTCCCTTGTTTGGTATGTAAGTTTACTTCCAGGATTAATAACTCATCGTCCGAAGGCTTCGCCTGCGCAGAAAATGGCACAGCGCAGCACCAGACGCACAGCGCAACCATCAGGACCGCATAAAAAATATTTTTCTGATATATCATCATTAAGGATAGCCCCTGCGTTGCCATCTCCTTAGAAACAGCAGGAAGTTGTGCAAAATAAGAGGGCGGATATTGTCGCGTGTGTGCGGTGAAGTCAAGAAGGGATTTGGTTCTTTCTGTATGTCAATAAGATGAAGTAGAATTAGGCCCGTAAGCCCAAAGCTTCATTTTCCAGCCGATGGAGAGTATCGCGCAGTTCCGCGGCCTTTTCAAACTCAAGATCAGACGCCGCCTGGAGCATCGCTTTTTTAAGTTTTTCCATATAATCCGTAAAGGCTTTTCCTTCACGTGTCTTAGGCACAGCATCGGGGATATTTTTGGATCCACTCTTCTCCCGGCCCCGTTCCTTGTTCTGCGCTACAGCGCTATCCATGCTGCTCGAAATGGCTTTTTTGATGGATAAAGGCGTGATTCCATGCTTCTCATTATGCGCAATTTGGATGTTCCGCCGGCGCTCTGTTTCACCGAGCGCGGCTTTCAGCGAATCCGTCATTTTATCCGCATAAAGTACTACATAACCTTCCACATTCCGCGCAGCACGGCCAATCGTTTGGATGAGTGAAGTGGTGGAACGCAGGAAGCCTTGTTTATCCGCATCCAGAATTGCCACCAACCCGCACTCCGGAATATCCAATCCTTCCCGGAGTAAGTTCACCCCCACTAACACGTCAAACGTACCTCTGCGGAGCTCTTGGATAATTTCCACACGCTCTAACGTTTCCACATCTGAATGCAAGTAGGCAACTTTTAACCCCACTTCGCGCATATATTCTGTGAGGTTTTCCGCCATTTTCTTGGTAAGCGTAGTGACAAGTATCCGGAAACCGTTGGCAGCCACTTTCTTGCATTCATCCAACAAATCATCGACCTGATGTTCGACAGGCCGAATGATACAAATAGGATCAACCAATCCCGTCGGACGAATCACCTGCTCAACAAATACACCACCTGTTTGCTCTAATTCAAACTTACCCGGAGTTGCCGAAACGAAAACAGTAGTCGGCCGCATCTTGTCCCATTCTTCAAACTGCAAAGGCCGGTTATCCCGTGCCGAAGGAAGCCTGAACCCATACTCCACCAGGTTCATTTTTCGTGCCGCATCGCCTTTATACATCCCTCCAATCTGAGGTGTCGTCACATGGCTTTCATCGATAAATAATAGCGCATCTTTGGGCAGATATTCAAACAACGTTGGCGGTGGTGCTCCAGCTGCTCGTCCCGAGAGATAGCGGGAATAATTTTCAATTCCCTTACACTGCCCAGCTTCTTGAAGCATTTCCATATCAAACACCGTCCGCTCCTCCAAACGCTGAGCTTCTAGAAGCTTACCGTTTGCTCTAAAATATTCCAACCGACCTATCAGCTCTTCTTTCACAAGCTTGATCGTCTGATTGAGCGTCGGACGCGGTGTGACATAATGGCTATTCGCAAAGACTTTGACCGATTCCAACTCATCGGTTTTGTTCCCCGTAAGCGCATCGATCTCGGTAATGGTTTCGATTTCATCTCCGAAAAATGCAATACGCCACGCACGATCTTCATAGTGGGATGGGAAAATATCAATATTATCCCCACGGATACGGAAACTTCCGCGCTCAAATTCCGCATCATGCCGCTCATATTGGAGCTCAATTAAACGGGTACGCAAATCTTTGGGATCCAACGTCTGACCGCGCTGCAGATCAATCGTCATCTGCAAATAAAGCTCCGGCGAACCCAAACCATAAATACAGGAAACAGAGGCCACCACGATCACGTCTTTGCGCTCTAATAATGAACGCGTTGCGGAATGTCGCATCAAGTCGATCTGCTCATTAATGGCGGAGTCTTTTTCGATATAAATATCGCGATGCGGGATATACGCCTCAGGCTGGTAGTAATCGTAATAGGAAACGAAATATTCCACAGCATTATGCGGGAAGAAATGCTTCATTTCACTGTAAAGCTGCGCTGCTAAGGTCTTATTATGCGCCATAACAAGCGCCGGACGCTGCAATGTTTCAATCACATGCGCCATGGTGAAAGTCTTTCCTGAACCCGTCACACCCAAGAGCACCTGGTTCGCTTCACCCGCCTCTATTCCCGCGACAAGCGACTTAATAGCCGCAGGCTGGTCACCGGCGGGCTTATAATCAGAGACGAGGGTAAAGGGTTTATCAGCCATTGCTTTAGGACAGTAGATTGATTGCAGAAAACAGAGTATGATAGATCACAAGTCCCTAACATTCAAATACAAAGCAGAGATCATCATGAGTTTAGCCGTACTTCACCGGAAAGATCTCCCATTAGGCGGCTTTTCTGGCCTAAAAGAACATCATCCTGTAAGAGATCCTCGTGTGGGCGCAGCTCCAGGAAGCGCACCAGGGCTTGGGAATTTTGTCTATCTCGCTGATGCACGCTTTGTGCCTTTTGGTGAAACACGGATGCATCCCCATCGGGAACTCGATGTAATTTCCGTAATGGTCGAAGGCCGGATCGCTCATGAAGGCTCGCTCGAACATGGAGCCGAAATCGGCACAGACCAGGTACAAGTCCAACGCGCAGGCGGCGAAGGTTTCCGCCATAATGAAATCAATCCCGATTCAGTCGAGAACCGCATGATCCAGCTCTGGGTATTGCCAGAAAATCGGGGCGAACCTGCGGGTTATAAGGTTTATGATCTCACGCGCAGGAAGCTTACTCCCATTTATGGTGGAACCAAAAGCCAGAGCGAGACTTTCGATAGCCACACGATTATCGAAGTGGGCTTATTTGCCGAAGGCGATAAGATAGCGAAATCAGAGGAATTTGTCGCTTATATGACCCGAGGGAACGGCATCGCCAACGGTCAAAAAATCGAAGATGGTGATCTAATTCGCGGAAAAGAATTGGATTTCACTGCCACCTCTTCGGATGTACAGTTGATTATCGTGACAGTAACAAACTAACGGAGCTCATTATGGCTGAAATTATCATTTATTCCACTCAAGCCTGCCCTTATTGTGTCCGCGCGAAAGAACTCCTCAAAAGCAAAGGCGTCACCTATACCGAAATCGATGTGACCAACGACGATAACTTGCGTCTCGACATGATGAAAAAGGCCGGCGGACGGCGGACGGTTCCCCAGATTTTTATCAATGGGGAACATATCGGCGGATTTGATGATTTGGCCGCGCTCGATCGCGCAAAACAGCTGGACCCCAAGCTCGTTTAAAGATCAGAGTGTTTTCGCATTTCAATAATTATAGGAAATCAAGGCGATGTGTATAAAAACATACATGAGCCGAAAAATGACGCATAATTATTGAGAATGGGAAATACTATACTTGACCGTTTGCAGCATTTTCGCGATGATGACGACAATTTTTGGATTAATCCGAGGCTTTGAATCCTTATGACCGCTTCTACCGCTACTATTGCCGTTGAAACTGCTGGTGCCGTTGCTGCAGGCGCTCCTGATCTTTCGATTCTTGGATTGATAGGACATGCAGACATCATCGTAAAATTGGTACTACTGCTCCTGCTGCTTTCCTCATTCATCTGCTGGGGCATTATTTTCAGCAAATTCATGCTGTTTAGAAAGCTAAACCAAGGCACCGAAAAGTTTGAAAAAGTGTTCTGGTCTGGACAGTTGCTTGACCATCTGTATGAGCGCGTACGCGAACGTGCAAACCACCCGATGGCCGCGATTTTCGTTGCAGCCATGAGCGAATGGAGACATAAATCAAATGAACCCTCTCATGGCAATACGGCGCTACGTGCAGGCATTAAAGAACGTATTTTCCAAGCGATGCAAGTCGCACGAAACCGTTCGATGGAAGAACTCGAAGGCAAACTCTCTTTCCTTGCAACGGTCGGATCATCCGCTCCTTTCATCGGATTATTCGGTACCGTGTGGGGGATTATGAACAGTTTCCAATCCATTGCAGCATCGAAAAACACCACACTGGCAGTCGTCGCGCCTGGTATTGCCGAGGCGCTATTTGCCACTGCAGTAGGCTTGTTTGCCGCAATTCCTGCCGTGATATTCTATAACTTCTTTACCGTACGCGTGAATCGTTATACAGTAAAATTAGAAGATTTTTCGAATGAGTTAAGCTCGCTGCTTTCACGCGAACTTGATAATTCACGTTAAGAGGCGGTAGGTTTTTATGGCAGGCGGACTGGTTCCTTCTTCCCGAGGTCGTAGCGGGAAACGTGCACTTAACAACGAAATCAACGTGACTCCGTTCGTAGATGTGATGTTGGTATTGCTTGTAATTTTCATGGTGACCTCGCCGATGCTCGTGGCAGGGATTACCGTTGACCTTCCTGAAACCTCCTCTTCGCCGGTTTCTGGCCAGGATGAGCCCCTCTCCGTGACGGTCGATAAAAAAGGCCAGGTCTATATTCAGGAAACAAAAATTAAACTCGACGACTTAGCTGCAAAACTGAAAGCCATTACGGGCGAAAAAAAAGATACTCGGATTTTTGTACGCGGAGATAAAATGGTCGATTATGGTAAAGTCATGGTTGTTGTCGGAGCCATTAACGAAGCGGGTTATACAAAAGTAGCACTGCTGACAGAAGTAAGTGATGCAGGTTCATCACGTAATGCGAGCAAATCGCAATAATCGTAAAGGGTGTCTCCCATGCGCGTTTCGCCTGGTTATTTGCTTTCCGCCCTACTCCATTTACTCTTTGCGCTGCTTATTATCTTTGGCCTGCCGGCATTACTCCAAAAAGAATTACCACCGCCTCAACATGTAGTAACGGTAGAAATTCTGCCTGTTCGCGATAAAACCAACGTAAAGCCTAAGCCTCCTGCCGCACCACCAAAGAAGGAAGAAAAGCCGATACCTAAACCACCGGAACCTCCGAAAGAAGCACCTAAGCCTAAGGAAGTAGCCAAGCCTGAGCCTCAAAAATCTGAGCCAAAAAAGCCTGAACCAAAGGTAGAACCTGCTCCAAAGGAACCAGAAAAAGCTCCAGAGAAACCGAAAGAGCCGGAAAAGAAAAAAGAACCGGAGAAAAAACCTGAGCCGAAAGTAGTGGAGAAAACATCCAAACCTCCGGTAAAAAACGTTGAGCCTAAAAAACCTGAACCAAAACAGGAAGATGATTTTGCGTCCGTACTAGCAAGCGTTAAAAAGCTTGAAACTACCGAAGAAAAGGCAGAAGTAACAAAGCCTACACCGCCAGCTGAAACAGCAAGGGCGGGCGAAGCTTCCAAACCGCAGGAGAGCAACTTCGATCCGAACCAACCACTTTCGGTGAGTGAAATCGATGCCATCCGTCAACAAGTTGAACCCAACTGGACCGTCTTAGGTGGCGCACAAAATGCGGAAGATGTAGCCGTGATCTTACGTATCGCTTTTGATCGGGATGGGACTGTCCGCAATGTTGAAATCACGGATATGACCCGCTACAACACGGATCCCGTTTACCGTGCAGCAGCAGGACAAGCCGTGAAAGCCGTTTGGAAAACGCGGAAGATTAATGGACTTTCACCGGATAAATTTAGTCAATGGGGCGAGATGACGATGACCTTTAACCCGAGAGAAATGTTCGGGGGTTAAAGCCGCTCAGTTTAATTGAACTAAGCAACGAGATCTTTTTCTTCCTGTGTGAGCCCAACTCGTCGTTTTGCGAGACGATTTGCTTGAGGAATGAACTTCTGAAGCTTACGACCAAAGCGGCTAAGCGGACCTTTCGGAACAGAGCGAAGATCAAGTTCTTGGACGACCGAAAGCGCATTGATCAAAACATATTCAAAATCTTCGAGCGCCATTTTAAAGCCACCGAGCGCATCCTTATCAGCATCGGTTGGGAAGATATTGGCCCCTCTGCCGCGCTCTACAAAAAGCCCGCGAGCAATGTCGGATAACCAGCGCGATTGCTCCTGCACGATATTCCGCTGACGGTAAGCCCGGCCTTGGTTCATAAAAATCACCGTACGGCCAAACTCATCCCCGAATTTAAGGGTAATTGCCTGCACTACGAGCCCTGCCAGCGCATGAATATCTTTTAAGATATTTTCCTGGATATAAAGCTCTGCAGTCGTATAAGTATAGGTCTTAGGAGCGTAAATACTTCCCGAAATTTTTAGGATATCAATATGTTGCTGGATATCGGTGATACGCGCACGAATTCCGTGCTTATCGATTTCACCAGTATGCTGGTAATTCTTAGGCATAAAAACTCCCTATGTGCCATTCTTGAACAAACGGAAGGCATACTACCAAAACAGAGGCAAAAAGTCAAGTTTATTAATAAATAAATTAAAATAAAGAGACTTGACCAGCCGCTTACCCCCCTGTTACAAGGTTTAGAAACCCAGGTATTTACTATGTATACGCTTCTTCGCTCTGCTATCTTTCGTTTAAGCCCAGAAACGGCTCACTATACCGCCATTAATTTACTGAAATATAACATTATTCCACCATCAAAGACTCTCAATTTCCCATCCCTGAATGTTCGCCTGGCAGGGCTGGTTTTCCCAAATCCTCTGGGCTTGGCTGCTGGATTCGATAAAAATGCAGAATGTATTCCCTCCCTCACCCGCCAGGGCTTTGGGTTTGTGGAAGTCGGAACCGTCACTCCTGAGCCTCAAACTGGCAACCCAAAACCCCGCCTTTTTCGCCTTAACGAGGATGAAGCCATTATCAACCGGATGGGCTTTAATAACAAAGGGAGCCGTGCGTTCATCGAAAACCTTAATAATTCGAAAGATCAATGGAATGACAAGGTCATAGTAGGGGCTAACATTGGCAAGAATAAGACCACCGAAGACCCCATTTCGGACTATCTCACCTTGCTTGAGCGCTGCTACGGCATGAGCGACTACATCACGGTTAATATTTCCTCTCCCAACACCCCAGGACTTCGGGACTTACAAGGGAAAGAGGCACTAAACCAACTTCTTTCTGCACTAATGGATAAGAGGAAGCTTCTTGTAGCGAACACAGGAAAAACGGTGCCATTATTCCTTAAAATCGCACCGGATTTAAGTCTTATTCAAGCAGAAGATGTCGTGGAATCCGTGCTTTCTTACCCCATAGACGCACTCATTGTTAGCAATACGACCATTGCCCGCCCTGATACGCTGCAAAGTCCTTATAAAACCGAAACGGGAGGCCTAAGCGGTCACCCACTCTTTGTGCCATCGACCGAACTTTTACGCACGATCTACCGCCTGACCAAAGGCAAAGTCCCGCTTATAGGCGTTGGAGGGATTGGATCTGCGGAAGAGGCCTATACAAAAATCAAGGCCGGAGCCTCCCTTATCCAGATTTATAGTATGTTGATCTATAAAGGGTTTTCGGTTGTAAATAAGATCACTTCCGGCCTAGCTGAGCGGCTGGAACGGGATGGTTTTGCTTCTATTTCTGAGGCTGTTGGGGTGGAAGTCCAGTGACGTCCATATACGTCTAACAAAGTACTTGACCCTCTGATAAAAAAGGGGTATTAACTTCTCCTCTTTTTGTGATGTCACCTTCCAGCCAAAGCTGGACTGACGATATAGTTTATGTAAGGAATACAGTATCATGGCACGGCGTTGTACCATTACCGGAACGGATGTTCAAACAGGAAACAAAATTTCCCACTCCAACCGCAAAGCACGTAAGCGTTTCCTCCCAAACCTTCAGAAGGTTTCGTTGGCAAGCGAGGCGCTGAAATCAACCCTTCAATTGCGCATTACCGTCCATACGCTGCGCTCGATTGATAAAAACGGTGGATTGGATCCCTATTTGCTCTCAACCGCATGCTCTGAGCTGACGACAGAAGCACGCGTATTGAAGCGTAAAATCAAAAAAGCATTGGGCAAAAAGGCTGCCTAGATCTCTTTGGTTATAAAGAATTCAAAAGCGTATGGGTGTTAAACTCGTACGCTTTTTCTTTACGTTTAAAGCGTACCATAGCGCCATACGATCCACAAAATGGATGGATTCAAAACCCTATGGATCATAGCCTATTGACTCTTTCTCAAGCCTTACAGCTGGCAGCTTTGATCCCCTGCCTGTTTGTTGCGATATACCTTCTACTACCCCAACATCACATGTCCTGGAATATCCTGCCCGTTTGCTATTTCTTAGCACTTGGTGCAAATTTTATGCTGCCGCTTCTGCTCCCCTTAAGCGGCATTGCGACAAATGATACCAGCTATCTCACGCTCCATATCTTTGCAGGCATAGCGCCCGCATTAAGCTATCTCCTGATTTTACAGTGCGTCTTAGGCCACCCTCCAGCTCGGGGACATTTCTTGGTTCTTGGAGCTCCGTTAGTAGGCGGAACCCCTTTTATTTATGCCGCAGACAGCTTTAAAGAAGTCTGTTTCGCAGAGGATATTTGCCTCCCTTCTGATGCGGTACTGCTGCTTTACCAGATTGGAATATACGGCTTCATCTTCATTCTTTTAACTGTCACGATGAGCCGCTACATTCAAGCAGGACAAGGGGTGATCGGCGGAACCCAGAAATCAGCAAAATATTGGCTGGTGATCGCTATCATTATGGTCAATATCTGCATTCTGGGACTCACCCTTTTAAGAGTTGCCGGTATCATTTCACAAAGCGGCTATGTATTTTCACAAGCCATGCTTCAAATTACCTTTGTGTATCTTATCATCTCGTCAATATTCCGCGTATTTACCAAAGCATTTGCCGTCAAACCCATCAAACCCCTCATCCCCTCTTTACGCGAAAAATCGTTGGCACTGAAACTCAAGACTTTACTTGAAGACGAACATATTTATCGCGAACCGCAATGCAACCGTTTGCGCCTTTCTGAAGCATTAGGACTTACGGAAGCGCAAATCTCACAGCTGGTGAATCGCCATTTCAATGTAAGCATTACAGATTTGATTAATGACTATCGCATTCGCGATGCTAAACACCGACTTTCCTTAAGCGAAAGTCCGATTACCGGTATTGCGTTTGACGTAGGATTCAACAGCCTTGCCTCATTTAACCGTGTCTTTAAAGAAAAAACTCTCTACGCTCCGAGTGAATATCGCGAGCAATCACAAAAATCCCTACCCTAATCCTTCCGATTGGGTTATATAAAAATAATGCTAAACATCGCTGAGACACTTACTTGGTTTGACGAAATGGGCGTGGATGTCACTTTAGAGGACACGCCGCAGAATCAACTTGCCTCGAAAACTAAAACTCCTCCCATCTTATCTGCAAAGCAAGAACCTGAAACTCGTGCCGCACCCCCCATAGCGTCGCGTGAAATAGCAAATGATATACCTCCGGCTCCTGTTACACCTAAAAAGCCAATGGTTTCTTCATTCGTGCCGGCAGTGGAAGCCTCAGCACCTGTTGTGACTAATCCTGTTGCCGCGATTGCCAGTGCGCGCGAAGCGTCGGATAAAGCAAAGACGCTTGAAGACTTACGCAAAGCGGTCGAAGCCTTTGATGGCTGCACCATCAAGAAAAGTGCGAATAATACGGTATTTTCCGATGGCGTGGCGACCGCTTCGGTGATGCTGATTGGCGAAGCACCAGGCGCGAATGAAGATTTAGAAGGTATCCCTTTCTGTGGCGCGAGCGGCCAATTACTGGATGAAATGCTTAAGCACATAGGCTTACTACGCAAAGAAAATTTCTATATCACCAACACCCTCTTCTGGCGCCCACCGGGCAACCGTCGTCCAACTCCGGAAGAAATCGCGATGTGCAAACCGTTTGTTGAAAAACACATTGCACTGATTAAACCGAAACTGATTATCCTCGTTGGTGCAACCGCTATTACTTCGGTGCTTAATAGCAAAACTGGCATTTCGCAGGTTCGGGGGAAATATTACGACTACACAAATATCTATCTCGATGAACCGATCAAAACAACAGCCATCTTCCACCCATCGTACTTATTACGCTCGCCCGGGCAAAAACGAATTGTATGGAAGGATTTGCTGGAGATTGAAGCATTTTTGAAAGAACACATGGAAAACTTTGTCGAGAATAAAACTGCCTAAAGCATCGTTCCAATTTTCTGTATCGCCGACTGCCATTGCTCACGTTTCATTGTTTCCAAGGAAAGTGCCACCAGTGCTTGCACGCGACGCTCCAAGATCGTGCAGACTCTCTCAAACTCTTCTCGGATTTGAAATTCATCCCCCTCAAATTTCGCAGGATCCGGGACACCCCAATGGACTTTGATCGGCTTTCCTGGAAATAAAGGGCAGGCCTCTCCAGCTGCAGCATCACATACGGTAATCACAATATCGATAGGAAAGGTGATATTCCCTTCGCCATCGTGCCATATATCCCAGGATTTGCTGAAATAACCGCTTGTTTTTATACCATGTACGGTAAGTGTTTCCAAACTCATCGGATGCACATATCCCGCCGGCACACTCCCCCCGCTGATGGCTTTAAACCGCCCTTCCCCATAATGCGAAAGGAGTCCTTCCGCCATAATGCTTCGGCAGGAATTACCTGTGCAAAGAAACAGTACTGTAATCATTTATCCACCTCTGCTGGCTCAAAATGTAACGCGAGCGAATTAATACAATACCGCTCACCCGTCGGCGGAGGCCCATCCGGAAATACATGCCCCAAATGCGAACCACAACCCGAACAGGTGACTTCCGTTCTTTCCATCCCATGGGAGGAATCCGTCACACGGTTAATCGCCTCCGGAATGGCCTCTTGCCAGAAGCTCGGCCAACCACTGCCGGAATCGTATTTCTCATTGGACGTGAATAGTATCTTCCCACAGCAGACGCATACATACCGCCCCACCTCTTTATGGTAACAATATTCCCCTGAAAACGGTGCTTCCGTTCCCTTGTTCCAGCAGACATGATAAACCTCTTTGGGGAGATCTTCGCGTTTAATACGGGGTTTTTTGGGGTTATCTGACATACATACCTCACTCTCTGATAGATAGTAATAGATAGTATACGGCATATAAATAACCGATACCATCTTCATAAAATAGGCTTTCTAACTCCCTTGCACCTTGCTCAAATTCTCTTTATTTTGAGGGCCACATCCGCCCTTAACCTTAGGAACCTTACGCTATGGGAATACCCTTTACCACCATTGGATTTCTCCTGATTTCCAACATTTTTATGACTTTTGCCTGGTATGGGCATTTAAAATTCAAGGCAGCTCCGCTTTATACTGTGATTCTCATCAGCTGGGGAATTGCGCTATTTGAATATTGCTTCCAGGTCCCAGCCAACCGGATTGGATATGGGTATTTCTCCGCCGCCCAGCTCAAAACTCTCCAGGAAATCATTACCTTAGTGGTATTTATCGTCTTTTCTTGGGCGTATTTAGGTGAGCCCTTGCGCTGGAACCATATGGTCGGCTTTGCCTTTATCATTGCTGCTGCCTTTTTTATTTTTAAGAAGTGGTAATCAAGCGATAGGAAATACTTGACTTTAAGTCCCTTTTAGGGCAAAAATGCCCCCCTGCCCCTATTGTTGGGCACAGCTATTCATATCATAACGACGTATATAGGGGTCCATCATGGCAACAAAAAATAACCCGAAAAACCGCGGTGCTGCTGGTAAAATCAAATCCGTTAACAGCAAGACTGTAAAGCCTGTATTGTACATCGGCACACAAATTGGACACGGCAAGTACATTGCAGCGCAATTTGAAGGTGGCGACCTCGTCATGGACGATGCTGGCAAGCCGATTCCGTGGGATGCAATCTAATGCATTGTATCTAAAGAAAATTGTTAAAAACCGGAGATTTTTCTCCGGTTTTTTTATTTCCAAATCGGCTTTCCGGATCCAGGAAGCCCATATTTCTCCCACATCTCACTTACCTTCTCCACCACCTCTTGCTTCATATAAATCTTCTCGCCCCATTCGCGCTTGGTTTCCGGTGGCCATTTGTTCGTGGCATCGATCCCCATTTTGCTGCCCAGACCTGATTCCGGCGAAGCAAAATCGAGGTAATCAATCGGCGTATTCTCAATGATCGTCGTATCCCGAGCAGGATCCACACGGGTCGAAATCGCCCAGATCACGTCATTCCAATCGAGGACATTAATGTCATCATCCACCACGATCACGAATTTCGTATACATAAACTGGCGCAAAAACGACCACACCCCCATCATCACGCGCTTGGCATGGCCGGGATAGGCCTTCTTGATGGATACTACCGCCACACGGTACGAACACCCTTCCGGCGGGAGCCAAAAATCGACAATCTCGGGGAATTGTTGGATCAGGAGGGGAACGAATACATCGTTGAGCGCCACACCCAGCACCGAAGGCTCATCCGGCGGCCTGCCGGTAAAGGTGCTCAAATAGATCGGTTTTTTCCGCATCGTAATCGCAGAAACAGTAAAGACCGGAAACGGCTCAACGGAATTATAATAGCCCGTATGGTCTCCATAAGGCCCTTCATCACCATAATCGGAAAGGCTCACATGGCCTTCGATCACGATCTCCGCTTGCGCAGGAACTTTTAACGGCACCGTCACGCAATCGACCAACTCCACACTCTTGCCCCGGAGTAATCCAGCAAACTGGTATTCAGAAAGTGTATCAGGCACCGGCGTCACCGCTGCCAAGATGGTCCCCGGATCAGCCCCAATCACTGCTGCCGCAGGAAGCGGTTCACGGTATTGCTCTGCCCAACGTTGATGGTGCTGCGCTCCTCCGCGATGCTTCAACCACCGCATCAGGGTCGTATTTTTGCCTGTCACCTGCATCCGGTAAATGCCTAGGTTAAATCCGTCTTCTTTCTTATCCGACGGACCTTTAGTGACCACCAACGGCCAGGTAATCAGGGGTGCCGGCTCATCCGGCCAGCACGTTTGAATCGGAAGTTTGGAGAGATCAATATCCTCGCCTTTGAGCACAACCTCCTGGCATGGCGCCTTGGAAACCGTTTTGGGCTTCATCGCCAAGGCTTTCTTGACCAAAGGCCAGAGTGCCGCAGCTTCCTTCCAGCCCCCCGGTGGTTCCGGCTGTTTAAAGAAAGCCAGCATCTCCCCTACTTCGCGGAGCTTACCCGGCACAGTATCCATACCCTTCGCCACCCGCTCGACCGTCCCAAAGAGGTTCACCAGCACCGGCATAGGATTAGGCCCATGCTCCGTGATAACCTGCTCAAACAGCACCGCAGGACCGTTCTCGGCCAAGAGACGGGTCTGGATTTCGGTCATCTCAAGAACGGTCGAGACAGGCTCTTTCACCCGTATCAGTTCACCAGAAGCTTCGAGTGTTTCAATAAAATCGCGTAGGGATTCGTAAGGCATGGGGTAATCCAGCTATTTTTAGCTGTTTATACGGCACCTTAGCTGTATTGTCAAAGCCCTCACCCTTATCGGTGCGGACTAGCGTCTTTCGAGGAAGATGCAGGTTTTGAAGCAACCATACTACTCCACTGCTCCGGCTGGCGTTCCTGACGCTTTTCAGGAAATACTGCATTAGAAGGAATATCCTTTAACTGCGAATAGAATGTTCCGAATCTTCCAAGCTTATTGGCTTCGACAATAGCATCAAGCTCTTCTTGTGTTTTTTCATAAGTAGGTGATTTGTCCCATGCTTTTTTGATATTCAGTTGTTCTTCCGGCGTAGCTTCAAAAAACGCTTGGTTAAGAATCGCGGCAGGCTGGAAATCATGGTAGGCCTGAATATAAGTGAATTTTCCTTCCGGGAATTGCCTATACGCATGACCAGCAAGATCCGTTACACTCTGGTAAGAGATGGCACTCATACAATTAATAAGAGTAACTTGTCCTTCATTACGCATATTAAACATCCCATATACAATAGCGCAATACCCCTGTGAAAAGTTTTCCTGATTAAAAGAAAATGGCACTTTTACCACATTACTCGATGGTGACTGGATAAATGCATCCTGTTTAAAATTTGGATCGATATTGAGTATCGCGACTTTATCACGGTTCCGAGTAAATGTTGGATGACATTGCTCTTCCGAACCATTACTGCCAATATTAATGAGGAATTCAGTACAACCTTCCTCTCGCTTCTGAGAAAACCATTGCGTGATGTAGTTTGAAGCTACGACATCTAAAGTCTTCGCTTCCGGAAGAGAATATAACCACTTAAAAAAATTCTCCTTCTGAGCAACAACATTGTCCCAATCGTGTCGCTTATCGAAGGCAGTCTTGTATTCACAAACCTTCTCTGCAAGGAAACGTAAATTACGGCCACTTTGTGATGCAACTTTCCGATCACTCTTTTCTTGTTTCCCTTGCTCTTGTAATGATAAGTTCAATGCAGCCTTAAGTGCCTCATCTTCTTCCTGATCCGCTAACGAACGAGCCATTGCCAAATCCATAGCTTTTTGCTCTTCCCGTGATAAAAATTGATGATCAGAATACTTACTCATAGCTATTCCCTTGATTTGACACACTCATAAATTTAACTTACCAGATAATATAATATTTTATTAAAATGTCAATCATACACCATATCCTCTCTTTCTATAATCATATATATCATTATATAACAGCATGTTATTTGAATATTACTGATTGACAAATAGTTAATATTGTAATATAATTAACTTAAGGAAGGGAGTTTATGTATCCAACCATCACAGCACCTTACGTGCAAACCGCACCGCCTACGCTCAATGTGACGAGTATCGCCACTCATGAGCCGGCTGTGGGCCGTATAGCTGCGAGTGTTGTCCCACCGCCTGTAGCATCCACTCCCGAACAAAACGATGCCAAGCGCCCCAAACAGAACGCCAAGGAAATGGATTACCAGCGCGCCACCCAACGTGCTTCTGCCGCTTTTATTACCCAACTCATTACCGGAGGCAATAAGGAAGTAGCTCCCATGACGGAGTACGGCTTCATACGCCCTCTCATTGGCGCTCCTAATAGTAAATCCTCCTCCGGTCTATCAAAAGATACTTTGGATATCTTGGACGATCAGGAAACTTCTTTTGCATCTCCCGAAGGAGAAGAAGCTATTCCGGGAAGCGCGGCCGTGGCCTTCAGTCATTTACTGGAAACGATGGGTACAGAGCGACCGAGCGCACATGCCATCACCACCATTTCTCAACAGAATGAACCCTCTCTCTACCACACCCATGCCACATCGGCTTATGGCGAAGCGATGACGCGCATTACGCTTACCCAGGACAGCAAACCCCAGCACGTGAAAGATGGAGCGTAAAACCTTCTCCTCCTTGCCCTACCCTGCCATTCTGCTATGATTCCATATCACTTGTGGTATCTTAAAATGCGCGAGCTTATGGCGGATCTTTTTACTTATAACAACACCGAACATCTTCCTGTCGAAAGTTTGACGCACACACAAGCCGCAGAAGAACTTGCCCGTCTGGCAAAAGAAATTGCGAAGCACGACACACTCTATTACCACAAAAGCGAGCCGGAAATTTCCGACACTGCTTATGACGCACTTCGCCACCGGAATGAGGCCATCGAACAACGTTTTCCACAGTTAATCCGCGAAGATAGCCCCTCCGCCCGCGTAGGCGCTGCACCGGTCGAAGGATTCGCGAAAGTACCGCATTCCGTTCCTATGCTCTCACTCGCCAATGCGTTTACGGAAGAGGATGTCGAGGAATTCCTCGGCCGCGTCCGCCGCTTTCTAGGTTTGCTCGACAATCACGAAATCGAACTGATTTGTGAACCAAAAATTGACGGGGTTTCTTTTTCCGCGCGCTATGAGCATGGCCGCTATGTCCGCGGAGTCACGCGTGGCGATGGATTTACCGGCGAAGATATTACCCAAAATATCCGTACCCTTGAAGCGCTCCCATTGCATATTGCGGGTGCTCCCGAAGTGCTTGAGATCCGCGGGGAAGTGTATATGTCGCGCGAGGCCTTTGCGGCGCTTAATTACACTCGCGAACAGACAGGCGAACCACTCTTTGCGAATCCACGCAATGCCGCCTCCGGGTCGCTCCGCCAACTCGATAGCCGTATCACCCATAGCCGCCATTTGCGCTATTTCGCGTATGGAATCGGGGAGGTAAGCGCACTGATTGCCAACAGCCAATCCAGCTTACTTGAAGCGCTTGGTAATTTCGGCTTCTCGATTAACCCCGAAACCCACATTGCCTCCTCACTTGAGGCCGTGATGGCGAATTATCACGCTTTGGAAACGCGCCGCCCAAAGCTCATTTATGAGATCGACGGCATTGTGTATAAAGTGAACCGCTTCGATTGGCAGGAGCGCCTAGGCAGTGTCGCGCGTTCACCGCGTTGGGCAATTGCGCATAAGTTCCAAGCTGAACAAGTGACCACTTTGCTTGAGAAAATTGTTATCCAAGTGGGCCGTACTGGCGTACTGACACCGGTAGCACATCTAACTCCGGTCAAAGTCGGAGGTGTTGAAGTCTCTCGCGCTACGCTCCATAACGAAGATGAAATCGCGCGTAAAGATGTCCGCGAAGGCGATACCGTCGTGATTCAACGCGCAGGCGATGTAATCCCCCAAGTAGTCGCCGTCGTTCCCACGAAACGCCCTACCTCCAGCAAACCCTTCCACTATCCCGACCATTGCCCCATCTGCGGAAGCATCGCGGTACGCGAGGAAGAAGAAGCCGCACGACGCTGCACCGGTGGACTTATCTGCGAAGCCCAAGCAGTGGAGCGCCTGAAACATTTCGTCTCACGTCATGCATTTGATATTGAAGGGCTGGGCGATAAGCAAATTTCCTATTTTCATGAGAAGGGAGACATCCGCACTCCGGTCGATATTTTTACTTTAGAAGAGCGCGATAAACACAGTTTCGCACCTTTACGTAATCAACATGGATGGGGGCCAAAATCCGCAGAGAATTTATTCGCCGCCATCCAGGAACGCCGCACGATTTCACTCACACGGTTTATCTTTGCACTCGGCATTCGCCATGTTGGCCAGGTGACGGCAAAACTTCTCGCATCGCATTACGGGAGCTACGAGGCCTGGGTTCATGCAATGCGTGCAGCGCACGATAACACCTCCGAAGCCTATCAGGATTTACTTACGATTGATGGCATCGGCCAAACGGTCGCGGATTCGCTGATCGCATTTTTTAAAGAACAGCATAACCGTGATATCCTCGATGCGCTGCACAAGGTCCTCACATTGACACACGAACAAACCGTGCGCGTGAGCGATTCACCTTTGATGGGGAAAACGATTGTCCTCACCGGCACACTGCACTCGATGACCCGCCAGGAAGCAAAGGCCAAAGCGGAGAGCTTAGGCGCAAAAGTCACCGGCAGTGTTTCGCCCAAAACCGATTACGTCATCGCAGGCGAAGAAGCGGGATCAAAGCTTACCAAAGCTCGGGAGCTCGGCGTGACGGTGCTGGATGAAGAGGCGTGGCGGCGGTTGCTGGAGGGTAGAGATGGAAAGAAATGAACTTATCACGCTAACTAAGGAACAAATACAAATTGCTGTAGATGGTATAGCGTTCGCCCATGCTTTTCTTGCGCTTGAGGAAATGGAGGATAACAATCATTCAGAAGCTCGAGGAGAAGCTGTGAAATTAATTAAAAGATCTCTAGCAGATAGTGCCGTACTAGCATGGTGTAAAATTCTTGGTAGCGATGGGGAAGATGCTCATTGGAAGAAACTTTTTGAATGCTCCAATATAAGCTCTTTTACTAACCTCTCACAAGATGACTTTAGCAAGAGAATATATGCACCAGAAAATTTGAGAAAAGCAAACAATTTCAGCACTTTTAAAGATGGGACTCAACTACACAACACGATAACAGACTATCGTAGAAAAGCACTTACCCATTGTGCTTGGGACGAAGACAGAAAAGAGATCACCTATCCACATATATTTCCTATCCAAGAGACGCTTAGAGAGTTTTACGAGATTCTCTATCTTCTTAATCTTAGTCTAGAAGCAAATTATTGTGTACCCTCCAGGACTAATAGAAAGCTAGAAAGTTTTCTAGAAAAAACAGCGACGGGCATAAAGGAAGTCTTTGGTAAACTTAATTAGATCACTCCCCCCGTTTTTCCCACTGCGCAAGCGATTTTGGATCAAGCCGGACTTCTAAGTTAATCGCCGTTTCGGTATCTTCCCGAGAAATCACATGTCCATGCTCATAAAGCCAGGCGAGATTTTTTCCATCTTCCGGCTTAAGCGCAATAGTAACCACTTCCGCATGTTGCCCAAGCTTCTTATCCAGGAGCTTTAAGAGATAATCGCAACCCATACCATCATGCGCGGAAATCGCAGCGCAATTGTCATTCGCTGAGGCCTCATTCCACACATCGGTGCGATCCGTTCCTTCGAGCAAATCGATTTTATTATAGACCTCGATCGTATGATTGGACCATTTTTCTTCCAAGCCCAAACTCTTGATTACATCGTATACATCGGCTTTTTGCGCATGCGTATCCTCATGCGCCATGTCGCGCACATGCAAGAGAATCGTCGCCTCGCGCACTTCCTCGAGCGTCGCACGGAACGCCGCCACAAGCTCCGTTGGGAGCTCGGAAATGAATCCTACTGTGTCGGACAATATCACTTTCCGACCTGAGGGAAGTTCCATATGCCGCATCGTGGGATCAAGGGTTGCAAAGAGCAAATCTTTCGCCAACACTTCTGCCCCGGTGAGCCTATTGAACAATGTCGATTTCCCGGCGTTGGTATAACCCACCAGCGCAATAATCGGATAGGGCGTGTCGCGCCGGGTTTTGCGATGCAATTCGCGGGTACGCATTACCGTCTCTAACTGCCGTTTAATCTGCGCGATGCGGTCATCAATCCCCCGACGGTCGGTTTCGATCTGCGTTTCCCCCGGACCTCCCATGAAGCCCGCACCACCACGTTGACGTTCCAAGTGGGTCCATGAGCGCACAAGACGCGATTTTTGGTATTGCTGCGCTGCAAGCTCGACTTGCAGCTTTCCTTCTTTCGTCCGCGCACGATCACCAAAAATTTCCAAAATCAGCGCTGTTCGGTCAATCACCTTACAGCCCAAATCTTTCTCTAAATTCCGATGTTGCGCAGGTGAGAGCTGCGTGTCGACAATAACCACCTGAATATTATTGGCTTTAAGTGTTATGGCAAGCTCATCGATCTTCCCCTTCCCGATATAGGTCGAAGGACGAATCGAAGCGAGGGCAACGCCTTCAACTCCCTGCACATCCAGCCGAATTGCTTCCGCCAAACCGCGCGCTTCTTCAAGCTTGTTATCGAGTGAACGTTGTTTGCTTCTTTCGGAGTGACGCTCTGTCTTCAAATAAGGGTGGAGGATATAGGCGCGTTCGCCATAATGGTCTTCAGTATTCCAGGATGTATCCATAGATTATGCGCGCTGCCGTTCCTTTAAACCTACTGATTCGAAAAATGCCAAAAGCTCATCATGATTCCGCAAATGGCGTTTCGGTGGGAAGGGGCGAAAACGTTCTTCCGACAAATCCGCATCCCCATAGAAAATTGGGGTAATCCCCGAATTATAAGCACATTCCAAATCCGTAAGCGAATCACCTATGAGCCACACATCCGGCCCAAGCGCAATCCCGCTCCCTTCTAACGCTAGCAATACCGGCGCGGATGAAGGCTTATCTTCCCTTGCATCCTTCGCACCAACCACTTTATCAAAGAAACGATCCCAACCAATATGCGTGACTTCTTTACGCAAATTATGGCCAGTTTTATTACTCACCACCGCCATGTAAACGTCCTTCGCACGCAAGTGCGTAAGCACATCCACAGCACCTTCCAATACTTCAAGATCTTTCAAATGATTCTCGGTGAAAAATGTCTGATAAATGCTTGAGGCTTTTTCCCAATCATCGCCAAAAATTTCTGGGAAAGAATCGCGCATCGAACGATGCACTTTCTCTTTCACTTCTTCAATCGTCCAAGGCGTATGGCCCATATCCGTGAATGTCTTATGGAGTGAACGGTGGATAATTGGCCAGGTATCAGCCAACGTATTATCCCAATCAAATAAAATAGCTTTAGGTGTGGTCAGGGTCATGCAATCGCTTCCAATCTTTCAGTCACATATACATCATAAAGCAAACGGAGCTGCGAGGTGACTTCGCCACATTTGCCTGTACCAATCGTTGTTTTATCGAGATTTACAATCGGCATTACGCCTTTGGTCGTACTCGTGATAAATAATTCTTTCGCAGCCAGCGCTTCCTTGAGAGTAAACGGACGCTCAAGCACTTTCATCTTTCCCTGGCGCGCAACCTTCAGCACGCTATCGCGGGTGATCCCACCCAATATGCGCTCATCCGCAGGATGGGTGATGATCGTGCCTTTCGCATCGACCATATACGCATTCGTCGCGCTGCCCTCGCTGATAATCCCTTTTTCATCCACCAGGAACGCTTCCGTACATCCCGCTTCCACTGCTTTTTGTTTTGCCAAAATATTTGGCAATAACGAAATGGATTTAATATCCCGCCGTGCCCAACGAATATCAGGGCATGAAATCGCTGTACCCACACCGCTTGCATTCATGCTAGCCCTTGCTGGCCCTGGATTAATCACAACCACCAGGCTCGGCCTCACACCTTTAGGGAACTCATGGTTCCGCTTCGCAACACCACGCGAAACTTGAATATAAATTGAACCATTTTTGCAACGGTTGCGGCGTAGCAATTCATGAATAATCATTTTGAACGAAATAATCGGCAAAGGAAGCGTAATTTGCAGTCCTTTAAGCGAGCGAATCAAGCGATTATAATGCGGTTCTTCATCAATCATCACACCGTGATGCACCGCCATCACTTCATAAATCCCATCGGCAAATTGATAGCCACGGTCTTCAATATGCACAACCGCCTCTGTATGAGGAACAAACGCGCCATTAACATAACTAATACGTGACATAAACTTTACACCTATTTTTCTAGTCTCACCATGAATCTATCTTAAAAGTATTCGAATTTCACCGAGAACACATCCTCAACCGTCTTCACAGCTGCCGCCATACAAAGCATAATAAGACAGTCGCCTGCATGAATAATGGTGTTTTCCGTCGGAATCACCATCGTTTTATCTCGAACGATCATACCTACCATTACCTGCGAAGGCAGTTCAAGGCTTTTAAGCATTTTACCGATAATCGGAGAAGACGCATCCGCCTTTGCTTCAATTATTTCCGCCGCACCGTTACAAATCGTATGTACCGCCTTGATATTCCCTTCGCAACGTATGTGCTGCAAGATACTCGATACGGTAATTTCCCGCGGATTCACATCCACATCAATCCCTAGCGATGACATAAGCGGTGTATAGGAATCACTCTTCACCAGAGTCAATGCTCGCTTTGCTCCAAAGCGTTTTGCCAACAGCGAGGCAAGGATATTTACCTGGTCGTTATTCGATACGGCAATCACCGTCTCCGCTCCCCAGACATTCGCTTCCTGTAGGATTTCATGCTCAAGCGCACTGCCATTGATAACGGTGGTTCGCTCTAACTTCCCTGCGATAAATTCCGCACGCTCTCTATCGAGCTCAATAATCTTGATTCGCGTATCCTCGTGTGCGGCTTCCAGTTCCTGGGCGAGATAGAGTCCAATATTCCCTCCCCCGATAATAATAAGCCGGCGCGCCTCACGTCCTTCAAAACCAAACAATTCCATCGCATGTGGCACGTTCTCCGACGGGGTAATGAAGAATACTTCATCCCCAGGCATTAAGCGCTCATTTTCACCTGGAATCAATAAATGCTCGCCACGCAGTATCCCCACAATCGAGATCAAAGAATTATGCAGACGTTCATTTAAGCGATACAACGGACGATCAATCAATGGACAATCCATCGAGCAGCGTACTGCAAGGACTTTGAGTTTGCCATTAATAAATGGAATCGTTTCAATCGCACCCGGCACATGCAGGCGTTGATTGACGGCTCTTGCGACTTCAAGTTCTGGCGAAATAATCACGTCAATTGGAAGATGATCTTGACGGTAAAGATCCTTCCACTGCTCTTCGAGATAATTTTGGTTACGCACCCGTGCGATTTTCTTTGGCACATTAAACAAGGATTTTGCCACCTGACAGGTGACCATATTGACTTCATCCGTCCCCGTTACCGCAATAAGCATATCCGCATGCGATGCTCCAGCCTCTTCCAAAACACTAGGATGCGAAGCAAACCCTATATAGGTGTTCACGTCCAATGAATCACTGATACGGCGGATCGAATCACCGGAATGGTCAATAATCGTGACATCGTGACTCTCTTTTGCCAGCTGTCTAGCAATACTGGTCCCTACTTGGCCTGCTCCACAGATAATAATACGCATGGTGTTCCTTATTATGATAGGGGGATTATAAGAGAATCAGGTTTTATAGTCAGCATAGTAAAATGTAATTACGCCTCAACCAATGCTTCGCTTGTATTGACTTGTAACATTTTGAGTTTCCGATGCAATGCCGAACGTTCCATCCCGATAAAGGTGGAGGTTTTTGAAATATTTCCACCGAACCTGTTGATCTGTGCCATAAGATACTGTTTTTCGAACAATTCCCGTGCTTCCCGAAGCGGCATAGACATAATATCCGCATTAATACCGGATCGCACAGAAGAAGGTGCAATTGACGTAATTTCTGGCGGCAGCATACTTGCTTTAATCGGTTGATCTTTCTCTCCCGGCGCCATGATCAGCAACCATTCGATCACGTTCCGCAATTGACTGACATTGCCTGGCCAATCATAGGCCTGCATCGTCGCCACCACATCCTCACCGAATACACGCTCCGGCAATCCCGTGACGCGGGTAAGGAAGCGGACAAAATACTCTACCAACGCAGGAATATCTTCCCGCCGTTCGCATAGGCTCGGCACACGCAATGGCACCACATTCAGGCGATAATATAAATCTTCCCGGAACTTCCGCGCAGCAATCGCTTGCTCCACATCACGGCTGGTAGAGGCCATCACCCGTACATCGATAGAGATTTTGCGCTGCCCGCCTACTCTGATGTAACTCTGCTCCTGCAATAGCCGAAGCAAGCGCGCCTGCACCGGTGGCGGCATATCCACCACTTCATCAATATATAAGGTTCCGCCATGGGCATATTCAAGTAGCCCAACTTTTCGTGGCTTATCCGCAAGCCCAAGAGGCGATTCGGTGCCGAATAACTCGATTTCCATTTCATGTGAAGCCACACTCGCGGCATTCAATACCACAAGCGGATGCTGTTTACGCTTGGAATGCAGATGGATTTGCCGCGCAACTACTTCTTTTCCAACTCCCGATGCACCGGTAATCATCACACGGCTCTCGGTTGGACCTACGCGTTCTATCGCCGCTTTTAACTGTGTAACAGCTGCAGAACGCCCAATGAGCCCCGATGTTTCAAATTTATCACGTTTTAATTCATCATTTTCGCGTTTTAAACGTGCATTTTCAATGGCACGCTTCAGCACCAGCAAAAGCTTATCTTCTTTAAAAGGCTTCTCTAAATAGTCGTATGCACCTAAGCGAATGGAATGTACTGCGGTTTCGATATTGCCATGTCCGCTGATGATAATAACAGGAAGTGCAGGATATTTGGCTTTCAGTACCTCCAAGATACCAAGCCCATCAAGTTCGCTTCCCTGGAGCCAGATATCAAGAATCACCGCCGCAGGAGGACGTTCTCCAACAATAGTAAATACTTCAGTACTATTAGAAGCGGTACGAGGTACATATCCTTCATCTTCCAATATATCACTGGCAAGCTGGCGGATATCTTCTTCATCATCCACGATCAATACGTCTAGCAAGAGGCACTCCCGGAATACGTAGCGTTACGATGCATACGAACAACATATGTGCTATTCCTGCAACATATCTCTTATACACCATCGTATGCGTCAATCAACTGGCAGATTATAGTTTTCCACAGGAAAATAACGCAGGGCAGAATAAGTTAACTTCTTTGAAACCTGATGACAACCAACGCACCACCGCTTGAAAGATTGGAAAGTTCGAGCTTACCATTATGATCTTCAATGATTTTTTTTACGATCGCAAGTCCAAGTCCCGTTCCTTTTGCATGGGTAGTCACATATGGTTCCGTCAGACGATCCATATGTTCCTCAGGGAACCCTGGGCCGTTATCGGTAATCCGAATGACCACATGCGAGACCTCATCCTCGAGCGCAACGTGAATAAGCGGCTGCGCTATTGCAGCAGAAGTCAATGCCTCGACCGCATTTTTGCATAAATTGATAATTGCCTGTGTGATTTGACCAGGATCACACGAAAATATCACCGGATTCTGAGGAAGCGTAAGGTTATACGACACAAACTCATTCGTGCAACATTGCGAGAAGATCGCATTACCGAACAATTCATTCACATTCGTTGGCTCAAATACCGGCGCTGGCATCCTTGCATAACGAGAAAATTCTTCCACCATGGTCCCGATTGTACTCACATGACGGGTAATCGTATCAAGGTAACGGAGGAATGTTTGTGGATCAGATGCAATCTCTCCCGCATATTTTTTCCGAAGCCGCTCTGCAGCCAATTGAATAGGGGTCAATGGATTTTTAATCTCATGTGCAATACGCCGTGCAACGCCCGCCCACGCGGCATGACGCTGTGCGACAACGAGTTCCGAAATATCATCAAACGTGACAACATAACCTTCAATGTCGCCACTCTCAGCACGTTCAACGGTAATCCGCACAAGCAGCGTCAAGAGGTTACGGTTCCGATTCAGCACAATTTCCTTTTGCGCAAAACCTGAGGCACTGATCTCCGATTCTTTCAGAAGTGCCACCATTTCCGGAATCGAACTACTGAAATTCCCACCGAGCAATACATGCTCATTTTTTCCTAAGAGATCCGATGCACGGCGGTTATAAAGCGTAATTGCTTTGTTTGCATCAAGTGCCACAATCCCAGCCGAAACTCCACCCAATACCGCTTCGCTAAAACGCCGCCGCGCATCAAGCTGTTGGTTCACTTCCACCAACGTATCGCGCTGACGCTCCAACTGCGTGGTCATCCGGTTAAATGAACGCCCCAATGTCGCAAGCTCATCATTCTGCGGTCCCTCTTCCACACGCGCCGAAAAATTTCCACCTTTGACTTCTTCCGTTGCATCGATGATCTGACGGATAGGCCGTACAAACAACCCCGCAAATACCAACCCAACCCACACCGCAACCAACAGCAACAACAACGCCACTGTCACAAAAATCACAGAGAATTTAATCTGAAGGTCAGAGATTTTCCCTTTAAGCGTATGATATTCTTCTGCCGCTCCTTGCGTCCGTTCCATATGCTGTATGACCTTCTGGTCTACAAATCTCCCGACTAACAAATAGGTATTCGGCACATCTTCAAAATGGGCCAGCGCGCGCACCCTATCATCACTTGGCGTCGTCAAAATCACAATTTCGCCAGTATCCGCTTTTCGTAGCACTTCTTCTTGAGGAAGATCAAAAGTTACAGAAAAACTAAGCCGCCCTTGCGCAAGAATGCGATGGCTAAGCGGAGTCCCAGATGCTTCCGGATTATAGAAAAACACGACGGCTTCTGGCAATGAACGCACAGTCGCTTGCGTTACCACCATATTTTCAAATAAACGTCGATCACTCGGAACACTCGAGAACGCAAGCTGTAGTGAACGTCTCAAGTCATTTTCCATCGCAAAGGTATCGGCTTTCAGCACTTTCTCATGCTCAGCCAAATAGGCCTCCGCCACCGCCACGGAGCCTTCGAGCGCCGTACTCACACGCTGATCAAACCAGGACTGCACACCAAAATTAAAGAACAGCGTAGAGAAAACTGCGACAATAATCGTCGGCACCACCGACACAAGGGAGAAGAGCAGGATCAGCCGCGTCTGAAGCCTGGAACCGGTAGAACCTCGCCTAGATGCCAACCATAAACCAATTACCCTTCGGGAGATGAGTACACCGAGCACCAGCAACAGCACAAGGTCCATAAGCACCAATCCCAATACTAAATCGGGATCTGGGCCAAAAGGATTGTTGCTTTGCGTAATAGCAAGATAAGTCGCAATGCCGGAAATAATCGCGGCATAGGTAAGAATGGGAGTCAACACACTTGCAAGCTGTACACGCTGCGCCCACTCAATAAAACGCTCACCCCTTTGCATGATATGCAAAGGAGGGAAAGCGTGTCTTAAGAGAGCCGTATACCGAGCCATCACACTCCAACGCTTACGCGCTTTATGCGGTTACCGTATTTTTCAACGTTCCGATTCCTTCAATCTCCACTTCCACACTATCCCCTGCTTTCATATACAGTGGCGGAGTGCGTGCCATACCAACACCTGCAGGTGTACCTGTGACGATAATATCACCAGGATTCAGTGTCATCACTTCGCTAATATTCTCAATGAGCTCAGGCAGTGAGAATATCATATCGGCTGTGTTTGCATCCTGCACCGTAGTGCCATTCAAGCGCGTCTGGATACGAAGTCCCTTCCCTGCTTCTGGCAGAGCATCCGCACTCACAAAGTACGGACCAAAAGCACCGCTTGCATCAAAATTCTTGCCTAATGTCCATTGATGGGTACGACTTTGGAAATCACGCACGGTCGCATCGTTAAATATGCTATAGCCCGCCACATAATCTAATGCCTGCGCCGCTTTGACCTTGTAAGCTGGCTTCCCAATCACGGCCACCAGTTCGCCTTCATAATCGAATTTCGTCGAGCAATGTGGCATTAACAACGCACCTTGATGCGCAACGAGTGTAGAGGTAAGGCGCGTAAATAAAATTGGATACGGACTTTCCGATTTCATCCGCTTCGTCTCTTCAATATGCGCAGCATAATTGAGCCCAACGCAGATGATTTTTTCTGGACTAGGAATGGGAAGTAAATACTTCTTCGGTTCGCCTTGTTTTACGGCAGCAGGAGCCGGATTTTTTGCTACTTTGTCGAGTTCCGCGCGCACCTCTTTTCCGCCACGAATAAGACCTACAATCGATTTGGGCAAACTTGGCGCAGCAACCGTCAAGTCAATATAACCCTCCGCATGCGTTAATCCGATTGCTGGAAGTCCAGAAGATTCAAAAGAAAATAGACGCATGGAAAGCTCCTTATTGTTATAATTTTTAGGTTATAACACAGGAGACTAATACTGGCTAGAAAAGTTATTGTTTATGCCGCCAAAGGTTTGGTTTCTTCGAACTGCATCACACTATCGTAGAATGTGCAGATCGCATCTTTCACCGCATTTGGATCGGTCATGAGGTTCGTCCGATGGCGGAACTCCGACGATGCACGCAGCCCCGAACTGTACCAGCCGATATGCTTTCGTGCCATACGCACACCGCCTTCCACGCCATAATGCTCCAGCATATCGTCGTAATGCGCTAATACCGTGGCAAGTTGCTGAGGAAGCGAAGGATCGGGCAAACGCTCGCCCGTTTTAAGATAGTGTGTCATCTGGTGAATCAGCCACGGTTTGCCATACGCACCTCGCCCAATCATGATGCCATCGGCACCGGATGCCTCTAAACACGCCACAGCATCATCGAGTGTTTTGATATCACCATTGGCAATAACGGGGATTTTTACCGCATCTTTGACATTCTGGATAAAATGCCAATCCGCCTTACCGTTATACATTTGATTGCGCGTCCGCCCATGGATCGTCACCATCTTTAAACCCAGATCTTCCGCCGCTTTGGCAAGTTCGGGAGCATTCCGATTATCCAAATCCCAACCGGTACGCATTTTGACTGTCACCGGAATCTTCACCGCTTTCGCAACCGACTCCATAATTTTCACAGCCGTACATGGATCTTTCATCAGCGCCGAACCTGCATAGCCATTGACGACCTTCTTCACCGGACAGCCGAAATTAATATCGATAATCTTCGCACCCATATCTTCATTGAGCTTCGCCGCTTCCGCCATCACATCCGGCTCATTCCCCGCAAGCTGAACGGAAGTCAGATCTTCAATATCCGAAGTCTGCGCCTTCATCAGCGATTCGCGCGTCTGGATAATCATCGCACGGCTTGCAATCATTTCCGATACCAACAATCCCGCCCCAAAACTTTTCACAAGTTGGCGGAAAGGACGGTCGGTTACACCCGACATTGGCGCTAAGATCACCGGATCGTTAATCGTAATTTCGCCAAGCTGAATGGGTTTGTGTGTATTTATCATAGGTTGGTACCATAGCAGAATCACAGGAAATTACAAGAAAAGCTGTTGTTTTAGGAGGTATTTGGTTATAAACCAGAGGTATGAAAAGGTAGCTTGTCCAATGTCCACACACATAAAACGCCTACGCCTTGGGGTAAATATTGACCATGTAGCCACGCTCCGCAATGCGCGGGGGGGCTTCCACCCTGACCCTATCCGGGCAGCATTATTGGCTAAACAGGCGGGTGCTGACGGCATTACCGCCCATTTACGCGAAGATCGCCGGCATATACGGGATGAGGATATCAAACGCCTGCGCGAAGAGGTCGAGCTGCCGCTTAATTTCGAAATGGCCGCCACCGAAGAAATGCTGAAAATTGCGGGTAAAATCCGTCCCCACGCCGTGTGCCTAGTCCCTGAAAAACGGGAGGAAGTCACCACAGAAGGGGGATTGGATGTCGTAAAAACCCAAAGCCGCCTTATTTCCTTTATTCAGCATATAAAGGAATCCGGCGCCCGTGTTTCCTTGTTCATCGAGGCAGATTCCCGCCAGATGGATGCTGCTAAATTAGTGGGAGCGGATATCGTCGAAATCCACACTGGTGCTTACTGTCATGAAACCGGAAAGAAACGCGAAGCAGAACTTACGCGCATCACAGAAGCCACGAAATATGCACATAGTCTAGGGCTTGAAGTCCATGCCGGCCATGGGCTGAACTATGAGACAGTAGAAGCAATCGCGGCAATTCCAGAAATCGTCGAACTCAATATTGGACATTTCTTGATGGGTGAAGCCTTGTTTTTAGGGTTAGAAGGATCAATCCGCGAAATGCGACGTTTGATGAATAAAGGGAGAAAAGGATAATGCAGCTTTTAGGGTCTCTTGTTTTTGCAATGTTTATGCCGCTCTGGGTTATCTTCCTTGCGGTCTTCTTTTATCCTGTCTATCTCTTTGGCACCTCACGAAATGTAGGGTTTGTCGCCTATGTCTGGGCTGCAGGTGTGCTTTTTGCCGTTCGAGTATTATGTGGTATAAAACATGAGGTTAAAGGCTTGGAGCGACTGCCGGAAGGTTCATACATCATCGCCTCGAAACACCAATCTGCGTGGGATACCGCGATTTTCCATGTGCTTTTAAACCGTCCCGTCTTTATCTTGAAAAAGGAACTGACCAAACTTCCGTTCTTTGGTCCTTACTTAGGCAAAATGGGCATGGTTGCGATTGACCGCAGCGGGCAGTTGGCGGCACTCAAAGATATGGTGGTACAAGTAGAAGGACGACTTAAACAAGGCCGCCCCGTCGTGATTTTCCCGGAAGGAACGCGCACCAAGCCTGGCGCAAAAGTGAAATACCATCCCGGCATCGCGGCTCTTTATACCCATGAGAGTATTGATGCCCCCATTGTCCCAGTCGCACTTAATTCCGGAATATTTTGGGGACGTTCATCCTTCATGAAGAAGCAAGGAGTGGTACAGATCGAATTTTTGCCTCCGCTCGAAAAAGGCCTGCCGCGCAAAGTATTTATGGAAACATTGGAGCGACAAATTGAAGAAGCCTCGACCCGACTTTTAGAAACTAGAACTGCTTGATAGCAAGCGTCAGACCCTCTTTTGTAGGCAACATAATCCCAGTATAACGCTCAGGATCACCAAGTCGTTTGTTGAACTCCCGCATCGCTTTTTGCGCAGTCGGACGAATGCCCTCAGGCAAATAATCCAAATACACCGCTTCAAACAAAAAACTATTATCGCCTACTATCAAGCCACCTTTACGAACAGCCCTCTCCGCCCAATCTAAATATTCAGGATAATGAATTTTATCCGCATCGATAAAGAGCATATCAAACGGCGTATGGACAGATAGCTGTTTTAACACATTCATCGCATCGCCTTCACACAACGTGATTTTGCGTGCGGTCTCCGATTCGAGTGTCGCGAATGTCTTTTTTGCAAGTAATGCGCGATCCGCATCTTTCTCAATTGTATAAATATGGCCATCTTCCGGCAAGGCACGCGCCATCCAAACGGTCGAATAACCTGCCAGCGTCCCGATTTCGACAATCGTCTTCACGCCTGCAAGCTTAATCAAGAATTCGAGAAATTTTCCTTCTTCCGCTCCGATATGGATCGGCATGTTATACTCAGTGAGGCGCTGATCAACATCCGCAAGCACACTATCTTCCGGAGCAAACACTTCGCGGATATAACGGATACGGTCGGGAATTTCACGGGGACGCATAGAAGCACAAACGTTTATGTTATGAACCAAGAGTGTATGAGCTCGTTTCTACACAGAATTTCTTTGTAAATCCAGGCTCATCCATCACACATTATCAACCCTAATATTAACATTTCTTTGGGCCATTGATATTTCACGAGAAATCTTTACTAAACAGTAACCTTCTCCGGCTATCCTAAGAATATACCCCGGAATATATCCGGTAAGTAGGAGCAGGTTATGAGAAGTTCTACCCATCCGCTACACAAATGCCACAAGGCCCATTATGCCTTGGTATTTGGCCTGTGTGCTGGGTATTTACTCACCCCAGCATCCGCCCGTGCGGAAGACGAAGTGCTCCTCTATACAACGATTTACAGCGAATCCCATACGGTAGAATACACCCCCTCTGCACCGCAAGCTGATGCATTTAACAGTATCGGCCAGAACGATAGCCTCGCTTCTGCCTATACGACCTCCTCTTTCCAACCCAATTACACGGCTGATCGTCTCTATCATGCGAGCCTGACCGCAGAACATGACGTCACCTCCGATGCAGGGAATGCACCCGGAACGGCGGTTATGTCACTGGCACTCGATGAGGAATCTTCCGCTCCTTTTAGCGCTGTCTATGAAGCATTACAGCTTATCCAACCTTCTACAGATATAGCGGTACATTATGCATCGCTCGAGGCGGGAGAATTGGGTAATAACCTTTCCCTAACCAGCTCTGATAACCAGTGGGATATACTGACACGCTATAGCCGTACCGGCGATATGGCCTATGTCTCTTTCACGACCCGCATAACAGAAGAACTTTCTTTCCGCCAGTACGCAGGTATTGTAATGGCTGATGGAAATAATGATGAAAGTGAAAACAGCGCCATTGCTTCTGCTGCTGTTGTATACGCTCCTTCAGAAAAAATTATTCTGGCGTTGGAATCGCGCCACGCTCCGGATATGAGCACCCCTACAGAAGAAAAAACCGAGTTTCTTGGCCGCATCAGCTACCACTTCTAATCTTCTCTGAATGATCCTCTTTCTTTTTCTTTCTCAAAGCATTACTATTGCAGTAAGCTTTGAGGAATAAAGGAACATGATCTTATGAAATACCCCCTCACAATGCGACTATTGCATTGGACTATCGCCTTACTAATTATCGGGCTGGTTGGACTTGGATGGTTTATGGAAGGGTTGGACAAAACCTCAGAACTGCGCCCTACCTTTTATTTCCTCCACAAATCCTTTGGCTTCTTGACACTACTCCTCGTGGGCATCCGTATCGCAGTGCGTTTTACCTCACGCATCCCTGCTTTGCCGGATTCTATTTCTGGACAAGAACGCCATCTCGCGCAGATAGCACACGGGCTGCTCTATGTCTTGATGATTGCTGTTCCCTTTAGCGGATTATATATGTCGATGGCCGGAGGACATGGTCTATCGTTCTTTGGCTTGGCTGTTCCAAACTTTCTTGCGACCGATAAAAGCTCTGCGACGGTAGCTTATACGCTACACGGCATCTTGCCTTATGTGCTGATTGGTTTGGTTGCACTCCATGCGCTCGGAGCCTTGAAACACAAGTTTTTGGATAAGAATCCCGAGAATGATGTGATAAAGCGGATGTTATAGATTAGCTAATCCGCACCGCTTCACTGCCTGACGGACGTGCCGTGATTTTCCCAAGCGTATAAACGGTTTCGCCTGCTTCACGAAGTATCGCAGCCGTGCTATCGGCATCTTTTGGATCAACGACTACGATCATCCCGATCCCGCAGTTAAAGGTACGGTGAAGCTCATGTGCGCTCACATTACCCGCTTCCTGGAGCCATTTGAATACAGGTGGCAAGTCCCAAGCATTAGCGTTGATTTCAACAGCCAGATCATCCGAAAGCACCCGCGGGATATTCTCGAGCAATCCACCACCCGTAATATGCGCCAATGCCTTCACTTTTCCAGTTTTAATCGCTTTTAAGCAGCTTTTTACGTAAATCTTGGTTGGCGTCATTAGGGCTTGGCCTAAGGTCTGAGACGGCGCAAACGGGGCTTTATCCGCCACCGTCAATTTCGCTAATCCCATAATGTGACGAACGAGCGAGAAGCCATTTGAATGTACACCACTTGAAGCGAGGCCTAAAATGGTATCCCCAACTTGGATATCCTTGCGTGGCAACACCGCATTACGCTCAACCGCTCCCACAGAGAACCCTGCCAAATCATAATGCCCGGATTGATACATCCCCGGCATTTCGGCTGTTTCTCCGCCCACTAGTGCACATCCGGCCTGTTTACAGCCTTCTGCAATGCCTTTAATCACGGCATGAGCGGTATCCACATTCAACCCACCAGTCGCAAAATAATCGAGGAACATGAGCGGCTCAGCACCTTGCACGACGAGATCATTCACGCACATCGCAACGAGGTCAATCCCCACCGTATCATGAATATCTGTATCAAAGGCAAGCTTCAGTTTTGTGCCGACACCATCAGTCGCAGCGACTAATATTGGGTCTTTATAGCCGGTTGCCTTCAAATCAAACAACCCACCAAATCCTCCTAAATCCGCATTCGCGCCCGCGCGTACCGTTGCTTTAGCCAGCGGTTTAATACGCTCGACCAACGAGTTTCCCGCATCGATATTCACGCCTGCATCGGCATAAGTGGTGTGTTTTGTTGTCATGACTTCTCTAACTACTGACTTCTGGTTATCAAACCCTGCACGGGTTTACATCCGTTTCGTTTTATGGCATAAGCTATACAAAGCCTAAAAACTCGGGGATTCTAGAAGGATATCAGAAAAGATGCAACGATTACTCGCATATGTAGGAATAGCACTCACTGCTTTTGTACTTGGGGCGCATCCCATTTCCGCTAAAGCCGCGGATTCCCTTTACCGGATCACCGATGTGAATGTCGATAAAACGGGTAAAAATGCGACCGAAGCGCGGAATAAAGCCATGGATGAAGGCCAGCTTCAAGCATTTTATACCTTATTCAAACGTATCGCCGCCTCCGGCAGCTCAACACCCAAAGTATCGCCTCAGGATATCACCCCCATGGTCAAGGGCGTAGAAGTCCAGCAGGAGCAAATTAGCGGAAGCCGCTATCGTGCCATTATTACCGTCTCTTTTAACCCTGAATACATCCAAGATTTCTTGCGCGATAAAAGCATCTCCGCCCCTATCCAAAGCTCTACCTCCGTACTCCTGATCCCTATTTTTGAGAAAGGGCGGAACGTGATGCTATGGGATAAAACGAACCCTTGGTGGGCGGCCTGGACAACTCTTTCCGCTAATAGCGCCGTTATACGCCTCGTGCTTCCTTTAGGCGATGTAGATGATATCGCGGCAGCAACACTTGATACGCTCCGTTTTGGCAGCTATGACCATGTGCGAGAGCTCGCTGGGCGCTACAACGTTTCGGAAGTCGTAGTCGTCTATGCAAAATACGATCCAGTGAGTGATTCTTCCTTGCGTGTTTCCGTACGCGCTTTGAAAGAAGGCGATACCCAAACACAGCAGGCCAATTTCGCTACCAGCGCCAGCCAGTCCATCGAAAGTGTTCTCAATGCCGCAGCGCAGGAAATACTACGCCGCATGGAAAATTCCCGAAAAAGCCGAAGCGCTTCGACCCAAGGCGGAATGAAGCTTTCCATCACCGTACCCCTTTCTAATGTACAAGAATGGGTTGGCATCAAGAAACGCTTAAGCGAGCTTACCTTCCTGGATCAGCTGGAAGTAACCTCTTTGACCTCCGACCGCGCGGTCATCTCCGTCGCGTATCGGGGTGATCTTAATGGGTTGCTCAATGAATTCAGTCAGCATCAATTTTTCCTCGCAGAAGAGAATCGTCAGATGATACTCAAATCATCACTTTAGATAGCCTTGGAGGGTTATTCATGACTGCCAAAGAGAAAGTCATTATTGCTGTTATAAGCCTCCTTGCCTTCTGTCTATTTTTCTATTTGATACGTAGCATCCTCCTCCCTTTTGCGGTAGGGCTGATGGTGGCCTATTTCTTAGATCCCGCGGCCGATAAGCTGGAATCCTTTGGAATGTCACGTCTCACCGCCACGGGTATTATTACTTCGCTTTTCTTCTCCACCATCCTTTTGGGCGGCGTATTACTTATTCCTATGGCCTATCACCAATTCATAAGTTTTACTCAAGCTATCCCTGAATATGCCGCGATGATACAAACACGTCTTGTACCAACAGCCCTGTCCGCCGTCGAAAAGATCGACCCACACGCGGTGGAAAAACTGGAAACCGGATTAAGCAATCTTTCAGGCTCCATCCTCACCTTTACCGCCGGGCTGCTTGGGAATATCTGGAAATCAGGCGTAGCAGTCTTAAACCTCATCTCGCTCCTATTTATCACGCCGGTCATCACATTTTACATGCTCCGCGATTGGGATACTATTACGGCGAAAGTCAATGGCTGGCTTCCTCCGAAATACGCTCCCACGATCCGCGAGCAACTCCAGCATATTGATAATACCCTCTCCGGCTATATCCGCGGCCAAACGAACGTATGTCTGCTGCTGGGAATTTTCTATGCAATTGGACTCATGATCGTGGGCTTGGATTTTGGCCTCTTCATTGGATTGGGGACAGGCATTCTTGCTTTTATCCCTTATGTAGGATTGGCCACCGGAATGCTGATAGGCCTAGGCGTTGCCTTTTTCCAATTTCATGGGCTGGAGGGAATAGGAGAAATCGGCGCCGTACTCGGGGTATTCCTCGTCGGACAAGTGATTGAAGGCAATTTCCTCACACCCAAGTTGGTCGGCGAGAAAGTGGGCTTGCATCCTGCCTGGATTATTTTCGGAATGTTAGCGGGCGCCGCATTGTTCGGATTTGTAGGAATTCTTATTGCCGTACCAGTGACTGCTGTGGTGGGTGTATTGATCCGCTTCTCGATTGCGCGTTACTTAGAAAGCAGCCTTTACCAAACAACGCCACGCAAGAAACCCCGCTCCCGGAATATTGCGGATGCTTAAAACCACGCTATGAAACCACAGTTATCTTTTGATTTCGTTTCCGATACCCATACCTCCTTGCATAAAGAGGATTACATTGCCTCGTCCGCAAACGAAGAAGCGCTACATTGGATTGAGCATTGGCCCGAAAGCATCACGCCTGTAAAAAATACCATCGCCACCTTACCTACTTCTCATGCGTTACTCCTTTATGGACCGCGAGCAAGCGGTAAAACCCATTTGGCGCATATTTGGCAGGAACGCACCCATGCCGTCAGCGTGACCAAAGAAGATATTTATAGCGCTAGAGCAATGGAATTCCTTATAGACCGCGATTTCCGTCGCTTTGTCCTCGATGACTGCCATAAGATTACCGACGAAGCCGCCTTGCTGCATTTCTTTAACCAGGTCAAAGAAGCAGGAAAATACCTCCTTCTGACCTCCCCTACCCCGGTCGCGCAAATGGGAATCAGGCTTCCCGACCTCAGATCCCGCCTAAGCGCCATCCCATCCGTTGCGATTTCAAGCCCTGATGAGGTCTTATTCCGAGCACTGCTTCACAAACATTTCTCAGATAAGCAACTGAAAGTTGACGAGTCTGTTATAGAATTTCTACTTAAGCGGATTGAGCGTAGTTTCACCGCCGCAGAAACCACCGTTACCGCTTTAGATACCCAAGCCTTTGAGGAAGGGAAAGATATTACGATTCCTTTTATCCGTAAAGCGCTCGGCCTAGAATAATTACCGTTTTATCCTTTCTTAAATCGGAATTAACCCTTTATTCTGGAAGCATTTTGTGGTACACTCCAGTCGTTTCCTGCTTCCTGTGCCTTCATACTCTACCCATCGGCACCGCAGGATTGCTAAATCAGATAATACCGGCCTCACCTTAAGGTTTCTTAAGGCGATAAACCCGATAACCAGTAAATGATAAGGGCACTCCATGACAATAGACATCGAATTTTCCGTAGGCGATTACGTTGTATATCCTGCACACGGTGTTGGTCAGATCACTGGCGAGGAAAGCCAGATCGTAGGAGGAATGGAAGTGACGGTACATGTCGTTTCCTTCCTGAAAGACAAAATGGTGCTGCGCGTTCCAACCCGCCGCGCAATTAAAGTAGGCTTGCGCCACTTAAGCAATAAAGAGCAGGTGGAAAAAGCACTCAAGACCTTAAAAAGCCGCGCACGTATTGGCCGTGGAATGTGGAGCCGCCGTGCTCAGGAATACGAACAAAAAATCAATTCGGGCAATATCGTATATATTGCCGAAGTGGTGCGTGATTTACATAAAAATGTGGATGATCCAGAACGTTCTTACAGCGAACGGATGATTTACGAATCAGCACTGGATCGTTTGGCGAGTGAATTCGCAGCGGTAAGGAAAATCGATGCCGGTGAAGCCGCAGAATTGTTGGTTGATACCCTCCGGAAGAAAGAATCCGAGAAAGAAGCGGCGTAACTTTTCTACGCCCAAATGATATACAACGAAGGACGCACTCTTTGAACAAGATGCGTCCTTTTTGTTATTTATCATACGATCATACTGCGTTCCCTTTTTGACTAACTCTCTCAAAATATTCTTCCTAATCAAGGCATTCCCTCTTTACAGGAGAGGGACTTTCTGTTATTTAAACTTTAACTAAAATTAATAACTAGAATATTTTATTATGTCCAAGAAAAGCGCAAAAACACGACTTCAAGAAGAACTTGCGAGACGAAAAGCTGCAGAAATTATAGCCCAACGCCAAGCCCAAAAAACCGTTACAGGCTTCACAACACAGCAGGCCATAAGGGTCATGCAAGCTTTGAAAAACTTCGGTGCAGAAATTTCAAATACTCCCCCTGCTCCATCACCACAGGAAATGGACGAAATCGAACTGCATCGAAAACTTGACGCAGAAACACCAACGCTACCCACTGAACAAGCCGATGCCATATGGGAGATTAAAGAAAAACTTCTACCGCAGTGGCAAAAAGATCTTGAGCCTAAAATAACCCTTACTCCGATACTAGATTCTGATAGTGGCAAACGGCAATACATTTCCACTGCACTTCCTAGCTTATCTTCAGAAAAAGAGAGCCACGCAGTAAGCAAGGCTTTCGTATGTACAAGGCGTGTCTATCAAAATATGGAAAAGTCTTCGGAACATGCTGCAAAACTGACCGAGGCTCTTGGTTTAAGATCTCCTTCACTTTCGAACGAAGCAGCGTGCCGCATCTACATATTCGATGCCCACTGCCAAATGCTTCAAATTATTTCCCAAACGGAACTTGCCACTTTTGTTATGTTGTCCCACCTGCCCGCAACAAAACAAATCAACAGAACATCGGCTCTTGTAAATATAAACGATATGCTCTCGATACTCATAGAGACATTGGCCAAGACACCAGAAAAGCAAGTCACCTATTTGCCATACCTTTACCGTTTCATGGAGCGCATTCGTAAATCTGCACCAAATCTTCAGGATACTTACAAAAAGCAACTTATCGATGTATTAGCTGACATTAAAGACAAGGTATTTACGCAGATTAGTAATCCGGAACATCATATTTATACGCAAGGAAATTTTGCCTGCACCCTCAAATCATTAAATTACAACGCGCAAGCCGAAGTCGAATTTGGAAAACTGGTCGACTACCTTTCGAAAACACCTAAAGCAAAATGCACACCTGCAATGATAAGTGCAGTAAACGGATTCGATATGCATATTAAGGAGTTTATTGTTGCTCAGCGTAACCTATGCCAAATAGAATTTAAACAACTCAAGGCTGACTTCAAACCCCTTAGCTTGGCACTCTTTGGTACAACAAAGATCAAAGAACAGTACAAAAACCTTACTTCATTGGCAGCAATACTTTATCGCATATCAGACCATCGGAAAGCATTACTTGCATATATTGAGAACTCCACTACTCCTGCTGTTGAAGACATAAAGCAAATGGAGCAAATTAAACAAGACTTTACCAAACAACTTGATGCAATCAAAATGTTCTTGGCTGCTGAAGAAAACAAACACAAAGGCGCGAATATAGCTCCGGTTCTAGATACTCTTTCGCAAAAAGAACAAGATGACAAGCTTATCGAAGAACTAGCTGAGAAAAAGCCAAAAAACCAAACAAACTCTTCAAAAGCGCACGGCAAGACAAAGAAAAAACCGTATTACCAGGAGAAGGCTACACCGGAGCAACCTGCGCGTGCGAAAAATACTAAAGTCACTTCCATAATGGCCGAAGAAAAAGGTACAGCAATCATCACGACCCCATCGGATGTAAACCTGGAAAAGAAGCTCAATCTCACTGTAAGTAAACCTCAAGACGAAGCACCGCCACCAAAAGCGCCAGAGAAGAATATTACCACATCGTCTGCTCCACTTAACATGAAACCCAATACTGCAGCACCAACACTGAGACAAACAGCAATATTGGCACCTTTCCCTTCTACCAAGATTTTCCAAGGTGGCGAAAAAGATTGGGACAAACACTTCCCGGAACTGGTTCAACAAAAAGTTGCTATACCAAAAATGCCTCCCGTTGTTGCAATTCCATCTCCAACAGACACCAAACCCTTAGCTAACACGGCGGTAGAAAAAGTTACGATTACGGTTACACCTCCAGTACCAGAACCTGTTGCCCCAGCTCAGACTCCATCACATACGACACTGAAAGCCAGCAGTCCTGCGTTTAACCCTGCCCCACAATACCTCACACAACCACCGCAAATATTCTATTCCCCCTTTCCCATTTTCATGCCACTCCCATACTTTATTTCTGTAGCTCCGATGATGTCCCCAATTTCTGCCTCACAGGAAGATTTCGCATCTTGTACGGTAGCTCCGACTCATCCTTTAAAATCATTTAGTACATTTCCTACGGCGATCGTTGAGCAGCTTGAACAATTAGATCAAGAACGAAAGTCGCAGCGAGCGGAAAAAATGCTTACCAAATGTATGAAAAAGGCTGCTTCCACCTGGAAAGAACAGAAAAAAAACGGAACAGAGCCATGGGTTTCGGCTCTCGAAGGAAGCCGAAATAGAAGTTCTAGTCTTGTGAAATAATAACACCGCTTATTTGTATAAGAGAGAAATCCCAATCTTTCTGCCCTTTACAGAAGGCTGCGAACCCTCTATTAAATTAATTAATATTAATAAAATCCATAGCGCCCTTTATGTCAAAACAGAGCATACCTTCCCAAGCAGTCGCCCAACACCAAAGCGTAAAAGACGTTCTAGCCGCAATCCAGGACATTAAGGAAAACAAGATCCCTAAATGGCGGGAAGATCTACTAGCTAAATCTGGGACCGTAGATTGCCCTCCAGGTATGCTGAATGTACCAATTTCTGTAAAGATGCTAAACCCCATTAATGGAAGACTCCAATCAAAGGACTATGTCTTTCGTGCTCCAACCTCGGAAACTGCGATATTACTAACTGAAACCGAAACACTAATTTCCGATAGCTATCTTGCACTTACAAATCCATCTTATGCACCACAACCCGATTTAGGGCCAAAATTAGTAAAAGCTTCTCTAAAAACAAAAGCAGAGTTCATACGTGAACTTGCCGACATCTATATGGATCTACAGCAAGTGATGCTGGAAGTGAACCTCGGGGCGATAGGACAAACCCTCAACAGCCTTACAAGCAGTGAAGAGGAATTAAAAAAACTAAACGAACAAAAGAAAAAGGCAAATACTACAGACATCCCAATGGCAATATCCACGTTAAAAAATACCCAACCTCTTCTTCGTGGCGCTCTCTTTACACAAACGGAGACAATCCGTAGTCAACTGAACATCGCATTGATTTTATTTTCGGAACATAACCTTGATTTTGAATCGCATATTTCTTCCTTTTACTGCAACTTCCTACTCAACCTAGGAAGAGTAGGTGGACATTTAGAGACTAATACACGAGATCAATTGATTAATGATCAGAAGGCACATATCGTAAAACTGATGAACTGTGCAGAGAATGCAGAACAACGCCTGATGTTGAAAGGAAGTTTTGCACAGATGGCCCATTTTCTTGGGATAAATGACAAAGCCATAACAGCTTATAAAGATCTCATTGCAGCCTATAAAAATGTCCCTACCAATGAACGGACTCCACTGAAAAAGTTGGGCGAGAACCACCTAGAAACGCTAGTACAATTGTTGGGTACTAACTACTGGTTTGGCAAAGGGATCTATGATGACGTACAAACCAATAAAGCTCCGAATAATGATTTGTATAATGCCATTCCAATGATGGAAAGCGCGATTGATTTAACAAAAATGGCTAACGAATTTGCGAAATTACTTGGTAATCAAGCATATACACAAATACTAAATAAATGCGCCACCATCAGCAACGACCTTAAAGATGCTAAAGATCTACAAAAGCAGCGCCAGGCACAACAAGATGCAGAACTGCTAAAAGACGTCGCCACAACACCCAAAAAGAAACAAACCCAACTGGCGCCAAAAGCGCAGCAAAAATCTGCTGCTCCAAAGACCGAAGGAAACAAGAAATTTGTTGCTCCAAGGACGAATACAGCACCCTTTGCTGTAAGTGTGGATGCAACAGGTAGTATCAACCTTGTGACATCTAAAACCCAATTACCCGAACCCACTCGGACGCACAAAGCAAGCATCCAACAGAACGTAAAACCTGCCCAAGCACCTAAACCTCTTGAAGCGGAAAAACCAATACAAGCACCACAACCAGAAAAACTGAATAAGAATGCCAGAAAGAAAGCCGCCGCGGAAAAGAAAAAACTCGCTTCTGTTGAAGATGGAATTACCACCACTTTAACGAGTAGCGAAACTAACAACGAGCCTCAAAAAGATAGTGTAAAGCCTATCGAAATGATCCCTAGCACTGCTAATGTGGAGATAGTTGTTGCACCTAAAGAGCAACCTTCTCCAGCAACGACAGAACCTACTCCAACGCCAGAAGCACCGCAGTCTTCATTAAACCCTAATGCTCTAGAATTTGTTCCTCCGGAACCGGCTTTAGAAGTAGAAAATCCTGAGGCTTCAGAGTTTATTTCTCGCCAAGAACCTATTCCTGAAGCAGTGCATAGATATGCACAGTCACAGTATATTAATCCACCTGTTATGTATGTACCGGTATGGCCTGTAGTCGTACAGTACATCCCCTACGTGCCTATACCTCTCCTTCCAACTGCATGGCAGGAAAAGGTACGAAATCAAGGCCAGCCACAGGTAACAGTAGAGGAAATTCGGACTCCTTCTTCCGGAGAAGCACGATCAACCGATACCACCAGCAACAACTCTCCTTCCCATGCCCAGAAAGTAGCAAAAGAGACGCAAACTCAGCAAAGAGAACGCTCAAAGACTTATTAGTGCAGGTGATCGAAGCTAATAGATCTTCGTTAGCTTCGCATCGTTATTGAGTAGGTATATCGCACCGCCCACCACAGCTGGACGGGTAAAGATACCCTCATTAACCTTGCGCTCATCTTTTAGAGTGCCGGTATCGGGAGCCACCACGAGGAACTTCCCGTGCGACCCTACAACCCATAATTTATCGCCAGCAAGCACTGGCCCACTCCAGGTAATACGGTTGTCTTTCTTGTCTTTTTTATCAAGCGCATAGACCCAACGGATTCCTCCATTTTGGGTATCAATAGCAATGAGCTTGCTTTCCTTCGTAATCACATACAAAAAGCGTCCGCCAATCCATGGCGTGTCAATACTTGCAATATCTTTCTCCCACAGGCGCATGCCCGAAAGTAAATCATCGGCCACGAGCAGACCCGCATTGCTCACCGCATAAACCGTGCCATCTCCCACCACAGGAGCCGCATCAATATCCGAAAGAGTAAAGCTCGAAATACGGTTACGCGTAAGCGCATCAGACCATAATTCTTCGCCATCCGTAATACGCAGCACATAAAGCTCGCCTGAGGAATGCGGCAATATAACTTTTCCTTCCGATACTACCGGAGGAGCCGCACCAAAAAGTCCTGTCGTTTCCGAAATACCCGCATGATCCCACTGGATACCGCCACTATCAACCGACAGCGCATAAGTATGGTTATCCACCGCAATCACGATCACCCGCGTGCCGTAAACCACCGGTGCCGCACGGATCACACCTGGCAAGGTGCGTTCCCATATTTTTGTACCATTCTCGGCATTCACCGCAATCACTCGGTTAAACCCAACAGTGGCAAACAACACTCCATCGCGATAGGCAAGCCCACCCCCGGCTAAGATCGCATCACCACGATCATGCTTATTGACGAGCTCAAGTTCCCATAATGTTTCATCAATATCCGCTTCATTCAAAGCCGAGAGCCGCATTTTTCCATCAAGAACAAACACCTTCCCATTCGCAATCACAGGTCCGGCAGAAAGGCGATAACCTTTTTTCGCACTACTCCCCACACTCACCGTTTCCTCATCCTTAAACCCTTCGGGAAGCGTCAGATTTCCTATAGCTGGCGCGTTATGGCTATGCAGCCATTCTGTATTGATTTCTTGCGGAGGAACTTTCACAGGCCCAAGCGTCGCAGCACTTGCATCCGGCTCGAGCTCTTTTTCTTTCTCTACAATTGCCACCCGCTCAGAAGAGGTGGTGGTGACTTTTTTGTCCTTATCGCTGCATCCCATAAGCGGAAGAAGCAAGAGAACCACAAGCGAAAGAACAAAACGGGTTATTTTCATACGAAAAGCTTTCTATTAATTAGGATCCCTTGCAGGAGCTGATTTCTCTTCTCCCTCTGGCAATGCGGTTGTTGCAGGCGGAAGATGAGGATCAATCGATTCAGCAATATCCCGTGCCCGAGTACGTAAAGACGAAGGAGCGGTAAGATCCGATTCGAGCGCCAAAAGCAGCTTCGCCGCTTCTGTTTTATCCCCTTTTCCTAAAGCAACCAACGCGCGGTATTCTTCCCACATACCCTGTAATTTAGGGGATCCTGGCACCGTCACCGCAGGAGCATCTGCTACGGCTAACAAATAGCGCGCCTGCTGTAAGGCAAGCAGCTCTTTGGTGAGCGAATCGGTTTTAGCACTGGTCAAATAAGTACCAATCACTTCCGCAGCTTCCTTATTTTTTCCCTGTTCTTGCAACAGTGCAGCCTTTTTGGCCACCGCAAAAGGAGCATAGCCCGTATTACTTTTAATAAGTACATCCAGCTCTGTAAGCCCTTTTGCTCCGTCACTTTGTCCAATCAAATTCATTGTGGAAAAAAACGCATTCCCCGCCGTATCTTGGGAAGTACGGTTAGAACTTTTCCACCATACCCCTCCGGCAGTACCGACAATCACAACGACAATCGCAACATAAATGACATACTTATACTTCCGCCATAAAGATACCATTGTATCTTGTCTAAGCTCTTGCTTTAACTCATCAATAAACGTACTGTTCATAACATTCCTTTCACAAGACAGGCTCAGGTTTCATTTCGTCACCAACCATAGCCCTACGGACAAATAAAGCAAGTGTTTCACATAGATTCGGCATATTCGTACGACAACCACGTTGACACTTCCTTAATTCCCGCTAAAGTTACTCCCCCTTGATATCGTGGATTTTAGGCTTAAAGGAATAGGTATGAATACTCACGCCGCCGCATCGCGTAATGAACTGACAATTACCCTGCCCGATGGCAGCAAACGTACCTATCCGAAACCTGTTACAGGTGCGACCATCGCAGGCGATATCGGCGCTGGTTTGCTAAAAGCCGCTTTAGCAATTCGGGTCAATGGAGATTTACGTGACCTTGCCCGCGAGATTGAACAAGATGCTAACGTTGCCATTATCACAGGAAAAGACGCCGATGGCCTGGAACTCATCCGCCACGATGCCGCGCATATGATGGCTGAAGCCGTGAAGGAACTCTATCCTGAAACGCAAGTTACCATTGGCCCTGCAATTGAAAATGGCTTCTATTACGACTTCGCCCGCGAGACCCCGTTCTCTACAGAAGATTTTGAAAAAATTGAAGCAAAAATGCTCGAGATTTCCAATCGCGATGAGGCAATTACCCGCGAGGAATGGGATCGCAACGAAGCTATCGCATTCTTCGAGAAACAAGGCGAAAAATACAAAGCCGAAATCATCCGCGACTTGCCCGAAAACGAAACCATCACGCTTTACCGCCAGGGCAATTTTATTGACCTTTGCCGTGGACCACACGCACCTTCGACCGGTAAAATTAAGCATTTCAAACTGATGAAGCTCGCCGGCGCCTACTGGCGTGGGAATTCCAAAAATGCGATGCTCCAACGAATTTACGGCACCGCATGGGCGTCAAAAGAAGATTTAAAAGCATACTTAGAGCGCTTAGAAGAAGCCGAAAAACGCGACCACCGCCGTATCGGGAAGGAGATGGAGCTGTTCCATATCCAGGAAGAAGCGGTTGGCCAGGTATTCTGGCATGATAAGGGCTGGACGCTCTATCGGACGCTCGAAAACTACATCCGCGAAAAAATCCGCACAAATGGCTATATTGAGGTCAGAACCCCGATCCTCGTTGACCGCACTTTGTGGGAAAAATCTGGGCACTGGGAAAAGTTCCGTGCAAATATGTTTACGAGCGAATCAGACGAAGAGCGCACGCTTGCCATTAAACCGATGAACTGCCCGTGCCACGTCCAGATATTTAATCAGGGCATTAAAAGCTATCGCGACCTGCCGCTCCGTATGGCGGAATTCGGCACCTGCCACCGGAATGAGCCAAGCGGCGCGCTTCACGGCCTAATGCGCGTACGCGCAATGGTGCAGGACGATGCCCATATTTTCTGTACGGAAGACCAAATTATTTCCGAAACACAAGCCTTCTGCGACTTATTGCAGGAAGTGTATAACGAACTCGGATTCACCCAAATCGCCGTAAAAGTCGCAACTCGTCCAGCACTTCGAGCTGGTACGGAAGAGACTTGGGATAAGGCCGAAAAATCATTGATCAATGCGGTTGAAGCCGTGGGTTTGAGCTATACGATTGCACCCGGAGAAGGCGCTTTCTATGGCCCAAAACTTGAATTCCATTTGCGCGACGCGATTGGTCGGGATTGGCAATGCGGCACACTCCAGATGGATTTCGTACTGCCTGAACGCCTGGATGCCAATTATATCGCCCCAGACGGGAATAAACACCGTCCTGTGATGTTGCACCGTGCCATTTTAGGCTCCTTAGAGCGTTTTATCGGGATCTTGATCGAGCAATATGCCGGGAAATTCCCCTTCTGGCTGGCACCGTTGCAAGTGGTGATCACAACCATTACCAATGAAGTCGATGACTATGCCGTAGAGGTGCTAAAAGCTTTAGAGAGCAAAGGTATTCGGGCACATCTCGATCTTTCTCCAGAGAAAATTAACTATAAAATCCGTCTCCATTCACTAGCAAGGGTGCCGGTAATCCTGACCGTTGGCCGTAAGGAACGGGATGAACAAACGGTTTCAGTACGTCGTTTGGGGTCTGAAAAGCAAGAAGTGCTTGCACTTACCACGATTTTAGATACACTACACAGTGAATCTTTGCCTCCAAAAGCAGGGAAATAACAAACAGATAATAACAACGGAGCACTCCCATAGTCCAAAAACCTTCCAATGATGGTCTTCCTAAGGCCAATCGCGCTATTACCTCTTCGAAAGTACGACTGGTTGATGAAAACGGCGAAATGATCGGTGTAGTTACGCTGCAAGATGCGCTAGAGCGTGCTGCAAAAGCTGAACTCGATTTGGTGGAAGTATCTCCTGGCGCAGAGCCTCCTGTCTGTAAAATTTTGGACTACGGCAAATTCAAATACGAAACCCAGAAACGTGCCCATGACGCTCGTAAGAAGCAGAAAGTCGGCCTGACAAAAATTAAAGAAATCAAACTCCGCCCAGGCATTGGTGAGCATGACTATCAAGTGAAGCTCAAAAGCGCCAAAGAGTTCATCAATGATGGCGATAAAGTGAAAGTTACATTACGGTTCCGTGGCCGTGAAATCACCCACCAAGATGTTGCCTTTGAACTGATGCAACGCCTTCAATCTGACTTGTTGGAAATTGCTAAAACGGAACTTCAGCCTCGGTTGGAAGGTCGTCAAATGGTGATGATGCTGGCTCCCCAGCGCTAGAGCATTTCCGATTTGAATGCTTTAAGGACTATTAAACCGCTTTGTACTTTCCTCTAAGCTCAAACCGTCCGTATTCCGTGATCTATCAAGGATCCCGGCTTCCTGCAGCTTTACCCGGATATCGGCTTTACTTTCTGCTTCCGCGATTGCAGTATCTTGTGTAATTTGTCCTGCCTTACAGAGCTCAACCAGTGACTGGTCAAACGTATACATCCCCCGCTCATGACCCTTTTCTGCCACTTCTTTTAATTTATCCAAACGCCCTTCTTCGATAAGTGTAGTAACCGCACCTTGATTTAAGAGCAATCCGGACGCCATCATTCGCTTCCCGTGCACCCCTGGAACCAAGCGCTGGTACAATACCGCATGCAATAAATGCGCGAGACTCGATTGAATTCGGCTGCGCATTTCTTCGGGAAAACGATTAATAATCCGAGTGACAGTCTGTACCGGATTACTCGCATGAACGGTCGCAATACATAAATGTCCCGCTTCCGCAAAATGTAAACCATGCTCCATGGATTCCCTATCGCGCATCTCACCCATCACAATCACATCCGCACGCTGACGCAGCGCATTTTTCAACGCAACCGTATAAGAATGGGTATCCATCCCCACTTCGCGCTGGGTAATGATGCAGTTTTTATGCTCGTGGACATATTCGATCGGATCTTCAATCGTGAGGATATGCCCTCCCCCATGGACATTCCGGTATCCCACCATCGAGGCAAGCGTCGTTGATTTCCCCGCACCGCTCGGGCCAGATACCAACACCAACCCTTGTTTCATCATTGCAAGGTCCTGGCAAATTCTGGGCAGACCAAGCGCTTCAATTGTGGGGATATAGGTCTGGATACGGCGAATCACAATTGCAGGCATTTGCTGCTGGTAAAATGCATTCAGGCGGAATCGTTCTTTTTCACCAAACCGGAGCGCCACATTCAATTCAAAATGATCGGCCAATTCATGGCGTTGTTTTTCATTCAAGATATCTTCTAAAATCAGATGGATATCTTTCCGCTCGAGCGGTTTGGGGCTTTTAGGAACAATCTTATCTTCAACCCGTATACAAGCAGGCTTTCCGACCGTCAGATACAGATCCTGGCCGTTCTCTTCGATCATGCAGGTGAGTAAACTTTCCATGAATGGCAACATAGGCTAAAATACTCCTGGAATTCCTGATTTATTCCCCATCAAGCCCGCATCATCTCCTGTGTCGCTTTCCGCCATCAAGGTCGCAATCGTCATTTTCGCCATTTCATTCGAGATCAATCCTTTCTCAAGAAGGCCGTAAATACAGTCGCGCATGGTAATCATGCCTTTCTTTGATCCCACCTGGATCAGCGATTGTATCTGGGCAATCTTATTCTCCCTAACCAAATTCCGCACAGCAGGAGTTGCGAGGAGAATCTCATATGCCGCGACACGTCCAGCACCTTCTGCACGTTTGAGAAGCGCTTGGGAAATAATTGCTTCAATCGAACCCGCAAGCATCGAACGCACCATCTCCTTATCGTGTGGGGGAAATACGTCGATGATACGGTCAATGGTTTTGGCAGCCGAACTGGTATGAAGCGTGCCCATCACCAAATGTCCGGTTTCTGCCGCTGTGAGTGCGAGTTTGATCGTCTCTAAATCCCGAAGCTCTCCCACCAGTATCACATCCGGATCTTCCCGCAACGCACTTTTAAGCGCACGGGCAAAGGACAAAGTATGGCTTCCCAACTCCCGCTGATTAATCAACGCCCGCTTGGAGGTATGGATGAATTCGATTGGATCTTCCACTGTAATGATATGACGCGGCATACTCTCGTTAATATGGTTCACCATGGCCGCAAGCGTGGTACTTTTCCCGCTTCCTGTTGGGCCCGTCACAAGAATAATTCCCCGTTGAAGGTAGGTCAGCTTTGTCAGTATATCCGGCATTTTAAGAGAGCGAAGGGTCACGACTTCATTGGGAATAAGCCGGAATACGGCCGCAGGTCCATTGACGGTGTAAAACGCATTCACCCGGAATCGGCAATTATCCCCGAACCGCATCGCAAAGTCGATTTCGAGATTAAGCTCATAATCCGAACGCTGCTTCTCATTCATTACCGAATGCAGCATTGTGGTCACCTCTTCCGCGCTCAAGGCCGCAACACGCAAAGGGGCAATATCACCATCTACTCGTAATATCGGAGGCTGCCCGGAGGAAAGATGCAAATCCGAAGCCGATTGTTTTTGCGTAAAGGTAAGTAATTCCGTAATATCCACGTGCGCTCCCTAAATCTCACTCTCAAGATATTGACTCACATAATTATAACGATCTTGGACGGCCTTGATGGGGGCCGGCAACACCGCGCCCTGTTCTGCTGCACCAATGACCTGCTTATAAATGAACGCCGCATCCGCATAACGCCCCATCGTGTCGAGCATAATTCCCAAGTTATAGCGATAGCTCACATTCTGTGGCTCTAAACGAATAGCCTGCTTCATACTTGCCACAGCTTTTTCCATCTCTCCGAGCTTTGCGTGCAATATGCCCGCCTGCGCATGGGCAGGCCCAAAATTTGGGCTTTTCTCTGTTATACCTTCGATTTGTTTTAATGCACCCGCAGGGGACTCCTCTGCTGCCAGTGCAATAAAGTTATTTAACACCTCAGGATCCATTGGATCTACTTCAAGGAGCCGCTTATAGATACCACGTGCCTCATCCAACTGCCCCACCTTCTGATAGGTCGTTGCTAACCCAAAAAGCGCAGATTTATCTTTTGGACGCTCGATCAGGGCCTCTTTATAAAGCGCAATCGCCGCCTCTTCCTGTCCTGACATTAGCGCATCAAAGGCCTCATGGATTACCTTATTGATTCGGGATTCCTTATCGTCTTGCTTCGTCACAACGATATCTATACCCCGTATTGCCATTTCGCTGATCCGATCACCGTCATTATGTACTTCCATCGCTATCTCAGGCTCTGATGCAGACTCCTTCTCAAGCTGCGCGATTCTCCCACGCGCCATCGTAATGGTCCCGCTAGATTTTTTGGCCGATGCCGCCATTTGTTCCTTTGCCGATACTTTTTCTATCTGCCCTTCCACTTTGTCCATTAACGCCTCTGTCTGAGGTGACAATGTTGGAGGAACCACCGGAGGTATAACCTGCTCCGAAGAAGCGGTCGTCACATCGGGTACATCGACCACTGAAGGGGTAATAAACGCTCCAGACTTAGGCATAGGAGGAACCCTTGCCGCGGTCGCCTGAGGTAACTCTTCTGGCGTAATTTCATGATAAAGATTCATCGTCGCAGGAGAAATCCCGTCTTTTTCCCGGCTAAGTAAGACTTGCGCCATGAGGGGAGAAGTGACAATTCCACATAAGACCGGCAGCACCATCCCAAAGGCGGCAAGCCGCCCGAAAAGCGTATTCCACCGGCTTGATGTATTACGGCTACGTTGCGTCATAATTCTATCCTTTTGCAGGCATTTTTCCCTACTTAGAGCCCCTGGTACTCTCGTACCCTACGGTAAAATCGTAAAGATCTTGTTAGCAGACCCCAAAATCTGGGCCATATCCCAAAATCCCATCAATGTTCCTTGTGTTTTTGAGGGTTTTCGTATAAGGTTCGCCCTGTTTGTGCAATCGCACAACCTTACTTGATATATTAATATTTAGGCGCGATTATGGCTAATATTGCAGTGATAGGATCCCAGTGGGGCGATGAAGGAAAAGGTAAGATCGTGGATTGGCTCTCTGAGCGTGCAGACGTGGTCGTGCGCTTCCAGGGCGGGCACAATGCCGGTCATACCCTGGTCATCGATGGCATAACGCACAAACTCAGTCTCCTTCCTTCGGGGATTGTCCGCGAAGGCAAGCTCTCTATCATCGGCAATGGCGTGGTGGTGGATCCTTACGCACTCTTAAAAGAGATCGAAAACGTCTCTAAAAACGGGGTTAAAATCTCTCCTGAGAACCTCATGATCGCAGAAAATGCGCCGCTCATCCTGCCACTCCACCAGCAGATTGATAGCATTAATGAAGCTAACCGCGGCAGCAGCAAAATCGGCACGACCGGACGCGGCATTGGACCAACTTACGAAGATAAAGTCGGACGCCGCGGTATTCGCGTTTGCGACCTCGCCGATAAACCATTCTTAAAAGAACGTTTAGAAGCGCTGGTAAGCTACCATAATGCACTCCGCCGCGGCCTTGGCGCAGACCTCATTGAAGTAGAGGAAATCTATCAAGGACTGTGCGAAGTGGCGCCAAAGATTCTTCCCTTTGTGAAACCCACGTGGAAAATCCTTGACCAACTCCGCCGCGAAGGCAAACGCATTTTGTTTGAAGGCGCGCAAGGGGTGATGCTCGATGTAGACCATGGAACCTATCCATTTGTAACTTCTTCCTGCACACTCGCCGGGCAATCGTTTTCCGGTGCTGGCGTAGGTGTTGGCGCGATTGATTATGTCTTGGGCATCACGAAAGCTTACACCACCCGCGTGGGCAGCGGCCCCTTTCCAACGGAATTACAAAACGCAATTGGCGAACGCCTTGGCGAACGTGGCCGGGAATTTGGCACAGTCACCGGACGTAAACGCCGCTGCGGTTGGTTTGATACCGTTATGGTACGCCAAGCAGCAACCATCACCGGCATTTCTGGCATGGCGCTTACGAAACTCGACGTACTCGATGGCTTAGAAGAATTGAAACTTTGCGTGGGCTATACGTGTAATGGTCAAACCTATGATTATTTACCTGCATCCACCACGCTTCAAGCGGCGGTTCAGCCCATCTATGAAACCATGTCAGGCTGGCAGGAAAGCACCTTTGGTGTTCGTGATGTGAACAAACTGCCAGAGAACGCAATTCGCTATATCCGTCGGATTGAAGCACTCGTAGGTATCCCTGTCGCGGTGCTTTCGACAAGTCCTGAGCGTGAAGATACGATTCTGTTGAAAGATGCGAATGTGTTTGGAAAGCTCACAAAAGACGCGGCGTAAGGCGTAAATATTACGACCGCTTTTGCTGAGCCTCCAAAACTTTTGCTAATGGTGTGATGGAGGATAGGATTTCATCTCCATCTTCTTGCCTTGCCACCTCAAGCTCATAGGATTTCTGTAGATTCAACCAGAACTCAGGTCGCATCCCAAAGAATGCGCCCAACCGCCTTGCTGTATCAGCCGTAACTCCCCGTTTCCCTGCAATAATAGCATACATACGGTTTTTTGGTACGCCAATAGCTTCCGCAAGTTTTGCAGCACTGATCCCTAATGCTTCTAATTCATCCGTCAATATTTCTCCCGGATGAATGGGATCAGCCCAATGCGTTACAGATAAATTTTTCTTACTAATAGACATAATCGGCACTCCTTACCAGATTTACGGTCGGGCCTCATTGCCCTTACCTATGTCAGTCATTTCTACGAATTAAGCTGTTTTTTCCCCTAATGATAATCCACTATTTCAACATCATAAGCGTCCTGACCGTCCCACCGGAAACAAATCCGCCACTGTATATTAATGCGAATACTGCATTGCCCCTTTCTATCACCCAATAATTCCTCAAATCGATTACTTGGCAAGTATTGAAGGTCTTCTTTGCAGATTGCACTATCTAGCACAGCCAACCGTTTCAATGCCTGGCGCTCTATACCAGAAAACCGCTTCACGAACTCCCGCTGAAACAGTTTTTCTGTATATTTGCACTTGAAACTCTTAATCATAGTGTAACATAAGTTATGAGTTACGTCAAACATAACCCATAATGATAAAAAAAGCTAATGTCAACACATCACTTCTACTTTAAGTGGAAACTACGATAAAGTAAGCTTTACACCAGCTTTTTATCCAAGCGTTGTTTTACTTTATCCATAAAGGCCTGTGTGGTGAGCCACTTTTGATCTTTCGAGATCAGGAGCGCTAAGTCTTTTGTCATATCGCCCGCTTCCACTGTCTCAACACATGCGACTTCCAGTGTCGTCGCAAAACGCTCTAATGCCGGCGTATTATCAAACTTCGCGCGATACTTCAACCCTTGTGTCCAAGCAAAGATGGAGGCAATCGGGTTCGTCGACGTATCTTTACCCTTTTGATATTCGCGATAATGCCGCGTCACGGTTCCGTGCGCCGCTTCCGCTTCCACCGTTTTTCCATCTGGCGTTAAGAGCACCGATGTCATGAGCCCAAGCGAGCCAAATCCTTGCGCCACGGTATCGGACTGCACATCCCCGTCATAGTTCTTACAGGCCCATACGAATCCGCCTTCCCATTTCAGTGCAGACGCGACCATGTCATCAATCAAACGATGCTCATAGGTAATGCCCGCTTTTTGGAAAGCATCCGCGAATTCTTTATCGAACACGTCCTGGAAAATATCCTTAAACCGCCCATCATAGGCTTTCAAGATCGTATTCTTGGTTGAAAGATACACTGGCCATTTGCGGCTTAAACCATAGTTAAAGCACGCTTGCGCGAAGCCAATAATGGATTCATCGAGATTGTACATCCCCATCGCAACACCAGAACCAGGAAAATCAAACACTTCATGCGTAATCGGCGCACCGCCACCTTCTGGAGTAAAGGTGAGCGTGAGTTTTCCCTTGCCTGGAATCAGAAGATCCGTCGCTTTATATTGATCCCCAAACGCATGACGACCAATCACAATCGGCTTCGTCCAACCCGGTACCAAACGCGGCACATTTTTGCAGATAATCGGTTCACGGAATACCGTACCGCCCAAAATATTACGGATCGTTCCATTCGGAGACTTCCACATTTTGTGGAGTGAAAACTCTTTCACACGCGCTTCATCGGGGGTAATCGTTGCGCATTTAATTCCCACGCCATATTTCTTGATCGCTTCCGCCGATTCCGTAGTAACCTTATCTTGCGTCTTGTCGCGATGCTCAATACCAAGATCATAATACTTCAGATCAATATCGAGATACGGATAGATAAAGCGCTCTTTAATCCATGCCCAAATGATGCGCGTCATTTCGTCACCATCCAGCTCCACGACCGGCGTCTTCACCTTAATTTTTTCTATTGCCATACACTCCATCCTCTAGATAAATACTATTTGTTCTTTGATTGTTCCACCCACGGACGATTATTCATCGCCGCAGAAAAATAATGGCCTTGCAGGTAATCCACCTTTAAATCCATCAACGATTTCGCAATCTCACCCGTTTCCACATACTCCGCAACCGTCTTCAACCCAAAACTGTTGGTGAAATCGAGCAATGTTTTCACAAATAACTGGTTATCGTAATTATCGACCATATCCTTCACAAACGAACCGTCGATTTTGATGATATCCACTGGCAGCGCTTTGAGCTGGCGGAATGAGGTATAGCCCGAACCAAAATCATCAAGCGCCACTTGGCAACCGAGCGCCTGCAATGATGCAATAAAGAATGCCATACGCCGCAAATCGCGCTGCGATCCCGTTTCCGTTACTTCCACAATCAGACGTGAACTTAAGGATTCATCGCTGAGTAATTTCTCTGCCTGTTCAAGCCACCGTGGATTATCCACCGCCTGGTTTGACACATTAAACGCGAGCAGCACATTGTCATGCTCACGTAATTCTTTGACCACCATTTTCAGGACTAAACAATCCACGCTATCAATCAAGCCCATGCGTTCGGCCACTTCAATATAAGGCCCTGCAGAAATAATCGTGCCATGGTTATCGACAATCCGAAGCAGGCACTCATAATACGCAACCTTCCCCGTCTTGCTGCAAATCACCGGCTGATAGGCAAGCCGTAACCGCTCTTCAAGTATCGCCCGCTGGAAGGTACTCGCACTGAGCATCTCACTTTTGGCCTGTGCAAAATGTTTTGTCGCACGAGCATAAGAACAATAAAAACCCGGAAGTTCTTTTGCATGACTCACCGCCACATAGGCATGATCCACCACATCGCGCGGACTATCGCCATCCTGCGGGAAATCGGCACTTCCCATGGAAGCCATCACGAATAAGGGATTCTCGTGTATCGCCGCAGCAAAACGTTGCATGGCAATATGAATCGCTTCCGTCACGGTTACCACATCAGATTCCTGACGATAATCAAGCAACACAGAGAATTGATCGTGCTGAGTTTGAATGACAATCGCGCGATGTTCGGTACAGGTAGCGATTTCTTCATTGATGTGAGAAAGCATATCATCCACAAAATGGCCATCGTAGTGGCACATGATCATGGCAAGGTTATCAATGGATACAACGATGAGCGTCCCTTCTTTCCCTTCGGAAATAGCACCCCCAATCGCCTCAATCAGACGTCTGTATGCACCTGTAATCCAGGTTTCAGAGGAATTAGGGACAATCGACGGTTTCACATAAATCCTTATACGGTCGCATCATTACGTCACGCATTGTAAAAATAGTGAGGTTAATTTTCACTTAATGAAGTTATCTTCACATCCTTAGGCTCCATCACAAGATCGGCAACCAACCGCCCTGCGTGAATAGGACGTTTATTTAACCGCATCTCATACACTTGCTTTGCTTCCAGTACGCGCTGCACATAGTTGCGCGTCTCAGAGAACGGAATACTCTCAATCCAATCCACCACCTGATGCAAATTCTTGAGCTTCCGCGGATCACCATATTCTTTTGTCCAGCGCATCGCATTTCCTGGCCCTGCGTTGTAGCTTGCTATCGCAAGGATATGCGATCCATTAAATTCCTTGAGCAACTGCCCGATATACGCACTTCCCAAGGTCACGTTATACAACGGATCGGCAGTCAGTTTCCGACTGTTATAACTCACTCCCAACTGCTGAGACATATGCCGCGCAGTAGAGGGAATAAGCTGCATCAACCCCATCGCACCGGCAGAACTTTGGGCGTCTTGGGTAAAGTGACTCTCCTGACGGATAATGCTATGTACTAAGTTCGTTGGCGCAGAGAGTTTGGGCAATCCTCCAAGCACTGGATAGAACCCAGATGAAAATATGAGCCCTTGCTTATAGGCCTCCGATGCTGCCGCAATCGCAAGAGATGGCTTATTAATCGTCAACCCGAAATAGGAGATAAGAGCTTTTTCTCCTTGCGGAATATTTTCTTTAAGTGCTGCTTTTAAGAATAATTTCGCTTTTGCATCTTCCTCAAGACTCACCAGATAATAGGCTATGCGTACCAATGCATTACGCTTATAGCGATCACGCTCCGCTTTGGTTGGCTCAGGGTATTCCTCAAACGACAATGGAGCATTGGGCGATAATTCATAATGCGCAAGCTGTCCATAAAATGCGGTTGGGAAACGGGTCGCTTTTTTATACCACTCCTGAGCTTTCTCTTTTTTATTCTGATCAGAAAAAGCTCGTCCGGCCCAATATGCGGCACGCGACTGGCTAATAGGGAACGATACCTCTTGATACATTCGTGTGAAATGGCTTTCTGCCGTCGCCGGATCATAAAGGAACCGCAATGCTATCCATCCTGCAAGCCACTCCGCATCAGCAATATTCTCAGGCTTTGTTTGCCCATGATGACTGATAAGCTGATAGGCAGCCGCGTATTTCTTCTCCTCAATAAGCCTCCGCGTATGCTTCACTATAGGGCTCCACCACTCCTCAGAATGTGGCAAAGACGATGGCAAATCGGTGAGCAACTTTTGCACTTGATCCGAACGCTTCTTCCGCTCATTCCACATCACTCGTGCGTACAACAATGAAGGATCGTTTTTGTATTTTTTGGGAACAGAAGCCACCGCGGCATCCGAGCTTCCTTGGTTCCGAAGCAACTTAACCCGCGCCTCCACCAATTGCCGATAAGCCGCATTCACCCGTGGCGCTTGTTTATGTAGACTTGTAAATTGCTCATCCCACACCATCCGATCAAGCCGTGCAATGTGATCGTCTTCCGTCAATTTATTACCATGCTGTTTGAGGAACATGGCCTCATCCTCAGCATTCCAATTACCATCAACCCATGCATCATGCACCAAGGCTGCAATAGTACGATGCAAATCTGATGGCGCTTGCGCCTCATAAGCATTGGCGAGCAACCATTTCCCGCGCGGGGTCTGTGGAGGAAATTGGGTAAGCCACGCCACGACCTGATTGGGAGCAGTCGAAAACGGCATTGCACTCTCAGCACGCCGTTTGATTTTATCCATCTGCGGCCAGGTCGGATACGTCTCAATAAATTTTTTGATTTCGGCAAATCCGACTGATTTTCCACCATCGACATAATACGCCCATTGCACCAGCGCACGGATAAGAGGATCAGATGTCTTCTCCGCATGGTAAAAAGCCGAGTCTTTATCACCCCGTTTAACATAATAAAAAGCTTTTCGAGCCTGCGAAACATCAGTGGGTTTGATATCAAAGGGAGGAGAAGCAAAGGTTTGAGTGCTTACGCAGATAATAAAAAGGGAAAATAGGATGGAGCTGAGGGTTCTTTTTTGCATAATCCCTTAAATATAGACGTAGGTTACTATTGCTTTATGGTGCAGTAGAGCTGTGCTGCTCATTCAAAGAAGCCACTCATGCACGGTGTATGTCGATAAAATAGCGCATCGCATGCACTCAGTACAGTAATTTCGACTGATATTTTATTTCTTTATCAAGAGGCCTGATAACATACACCGCTGGCCTACACCGATGGTTATAGCTCTTAACCCGGATAGCCAGCGTAGAGATGAGAAGCTGTAGCCTAAACTCTTTTCCCTGCTATCTTACTAATACAATGAACAATATCCAAAACATCTTGTGTTGCCCTTTGCATATTAGACGAATTTTTTTGCGTCACAGCACTCTGTTCTTCAATAGCGCTCGCAATATTATTGACATACTCGCTTACAGAATGCGTGGTGTTTTTTATAGCCACAACACCCATTACTCACATTTAATGAAACATTCTGCATTTCCGCAATTTTACAAGCAATATCGTCTGTTGCTTTACTGGTTTGATTCGCGAGATTCTTGACTTCAGCCGCCACGGCGGCATCCTTTACCCGCCTCTCCTGCCCGTGCAGCTTCAATCGTCGCATTAAGCGCTAGAAGATTCACCTGTCCTGCAATCTTTCTAATCAGATTAACGATCTCCTCCATGGACTGAGAACTTACAACCTTAATGCGATACTTGATAAAACCACAGAACGTTATATCTCAACTTTCCCAAGCCTATCCTCCTGTCCCATTTGCACTTAAGCCCCAGATGGGGTATATAGACCCCTAGTCGGTTAACCACTATAGATGAGTAAAAATTATGACCCTACGTGCATGCATATTTCCTGGCCAAGGATCCCAATCCGTGGGGATGGGCAAAGCACTGGCAGAAGCCTTTCCTATTGCCAAACACATATTTCAGGAAGTCGATGAGGCACTGAAACAAAACCTTTCCCAGATTATTTTCGAAGGGCCAGAAGAGGCGCTCACCGCAACCTCCAACACCCAACCGGCCCTGATGGCGGTTTCAATCGCCGTGTTACGGGTACTCGAAGAACAAGGTGGAAAGTCACTTAAGCAGCTCTGTGCTTATGTCGCTGGACATTCTTTGGGCGAATATTCGGCTTTGACCGCCGCAGGCGCAATTACTCTTTCCGATTCTGCACGACTCCTTCGTATTCGTGGAAACGCGATGCAAGAAGCTGTACCTGCCGGGAAAGGCGCGATGGCAGCTTTAATTGGCGTCGAATTTGAAGTCGCGCAGGAAATTGCGAAACGCGTGACCAATGGCGGAGTATGCCAAGCAGCGAATGATAATGGCGGCGGACAAGTTGTATTAAGCGGCACCACTGGTGCGATTGATAATGCAATTGCCATTGCTGCTGAATATGGCGTACGTCGAGCGGTAAAACTCCCTGTTAGCGCACCTTTCCACTCTAGCTTGATGGAACCTGCAGCTAAAGTGATGGCCGAAGCATTGGCCGCGGTTTCGATCGAAGTACCGGTAGTGCCATTGATTGCAAACGTGACCGCCGAAGAAACAAGCGATCCTAATGAGATCCGCGACCTCCTCGTTCGCCAAGTAACCGGCACCGTACGTTGGCGCGAATCGGTTGGCACCCTTAAAACCAAAGGCGTTACCCAAGCCATTGAAATTGGAGCAGGAAAAGTGCTAGCAGGCCTCGTGAAGCGGATTGATAAGGATATCGACGCCCTCTCCCTCCAGACCCCCGAAGAGATCGAACAGTTCCTTAAAACCCTTTAAGTCCAACAAAAATCATCATACGCCGCAATTATCTTTGACTTTTGCGGCATATATCTATAGGTATGTGGGCATATTTTCCCCTCCCTTATGCCTCGGTGGTGGAATTGGTAGACGCGCTAGACTCAAAATCTTGTGTCCGCAAGGACGTGTCGGTTCGAGTCCGACCCGAGGCACCATGAAATATAAGGATTTTTTGCCTCCATTCCGAGTTCCAGATTTAGGGGAAAATTAGCCCAAACATCACCGGAACATCACTGCAGGAAAAACCTCTTTCCTTTACTGCCTTTTACCAAGCCAGCAATTGCGTGCAGATATGTGCCATCTCTTCTTCCGAAATGTATTGAATTCTGGGAATGGGTTTACTCCAGGTTATACCATGAATCCTTTTCAAGGAGGGTGTATAAAAGATTAAGAATGAAGTTCAGGACGGCCTAAAACACCTTCGCTGTCACATTCAAATAAATCTCGACTCCCTCTGTCTCAATGCCGTCACTCCGATACAAGGGGGCGGCAATGGAGAGATCGGTGGAGAAGCGGTCCCAATTCACGCGCACACCGCCACCCGCGCCGGCGATGACGTCATAGGAGGCATTGGGTTTGAGTTTGGCTGTGCCTTCGTCCAGGAAGAGGTACGGTTCAAAGCCCGGTTCGAGTGCATCGGGGATATAGGGTTTAGCTTTTTCCGGTAATGCAAAAATGGCTTCATTTCGTTGGTATAGTCCGCTATCACCCGAGACCACCGAGCCGGAAAATCCGCGCACAGTGCTGTTATCGCCCATGCTGATCTGCTCGGAACCGTAGAGGGTATCGAACGCGTATTGTGCACGCGCGGAGCCATTATAGCGTCCCCAGTCGAAGGGGCGGATGTAAGTGATTCCGGCATCAAGCTTATTGAACTGCGCGCGCGGTGTATCGCTGGTGGCATTTGCCGGATCGCGCATTGCGCCGAGCGCTGTTAATCCACGTGAGTACGTAAAATCTCCATACCACACGCCTTTCGTTCCGCGATAGGTTTGATTGACGCCGAGACGCATGACGGTGAGCGGTTGGGGCGTGAGTAAGATGTCGTTCAGCAACCGCGAAGATTTTTTTACGTTCAGCGTACTGAATACGGCAGTCTGGCTGTTGGTTCCACGATAGACAACGCGGCTTGCCGTGAAACTGTTATTATACGTTGCGCCAAACATTTCGGCAGCCCCGCCGATGACGGAAAAATATTCCGAGTAGCTTAAGTCGCTCGAAAACGTCCAGTAGCCGTAGGGTACGCTGATGTTATAGGCCAGCGCGTTGGTGTCTTTGCTCCCGACATAAAAGAACGAATGGCGGTCATTGAGCCAGAACATATTATCGTACTCGAACCCTGTGCGGATGCGGCGTTCTCCGGTGTTTTTCTGGCCATAATTATCCATTCCCACCGTCATGCGGAAGCGATCTTGCGGGCTGTCTTTGATAACCACTTTGGTCGTGCCTTCTTTTTCTCCCGGCCAAAGGCGCAAGGATGCATTGGAAGAAGGCAAGCGGTTCATTTGATCCAGGCCTTGCTCATAATCTTTGAGGTTGAACTTCTTTCCCATCAACCCAGGGAATGCGGTGCTTGCACGCATCCGATCTTCCAAAGACATATCATTGAGTTCAATCGCTTCCGTCACCCCTTCCATAATGGTGAGGCGAAGAGTGCGGCTTTTTAACTCCTGCTCGGGGATGAGTGCACGGCTGGTGACTAGGCCCTTTTCAATATAACGATTAGTGACGTCGCGAATGAGGGCACCAATGGCGTTATAACCCATGCAGGTGCCAAGGTAAGGAGAAGTGAGGTTCTGAATTTCTTTGTCAGAGAGGGATTCTGCACCTTCTAAGTTGATACGGTCGATGGGGAAGCAGACTTTATCTTTGGGTAGTCCGGCTGGGGCTTCTATGCTTGGCACTTGAATATCCGCAGGAGGCCGCAAGAGCTCCTGTTCCAATCGCCGTTGGCGTTCTTGTTCCAGGAATATTTGGCCTGGGTCTTTGATCCCTTGGGCGGTAGAAGGAACTTGGGCTGATACGGAAACCGGAAGCAACGCCGCGAGCAGAAATGCATATACCCATTTATTTCCCCACAATGAATACATATATTCTCCCTATATTTGTACTCTACAACGCAAAATCAAATGCGCCAATATGCCCGCCGGACTGAGCATTAGGTTTATCTTCCGGCTCGCGGATAACTTCTTTTCCCTGCTCAAGCGCTTCTTCTTTCGCATCAATGTAGCCACCGTTTAAGCGCACAAGTGAGGTTGCCGAAAGCCTGCCCATATTCGCTACCAACGCGCCACCTTGGTCATAGCGCAGCATGCGGATGAAATCCTTCCGGAAAATCCCACGATCCATCTTGATCAGATCAAATACTGGCTTGCTTTCGACGATAACCGGATTCGGTGAATTTAGGATTAAATTCCCTTCCACGCTTTGGAACGCCCCGCCAATATTGCGGATTTCGCCGCTTGCATTGACTTCGATATTGCCTAGCGCCCGGAATGTCCCGCCATGCGTATCCAAGGATGATCCGCCTTTCTTCTTGCAGAACCAGGAGCATATGGTTTCTTCATAAGCCGAACCGCTGAGCATCATTTCCGTGGTGATATTACGGGTATTTACGGTAATCTTCCCACCTTGCGCGTAGATTTCACCACCCTGGTTCATCACGTCTTTTGTATTAATAATGACATCGCGTCCTGCGGTGATAAAGGCGGTTTCTCCAGGCACAGCAGCATCTCCAAATTCTACTTGCTGGCCACGGATACGTTTCCTCTTGAACAGGAACCTTCCGCTTTTGCGATTATAGGATGTCAGCTCGCCTTCATTCGCAACGGACGCTTTCTCAATCACATTATAAAGAGTGCCATTCGTGGAGTGGTAAACCACATCTTGATTCGAGATGAAACGTCCTGCCATGTTGTAAATATCGCCAACCGAGCGAGTCACCACATCGTCTTCCGAACCAAACACAATCGCGAGCGCATCTTTGGAAAGCGAACGGTTCTCGATACGCCCGGCGGAAATTAGCGTCACGGCTCCTTCGGAGCGGAAATCATTGGCAATGCGCGTGGTTCCCTGAATGGTGGAGCCGTGGTTGATAATATCGCCGGAAGTGGTTTCGATAATCACGCCGCCATCGACGGATGCAATGCTGCTATCATTCCACGTGCCATTTGCCTGTTGCACTGCACGAGCCAAGAATGTGGGACTCCGGGTAAAAGTGTTGGTAGCAGAAAGAACATCCGCACCTGCGATCTCAAGTCGTTCCGATGCATTCAAATTATTCGCTCCCGTGAGCGAAGTTAACGTGGGCCGCTGCCAGCTACTGCCCCCATCTTTCCCTATCAATTCAATTGCTTTGGCATCAATAATATTCGTGGCACCAACGACAGAGCCATTATTTCGGATACGCACCAGATTATTCGCGGTAATCACATTCGCGCCCAGCGCTTCCACCTTGCCATTACCGGCAATCACCACTTTATCCGTTGTACTCGTGACGTTATTGCCGCTGCCTGCGCGTTCGCCAATGAAGTTATTCCGCGCACTCTGAATATTCCCATCAATCAGGATTTTTCCCGAAGCCGTGATGGTGATATCCTCAATCGTCGAAGCCGCACTGCCTGAGACTTTCACGCCCGCACCTGCTTCCGTCACCGCAATCTCGATTTTACTCGAGGTGAGGCTACCGAGTCCTGTAATATCCACACAAATCGCATCCGGGCAGTCATCGCCAACCACATCTACGCCTGCGCTGACATGACTCCAGGGGCTGGTGAGGTCTACCACCGAGATCGAGGAATCGAGTTCCACATTAGAATTTCCACCAACCACGCGAATGGCAGCACCTTCAAGGTCGAGATCATTGGTAATTGGTGCATCAATTTCTACTTTTTTCGCGATCAACTCCAGCCGCGATAATGTTCCGGCGATGCCATCGCCTTCGACACGGATCGTGCCTCTATTGGTGCTCAAGACCACGTTGCGTTGTGTGGTAATCGGCGTAACGGTACGATCAATAAAACTCACGCGGCCTGTGGTCAGTGCCACACCGCCTGTATTGATAAACTCCCCGCCATTGACGGTTATCCCGTTGGGGTTGGCGAGAATCACATGGGCTGGCAATCCCAATACCTCGAGTGGCCCTCGAATGCGGGAAGGGTTAGAGGACGTCACTTCATTGACAATCGTCCGTGCATCGACCTGGCGATTATCGAGCATTACGCCCGCCTTGCCTACGTTGAAATCCGTATAGGTATTATGGCTAATATCTCCCGTAACCCCAGTAAAAACGGGAGCGATATTGACAGTCACATGACCATTGGAAGCACGAGTGGCTGTGGTTGCCGTTCCCCCATCAGGAGTTACTTGCGCGAATGCGGCTATTGGCATACAGCCTAGAGCTGTAAACACAGACAAAACGAATGAGCTGAGTAAATAGTAACGCGTATGTCGCATGATTTCTCCCTGTAGGCGTAAAGTCAAAGCTGTTCCCTTTGACGGCAGGAAGTATAGCAAAATCCCTTAATAAATCCAGTAGTTTCTCTGTTTAAAACTACTCGGTAACTACAAGTTATATCTCTTTATGGATATCACAATCATGTGATAAATATTAACCTATGTGTAAATATTATGCACCTTTCTGTTGAATCCCCCTATGAAGTTGTGTAAAAACTACGGGTCTTCCCGCGATAGGGGTAAAGATGTGTTTAAAGGCTTCGAATCACTATAAGAGGCAAGTGTTTCCCGGGATTTTCCGGGCTATAGAAATGGAAATTCCTAATGTAGATACATATCAGTAGGAAAATGTTATCATAAAAATGGAATAATTTTTGGTTCTGCGTACCAAGAGGCATATTTCGGAGCAGAAAAATGCTCTACTCATTCTTTACCATATATCTTAGTACAAGATGGCTTAATACAAAACCTTTTGAGACCTAATTCATTGGGGCCAGAAGTATTCGAGTATTTATGGGAAAAAGACCATTTAGATCGCCACTTTATTCACTATGCAAGCTTAATTGATCAAATACCAATAGATAAAAACCTCAAAGCCGATGCCTCGGAACAAGTAAAACAAGCCATGGTTTTTCTTCAAAAGAACATAGAAAATAAAAATCATACAAACAAATTGATAGATAAATATTATTGGACATACAAATATTGTACGACACATTCTTCAAATATGAATGAAATCAAAAACGTTATCTTGATACCAGCAAATCCATAAACTGGCTCAAAAACTCTTTACACAAACGGATCATACGCCCACTGCAGCAACGCCTGCCGCTGTTTCGGACGACAACTAAGATCATCCGGAGTGCAATGCGCTTTAATCTGCCCGGCATGACGTGCAAAAGCCCGCCAGCGCTTGATTTGCACCGCATCTACCTCCTTGATACGCCGCCCCAGATAATACCTGCAATACCACTGGAACCAACCGCGCGGATCGGGATCAATAATCCAACCTTTTCGCCTCCAAACACCTAACGATTGGCGGCTCTTGATACCAAAATAATTGAGTTCCGGATTCGCCACTTCACTGACGCGTGCCCGGACAAACCAATCTTTCGGAAATTCATCCCGGCAATCATTGCAATATTTGCCTTCAAACACGCCCATTTCCAGCATCTGCTTGGGTGATAAATGAGGTGTGAATCCCTTCGCAAACGCTTTTCCCATCGGAGCTTCCAGCGTATAGGAATACCCTGTTTGCATCTTGTCATGCACCTTCACACGATCGCCAACATGGTACATAGGACATCCCTCACAATGCTTCATCATCACAGTGAGCGGATAAAATTGGAATATGAAATTGAAGGCAGGATACCTATGGAGCCGAAGTGCAAATACAACGAGCGTTATTTGAGAAGAAGAAATAGCGATTGCATCAAGCCTTGAAATAGCTAAGCTTGCACAGATCTTATATTCACCAATGCTCTGAGAGAGTCCCCATGGATAACGACGATATCGTAACGAAAGACAGCAATGGCACGATCCTTAATGACGGAGACTCCGTCTTCCCGATCAAAGATTTGAAGGTGAAAGGAAGCTCCACGGTGATCAAACGCGGGACGATGATTAAAAATATCCGTCTCACCGGCGACCCGGAAGAGATCGAGTGCCGTGCAGGCAATGTGAAAGGCCTAGTGCTTAGAACCGAGTTCTTGAAGAAGGCTTAACCTACTCCATCAATGGGAAGATGCGCTCTGCTTGCCCTCAGGGAGCGTAGGAATCCGCTTATGCTGCTCTTTCCACCAGGAAGCCGATTGATAATAGGTAATGGCATCGGCAATATGCCCATACTCAACATCTTCTTCTGGGGCTATTTGTGGCCAGGAATACTGATTCACTTTCTTATTCGGAGACAGCACAATCAGATCATTATCCTTCACCAACGCAACTTTCTGGTAATTACTGATAAAGGCATGCGGGACTTCATCATCGTCGTGCAACAAATCTTCCCCATAAAATTTCGTGTAATAGCTGAAGTTCAGCATCCCAAGCAACATCGGCGCCAGATCAATCTGGCTCGCCGTTTTTTCATAACGTGAAGGTTTGACAAAGCCTGGTGCATAAAAAATCAGCGGGATATGGTATTTTCCCGGATCCAACTCCGCTTTTCCACCTGCGCCCGCAGTATGATCGGCAACAAACACAAATACGGTATCTTTAAACCATGGCTTAGCTTTTGCAGCCTTAATCAGCTTCCCAACACTATAATCTGCATATTTCACTCCCCCCTTTCTCCCCTGATGGGACAGGATATCGATCTTACCATCCGGATAGGTAAAAGGCCTATGGTTCGAGGTCGTCATGACAAGATGCAAGAAAGGCTTCCCTTCGGAGAAAGAACGATCCGCTTCCTTGATCGAACGGGTGAACATATCCTCATCGCACACACCCCATATATTGGCAAATTGCACTTCGTCTTTTGACATTACATTACGATCTAGCACACCAAATCCATTACCCGCAAAGAAAGCATTCATATTGTCAAAATAGCCGTAACCTCCATAGATAAACTTAGTATCATAACCACGATCACTAAAAATGAATCCGAGCGAGAATAAATTTTCATTACCCGGACGACGAATAATCGATTGCCCTGGTGTAGGAGGAATAGAGAGTGTAACCGCCTCCAAGCCACGCACAGTACGTGTTCCTGTAGCGTAGAGTTGTGTGAAAAACAACCCTTCCTCCGCCAACTTATCGAGATTGGGCGTAAGATTATCTTTATTCCCAAATTTCCCCATATACTCCGCACTCATGCTTTCCATCACCACCAGCATGACATTCTTATGCTTTTCCGGCCCTTTCATACGAATAAAACGCGTAATATCTTGACTATCCTCATGGATAAATTCCGCCTCTGGCTCCCATAAAAGAGCTCTGGCATTTTTGTTCACCGCAGTATTTTCTTGTTTGATGTAAAAACGATCGTAGCTGATTTCATTGTTCCAAAAGGCTGAGAAAAGATTGTATATCCCATTGGCAGCAATCTCACTTGCTTCCGCATTATCCCCCACCTGTGCCTGGTCTGTTGAGCTTGTAACATAGAAAACAGTCGACAATGCAAGCGCTACCGCCACGCCACAAGCACGTCTCTTGAGACTTGGCAAACCAACACGAAGCGGCAACCAGCGCAGACTCATCCACGTAATCACAAGCGCTAAAATAGCAATCGCGAATAACAAACGATACAAGGGGTAGGATTCAACAATATTGCCGATCACTTCTTGCGTATAGACCAAGTAATCCACCGCAATAAAATTGAAACGTGTTGTAAATTCGGTCCAGAACAAATGCTCTGCAACGGCATCAAATAACAACACGAACGTGAAAATAGAACGGAGAACACCATCCGTTATTCGATCAGATTTCCCTCCGTGGAGGCGCGATGGCAAAAGGAAATAATACAAAATAATGGGAAGTAAGCAAAAGCTCGCGGCAACGATATCAAACCATGCCCCGCGCACCAGAAGGCTCCCAAGCGCCGCATACTCAAATTCAACATCAAAGAAGGCTCGTCCAAGCAACGAAAGACGCAGAAGCGCTTGAATTCCAGAGTATATCACTGCATAGGGCATCAGGCGCTTAACGAGCATATACACAAACTCTCCATCCGTTAGTAACCTGCTTTACCATAAGCCTCGGACTTTCTTTCGCAAGGAAAATACTTCTAAATTCATTAAATATCTGATTTCATTAGCTAATAGGTAAACAATTTGTGCAATGATACCGTCAAGCCGAACTCTGAAGGTATAGCTATGCGGAGACTACCACATCGCCCGATTACCCAAACCGTCATGGGGTTTATCGTACTGCTTGGCATAGCCCTGCCGCCCTATGAAGAGGTGAAAGCCGTTACCGCTACGGGACAAGTTACCGCCACGATTGTCCGCGCCATCACCATCACCGGCCAGACACCGTTAGATTTTGGTGAGATGTTAAGCGGCAGCGGAAGAATTACGGTGAACCCTGTGAGAGACCGCTACACCGAGGGCGATGTCGAAGTAAATCCGAAAATCCCTTACAATCCGGCAGAAGTAACAATTTCCGGTGAACCGAATATGCATTACCGGATCGTATTACCTACTTCTCTGCTTTTCTCTGCCAGGGGGAATGCTAGAGCATTACGCGTAGAGGGTTTACAAGGCTATAGTATTACATTGGAAAATCTTGGAAACCGCGGGAAATTAGGGCCAAATGGCGAAGATACGTATCTTATTGGCGGAACCCTGATTATCCCAGAGAATACCCCACCTGGCCATTATCGTGGCGAAGTGCCAGTTACGGTTACGTACGAGTAAAATCACTCAACACGTAATTTGCAAACCACCGGCGCATGATCCGAAGGCTTTTCCCATCCCCGCGTATCTTGTATAATTCTGGCATCTTCTAACCGATCCGCCGCTTCAGGTGAAAGCAGGAGATGGTCAATCCGCATACCTTTGTTCTGCTCCCAACCACTGGCGCGGTAATCCCACCAGCTGAATTCTTGGCGGTTATCATTCAACGCCCGATAGGCATCCGTCATACCCAGATGGCACAAGCTCCGATAATGCGCCCGCTCATTAGGATGGAAACAGACGGTTCCATCGAGCGACTTAGGATCAAATACATCAATCGCCTCGGGTGCCACGTTATAATCCCCACCCACAACCAACATTTCCTCATAACTGCGCAATAGCTCCATCCGAGCATGCAGCCGTTCAAAAAACCGCATTTTATAGGAAAATTTTTCGGAATCCGGCGATTGGCCATTGGGTACATACACACTTGCCACCCGCACCGCACCCGTTTTTAGGCTAATCAGCCCTTCGATATAACGCGCTTCCAAATCTTCCGCATCGCCGCCCAGCATAGGCAACGCAGCACTCACATCCTCAATCGGATAGCGGGAAAGTATCGCAACGCCGTTATAAGTCTTCTGCCCATGGACAACTACGTTATAGCCCAATTCCTCCACTTCCATGTAAGGGAAGGCTTCTTTCTGGCATTTAAGTTCCTGCAACAGCACCACATCGTGCTTCCACTCGCGCAAATACCGCACGAGATGCTCCAGGCGGCTTTTCACAGAATTCACATTCCAGGTGGCAATGGTGAGCTGGGTCATTGTTTAAACCACCACGTATCGAGCGCCAACCCATAAGGAGGGGCGACTTTAGGCTTCCCAAACTTATTCCAATAGATCATCCGGAAGGTCTGCAAATGCCAATTTGGAATCACATAATATTGCCACAGCAACACGCGATCAAGCGCACGGGTCGCAGCAACCAGTTCCGGACGACTATGCGCGCCCACAATTTTCTCAACCAACGCATCGACGACTGGATGATGCACCCCAATGATATTGCGGCTTCCTTCCACATTGGCGCGGGTAGAGTGCCAGAAATCCATCTGCTCATTACCCGGCGAGTTCGATTGGCTAAACACATACACCACCACATCGAAATCAAACATATCCAACCGCTTTTGGTACTGCGCGGTATCGACCGTCCGAATCTTCCCCTTGATGCCAAGCCTTTCAAGGTTCCGAATCATCGGCGCAATCACCCGCTCAAACATCGGACGCTGCAGCAGGAATTCGATCTCCATCGGTTTTCCTGTGGCCGGATTAATCCGCTTCATATCCTTCACCACCCAACCGGCCTCCTGAAGTAGCCGATCGGCTTCACGTAAATTCGGTCGGTTATTTCCGCTCCCATCGGTTTTAGGTTGCTCGATAGGTTGAGTAAAAAGCGCGGGCGGCAGTTGGTCTTTATACGGTGTCAGGAACGCCAACTCCTCGCCCTCTGGAATATCTTTGGCCGCAAAAGGCGAATTGGAAAAATAACTTGTTGTCCGGGAATAGGCATCATAAAAGAACTGCTTGTTCGTCCACTCAAAATCAAATGCCAGCCCGAGCGCCTGCCGTACGCGGATATCCTGGAACATCGGCCTACGGTTATTCATCACAAACGCCTGCATGCCTGTGGATATCTGATGGGGAATCATTTCTTTTACCATCCGCCCGTCTTTAAGCGCTGGCAAATCGTTATAAGCGGTTGCCCAGACCTTCGCGACATTTTCCACGCGTATATCATATTCTCCAGCCTTTAAGCCTTCAATTGCCACCGTGTCATCGCGATAATAGTCATACCGTATCCGGTCGAAATTATGCCGCCCCTTTTTAAGCGGAAGATCCCTCCCCCAGTAATGAGGGTCACGCACATAGGTGATAAAATGGCCTGCCTTCAACTTCCCAACCTTATAAGGTCCGCTTCCCATAGGCGGCTCCAGCGTCGTTTTCTCAAACGAATGCGTGGTATAATAAGCCTTCGAGAACACCGGTAACTGCCCAATGATGAGGGGGAGCTCTCGGTTTTGATGACCTGCAAAGGTAAATTTCACCGCGCGCGCATCCAACTTCACGGCCTCTTTGACATCGCGATAATAACTCCGATATTGGGGATGACCTTTCTCCATGAGGGTATTAAAAGAAAACACCACATCATCCGCCGTCACGGGCGTACCATTCTGCCAGCGCGCCTGGGGGCGTAACCGGAAAATCACCCAGCTACGATCGTCTGGCGTTTCCACCGTTTCTGCAAGCAAACCATAGGAAGAGAAGGGCTCATCCATGCTCGACTCGAGCAAGGTCTCAAATACCATCCCTATGCCCTCAGCAGGCATTCCTTTTAAGAGGAAAGGATTCAGGTTATCAAAGGTCCCAGCCGCAGCATAACGCACTTCCCCACCTTTGGGAGCCTTTGGATTCACATAATCGAGATGAGCGAAATGCGCGGGATATTTAAGGTCATCAAACATGGCAATACCATGCTTGGGCGCCGCTTCAATACGGAAAGGAAGAAGAAGAAGAAGGAGGGAGAGCAGCAGAAAAAGGCTACTCTTGGATGGTATAAACCGCGTTTCCATACCCTACCCCTACTTTTTAAAACACTATGTAAGGAAGGCTACTTGCTCTTCTCCAAGTAGGCAACAACGTTTGCAATTTCTTTCGGGTCTTTAATACCCGCGAAACCCATTTTTGTTCCTGGAACAAAGGCTTTCGGCTTATGCAAGAAAGTAAACAACGATTCTTTATCCCATATACCGCCTTTGGTTTTCAAGGCATCGGAATAGGTAAATCCTGCATGATGTGCTTTAGGAGCTCCAACAACGCCGGAAAGATTCGGACCTACGCGATTTGGACCACCCGGCTCAACCGTATGGCAGGCAGCGCATTTTTTAAAAACCTTCTCGCCTTCTGCAGCATCGGCCGCCGCCATGAGTGCTGCAACATCAAATGTTACAGGTGCCACTTCAGCCGCACCGCCAGCTTCACCGGTTGCTTCTTCAGCGACTTCTACGCTAAATCCACGGGTTTTGGGCTCTTCTGGATGATAAAAAATATCCGCAGCTTTCCCCGCCCCTAGAGCAAAAAGTCCTGCAACCAGAACACCCGCAGCAATTTTATTGAATTCGAGGTTAGACATAAAAATCCTTAAGTATCGAGATTGATCCTAAGCCATCTACATACGCCATTCGTCCCTTTTGGTCAAGAGGGAAGGAAGTAAATCTGATTATGTTTAAAACGAAGAAAGCCGCCCCGAAGGGCGGCTTTCCTGTAGTGTAAACTGTAGGGACTATGCAAATGCAATGTCACCTGCAGCGATGTTTTCATCAACAACACCTAGCAGTGATAACTCAGCTGCAGAGATTGTGTTGTCTGCACCAGCAGAAACGAACTTATAGATTGCTGCATAACCATCTTGAGAATTGAAGATGAATACGCGCTCATCAGCATTCGCGATGTTGGTGTTACCGGTTAACGCGGCGGTCAGGTCTGCAATATCGAACAGATCTGCTTGCGTTGCAGTAGCAGCACCAGAAGCAATGATGAATACTGTATCATCACCGGTACCAGCATTGTCAAAGTCAACACCAGCGCCATATGCGATAGCTTCAGTACCGTTTTGTACAGAACCACCCATTGCAGCCGTCAAGAAGTCACCGATGAAACCAAGTTTATCAGTACCTGTTGTGAAGCCAGTAATGGTGTCACCTTGTGCAGCAGCCAAGGTACCTGCAGTACCCGTATCTACAGCAGCGGTGTAGTACACTTTATCTGCCACAGATGTGCTTTCTGTCAGTACGATAACATCCGCACCATCACCACCGGTAATGCTGTCAGCACCTTCACCGCCAATCAGAGAGTCAACAGCTGTACCGCCAACAATCGTATCTGCACCAGCACCACCATTAATAGTAGCAGCTTTGGTGAGTCCAGAGAGACCTAAGTTATCACCTACGGTACTACCAGTAATGTTGAACAATACTCCAGCATCTGTCGTACCATCAATTACAAGTGAAGCCGTAGCTGCAGAAGCATCAATCGTTACAGTATCAGTTGCCGCGATATCGCCTGCTGTGACATAAGTCGCATCAAAGTCAAGCGTAACCGTAGCACTGCCTTCTACAACAATAGACTCAAATCCATTGATTTTGTTGTTAGCAGCGTCACCATCAAAGCTGTAAGTACCGGCATCACCACCAATATGGAGAGTGTCCGTACCTTCACCACCAGTCACATCATCATCTTCTTCATCGAGGATGTATACGTTATCATCACCAGCACCTGCAACAACAACGTCAGCAAAGCCACCGCCGTTTACAGAGTCTGTACGGATGATATCGTTACCGTCGCCACCGTTGATGGTATCAATACCTGAACCACCGAGAATGCTGTCAGCACCGTCGCCACCTTGGAGGCTATCAGCACCAGCACCACCGTTCAACGTATCGCCATTGTTACCTGCGAAGAGGTAGTCAGCAACACCCTCGATGCTACCAGAAAGGCTAGCTGCAACACCGGTATTAACAACAACATAACCACCATCGTTGGTAGCAATTGCTGTCAAAATACCAGAAACCGCTGCAACTTCCACGGTATCAGAACCGGTCAGAGCAATGGTTACATCGTTGGTGTTTTCATCAACAGCTACAGTCAAACCAGTTGCAGCGGTACCTGAAATCAAATTCAATGTATCTGCAGTGTTGTAGTCTGAGATTGAAATGGTGTTGGTAGAACCGGTTAAGGTAAGATTCAGTACGTCAGAACCATTTCCAGAAGAAATGCTTACATCGCCATCACCAGCAGAGTTGATTGTATCTGCACCGTTACCACCGAAGATGGTATCATTACCACCACCAGCAGTAATGCTGTCTGCACCCGAACCAGCACGGATGCTATCTGCACCAGTACCGCCGATGATCGTATCATCACCTAGTTCAGCATGTGCAAAGTTGCCCGTTGCAGCAGTGCTCAGCGTGATCAGGTCGTTATCATCACCACCATAAATGGTGTTGGCAACAGTTGTGCTACCGGTTAAAGTATCGTTACCCAGATCCCCGTAGAGAACTGCAGCACCGCTGGTCGCAGTTGCATAGCTAATGCTATCAGCACCTTGACCACCATGTACGGTATCAGCACCGTTAGAAGCGGTTACAGAATCATCACCAAGGTTACCGTTGATATCATCAGCACCTTCGCCACCATTGATTGTGTCATCATCTTGACCACCGCGGATGAAATCCGCAGCTGTACCGCCAGTGATTACATCGCTACCTTTATCACCGTAGAGTGCATTAGCACCGCCGCCGGTAGAGTAGTTGATCGTATCATCATCTTGACCACCGCGTACGGTATCAGCACCATCAGAAGCTACAATAGAATCTGCACCTTGGTTACCGGTGATGAAATCGGCACCGTCGCCACCGTTGATCGTATCGTTACCGAGACCACCAATCAGTTTATCCGCACCGCCTTCACCTTCGATATCATCAGCACCAGCAAGACCAATAATTTGGTCATCATTGGTTGTACCAACAGCAGTCAATGCGTTAGCGCTTGCATCGTCGCTCGTACCGGAGGTGTTGTCACCCACGATCAGCACGCTGCCATCAGCGAAACTTACGTTAGTAGCAGTAACTTCTTCCAGCAAAACTGGGAGGGTTACAGAACCCGCTGCAGTGGCAAAGGTCACCGAGCTAGTACCTTGTATTACGGTTACATCCGCAGCGGAAGTACCGGCAGCAAAAGACAAACAATCATTGTCCACATCAAAAGACGATACTGTCGTCCCCAATAAATCAGCAAAATTGATAGTCGCCATTGTAAAAACCTCTATTTTTAGTTTTACAAACCCACAAAACCCTCTCAAGGGCACCATAGTAACGGGTCATTGTTAATATAACCTTGCACCGCTACTGTTAAACATACGCCCTTGAGATAATCCCAAGACCGGGCCCTGCACGAGCAAGCCCCACTCCAGAGCGTATACTTAGCGTGGATTAAACATCTTTGCTTAACCATTGGCAACTACTTTTTCCTACTCCTTCTCTCTTATTTCTCGCTTATTGATGAATTCGTCCCTTACTGTTGCATAAGTACAACATCGACGATCATGCAGCTATTACGGAAGATTAAGTAATTATTTTCTTTTGCACTGCAGCGGCGCCAGAGAGTAAAGCAGATAGAGTGGAGGAATGACCAGAGAGGTGAAGAATTTTAGAACGTGATGTTTCTCCTGTAACAACTCGAATCGCTGAGGGAGAAATGTCACAAAGCTGGCTTAAAAATTTTATTAATGCCTTATTGGCTTTTCCATCTTCTGCGGGCGCAGTGATTTTTATTTTCATCCATTCGCGCCCTTGTGCATCGCTAATGATGCCTCCACAGGAATTGGTTGATGATTTAGGAATAACTTTAACAGAAAGTATAAGTCCGTCCGATGTGATAGTACAATAACTACGCGACTTCATCTTTAAACACTATGCAATGCACTTCCATCATTGTACAGGAATGTGGAAAGCGAAGCATCTTTCCCCTTTATAAATGCCCGTCCATTTTTCAACGAAACACTATCTTGCGCAAACAGCTTTAGCGTATGAGGATAAATTATATGTTCAGCTTTATGGATACGTTCGGCAAGCGCTTCTGGAGTATCATTAGTATACACAGGAACCACCGCCTGGACCAGAATAGGCCCTGCATCCATTTCCTTCGTCACAATATGTACGGTACAGCCAGAAAATCGCACTCCTGCTTCCAATGCTTGTTTCTGCGCATCGAGCCCTTTAAAGGAGGGGAGGAGAGAAGGATGGATATTCAAAAGCCTGCCCTCCCATTGGCTTACAAACCATGGAGTGAGTAACCGCATAAAACCCGCCATACAGACAAGCTCAACCCGTTGCTCACGGAGTGCCACATCCATTGCTCTGTCAAATGCTTCTCGTGTAGAAAAGTCTTTGTGATTTAATACAGTTGTAGAAATTCCCGCTTCTTTAGCACGGGCAAGGCCATATGCATCCGCTTTATTGGAAAGCACATGCACAATCTCAACAGGACAAAAGGAATCGCGATGGCACAGATCGATCAGCGCTTGGAGATTGGAGCCATTCCCAGAGATCAGTACGCCTACACGTAACGTCATGACCAAGCACCTCGCGTAATGTTTAAGGTAAACTAAGCTGCCTTCAGGAGGCCTAACTGCGCTTCGGCAATCGTTTTTTCCTGAGTAGCGCGCGCTTTCTCAGATTCAGTTTCCGCATGCTTTAGTGAAAATTCTGCATCTTCAAGACGTTTGCGTGCTTTGTCGGCATTGAGTTCTGATACAGGTAACGCTTCATCCGCCAAGATTGTGCAACGGTTATTTGCCACTTCGGCAAAACCGCCTGCCACGAAAAATACCTTCTCATCGGATTTATCAGCGCCAGAAGTTTTCACGACACCCAAACGTAAGGAAGCAATCATCGGCGCATGGAATGCTAACACTCCAAAATCGCCTTCTGAACCAGGCACTTCGACCATCTCAACTTCTTCAGAAAGAAGAAGTTTTTCCGGCGTTACCAATTCCACTGTAAACGTTGCCATGGCATTCCTCGTAGTTCACACTCTGTGTTGAAATCTCTTAATCCGTCAGCGAAAGCGATGATTTCTGAGCACCGAAGCGCATCGTACTTAAGGTACGTGAGCATCGGAGCACAAAAAATCGACGCTTGCAGCAAGGTATAAAAATTTATGCCGCTTCTTTCATTGCCATCTTACGGGCTTTCTCGATTGCTTCCTGAATATTACCCACCATGTAGAAGGCCGACTCCGGAAGATCATCGTATTTCCCTGCACAGATATCTTTGAAGCCCTTAATGGTATCTTCCAAAGACACCAGTTTACCAGGAGCACCGGTAAAGATTTCTGCTACGTGGAATGGCTGAGACAAGAAGCGCTGGATTTTCCGTGCGCGCTCAACGATAAGCTTATCTTGTTCAGAAAGTTCGTCCATACCCAGAATCGCGATAATATCTTGCAGCGATTTATAGGTTTGAAGGATTTTCTGTACTTCCCGCGCCACCTGATAATGCTCATCACCGATAACACGTGGATCAAGCATCCGCGAAGTAGAATCGAGTGGATCCACCGCAGGGTAAATCCCCAATTCCGCGATCTGACGGCTAAGTACGGTCGTTGCATCCAAGTGGGCAAACGAGGTCGCAGGAGCCGGGTCAGTCAAGTCATCCGCAGGTACGTAAATCGCCTGTACCGAGGTGATCGAACCTTTACGAGTAGAGGTAATACGTTCTTGCAGAGCACCCATGTCGGTCGCAAGCGTTGGTTGGTAACCTACTGCTGATGGGATACGTCCTAGAAGTGCAGATACTTCAGAACCTGCTTGGGTAAAGCGGAAAATGTTATCCACGAAGAAGAGTACGTCCTGGCCTTCCTGGTCACGGAAGTATTCCGCCATGGTCAATGCAGAAAGTGCAACACGCGCACGTGCTCCTGGCGGCTCATTCATCTGGCCATACACCAGCGCCGCTTTCGATTTAGAAGGCTCATCAAGGTTAATAACCCCAGATTCGATCATTTCGTGGTAGAGGTCATTTCCTTCACGGGTACGTTCACCGACCCCAGCGAATACAGAGTAACCACCGTGCGCTTTCGCGATGTTGTTAATCAATTCCATGATCAATACGGTCTTACCTACACCCGCACCACCGAACAGACCAATTTTACCACCTTTCGCATAAGGAGCGAGAAGATCGATTACTTTAATACCGGTTACAAGGATTTCAGATTCAGTTGATTGTTCAACGAATTCAGGCGCTGGCTGGTGAATTGCCGCACGTTGTTTTACTGTAATAGGACCACGCTCATCGATCTCTTCGCCGATCACGTTAAAAATACGTCCCAATACTTCTGGCCCCACCGGAACAGAAATCGGCGCACCAGTATCAAATACTTCCTGGCCACGCACCAATCCTTCCGTCGCATCCATCGCAATCGTACGGACAGAGTTTTCACCCAAATGCTGTGCAACTTCGAGTACTAAGCGTTTGCCATCATTGGTTGTTTCCAGCGCATTTAAAATTTGAGGAAGCCCGCTTCCGTCAAACTGCACATCCACTACCGGGCCAACTACCTGGGTGATTTTACCTTTTTTAGCCATCGCACTTGCTCCGTTTTTAACTACTCTTAACATGTAACGTCCTGAAATTCTTTAGTTAACTAATATTATACCGCTTCTGCACCACTGATAATTTCTATCAGCTCTTTGGTAATCGTCGCCTGACGTGAGCGGTTATACTGCAAGGAAAGTTTCTTGATCATATCCCCTGCGTTCCGGGTCGCATTATCCATCGCGGACATACGCGCACCTTGCTCACTTGCCGAATTTTCTAACAGCGCATGAAGAAGTTGCACTGCCAAGTTACGCGGCAATAAGCTTTCCAGAATTTTCTCTTCATCCGGCTCGAATTCATAGACAGGCTTCGTACCCGCTGTCGCCCCTTCTTCTGCAACAGAAGATGCAATCTGAAGCGGAATGAGTTGCTGAAGCGTCACGATTTGAGAAATCGCTGACTGGAATTTGTTATAAATCACCGTGCACACATCAAATGCACCCGATTCCAGTAATTCAGTAATTTTAGTGGCCACACCTTCCGCATCCGAATAGGCAATCGGCTTTTTGCTGATACCTTCGATACGCTCGATAATCAGATGGCCGTAAACACTTTTCAGCTGATCATAGCCTTTCGCGCCTAAGCAGAGAAGTTTCACCTTCTTTCCTTGGGCTTGTAAGGACATAATTTGACGCCTTGCTTCACGGACAATCGATCCGTTAAACCCGCCGCATAAACCGCGATCCGATGTCGTCACAACAATCAGATGCGTCTCGTCTTTTCCGGTTCCCACCAAAAGCTTCGGCAAGCTATCACCGCTTGCGATATTAGAAGCAAGTGCCTCCAACATCCGCTGCATACGGCCCGCATAAGGCTCTGCCGCTTTTGCACGCTCTTGCGCACGACGCAACTTCGCCGCAGCCACCATTTGCATGGCTTTGGTGATTTTTTGCGTCGACTTGACGCTACCGATCCGGTTTTTCAGATCCTTTAAACTGGGCATGAAACTATCCCTTTAAACCTTTTACGCAAACACTTTCAAAAACTGCTCAAGCGCTGCTTTCAGCTTCTCCTCAGTATCATCGGTCAATTTCTGCTCATTCCGAACAGATTCCAAAATATCAGGATGGTTGCTCCGGATGTTATCCAAGAATTGCTTCTCAAAGCGGTTGATGTTGGCGCGATCGATAGAATCGAGGTAGCCTTTCACACCTGCATAAATCGTAATCACCTGCTCTTCTACGAGGAGCGGTGAGTATTGCGGCTGCTTCAAGAGTTCCGTCAAACGCTGACCACGCGCAAGCAGGCGCTGAGTCGAGGCATCTAGGTCCGAACCAAACTGTGCAAAAGCTTCCATTTCACGGTACTGTGCAAGCTCCAATTTAATGGTACCTGCCACTTGTTTCATCCCTTTAATCTGTGCGGCAGAACCAACACGAGATACCGAAAGACCTACGTTTACTGCAGGACGCACACCTTTATAGAAAAGGCCGGTTTCAAGGAATATCTGACCGTCAGTAATCGAAATTACGTTCGTCGGAATATACGCAGATACGTCACCCGCTTGCGTTTCAATCACTGGCAATGCCGTCAATGAACCAGCACCTTGGGCATCGGACATTTTTGCAGCACGCTCGAGCAAACGAGAATGGAGATAGAATACGTCCCCCGGGAACGCCTCACGCCCTGGTGGACGGCGGAGCAGCAAGGACATCTGACGATACGCCACCGCATGTTTTGACAAATCATCATACGCAATCAGCGCATGCATGCCATTATCACGAAAGAATTCACCCATCGCACAACCGGTATAGGGCGCCAAGAACTGGAGAGGAGCCGCTTCCGAAGCCGTAGCAGAAACCACGATAGAATATTCCATCGCACCCGCTTCTTCGAGCTTCTTCACTACTTGTGCAACGGTCGAACGCTTCTGACCGATCGCCACATAAATACAGTAAAGTTTTTTGTGCTCGTCTTTGCTTTTGTTATTTTGTTTTTGGTTAAGGAAAGTATCGATCACGATCGCGGTTTTACCCGTCTGACGGTCACCGATGATCAATTCCCGCTGACCACGTCCAATCGGGATAAGGCTGTCGATCGCCTTAATTCCGGTTTGCACTGGCTCATGTACGGATTTACGAGCAATAATCCCAGGCGCTTTAACTTCCAAACGCGTGAAAGTCACATCAGTAAGCGGGCCTTTCCCATCAATCGGGTTACCTAAACCATCTACCACACGGCCAAGCAGGCCTTTACCTGCAGGAACCTGTACGATCTCGCCAGTACGCTTTACCACATCGCCTTCTTTTACGTCGCGGTCACTACCGAAAATTACGATACCAACACTGTCTTCCTGAAGGTTCAGGGTCATCCCTTTCATGCCATTAGAGAACTCGACCATCTCGCCAGCCTGGACGTTATCAAGCCCATGGACGGTCGCAATACCATCTCCTACCGAGAGCACTTGGCCCACTTCTTTGAGCTCTGCTTGAGCATCAAAATTTTCGATTTGCTGTCTTAAAATACTGGATACTTCAGCAACGGCTAATGCCATGGTCTAGACTCCTAACACATTGATATAAATTGATATCGAACAACCTTACAAGGCCATCCGTTTATTCTTAGCCCCTACATCGAGGCCACAACCCGCTTGCTCACTTGGCGCAAACGCTCTAATTTCGACTCTACCGAGTTATCGAGCATCAACGACCCCATACGGATCACCAATCCACCACGAATCGCCGGATTTACTTTCCGGTTAATACGGATTGTCTTATTTAATGAGGCGCTTAACGCAGCAACTACTTCTTTTTCCTGGGCAGAGGTCAACTCCACTGCAGAAACCACTTCTGCTTCCAATTCGCCACGATGTTCGCGTAAGCGCTCTTCAAAAACACCCACGATCACTGGCAACAAAGAAAGCCTACGACGCTGACTCAAAAGAAGACCAAAATTATAGACAATTTTACCTACTCCCAGCTTGGTCAGCAATGCTTCCATCGCCTGGGTAAGCGCATCGCGAGAGAATACGGGACTGCTAATGGCACCCCGCAAATCTTGTGATTTATCAATAAGTTCTTTAATGGAAAGCAGGTCTTTCTCAACCGTTTCCACCGCACCTTTTTCCATAGCAAGGTCAAACAATGCCTTGGCATAACGGCGAGCAACTTGAATATCTTCGTGAGCGTGTGAAGCCATTGGTTCTTTGTCAGAATTTACATAATATAGATGATCTCGAGCGCAGTTACTACCATAGTCTGGTTTTCCGTGCAAGCAATAGTTTTAGGTGTTTTTCACATTTTCCAGCCTGTCAGGGTGAGGATCTCAAACGTGGCAGGAATACGCCCCTCCTCATCCTGGAAAAGGCGGTGATAGGTTGCAGAAATTTCGGCATATTCACGGGAACTCATTAAATGGGGGGGCCGTTTGGCTAGAATATTAGACTCTCCCATCCCTTTTAAATCGCGAAAAAGCCCCTCCGCCCCACCGTAAGATACTGTGATTACGTCACTATCTGAAACAGGCGAATCGAACCCCGCCCGCTGGAGGAGCACTCCGGCATCTTTCACATCCGCAAAAGGTGATACTCGGGCCGCCACCCCCCGACTCGATTCGAGCGAAGATTGCAGCAACGCCTCCCGTAATTCATAAAGGGTTTTACCCCCAAATAAACAGGCCAGGAATAGTCCTTTTTTCTTTAATATACGCTGGATTTGGATCAACGCCCCCGGCAGGTCATTCACCGCATGAAGATTGAGCAAGCTGACCACTATATCAAAGGATTCGTCTTTAAATGGGAGGAATTCTTCATCCGCCACTACAAAGCTCCCCTTAAGAGGACGCATTGCCGGTGATAAATCAGAAAAGAACCACTGCTCAACCCCTCCTCGTACCCCCAAGGTCTCGCGCATAATTCCGCCCCGGCAACCAAGATCCAATCCCACCGGAAAACGGCGTGTCGTATCCTCCAATCGTTCGGATAAACGTTCTGCCACCTCCCGAAAAAGGAAGTCATGGGAAGGGAGAGTCAAGGCCGCTTTGGATCGGCGTTTGGCAAGGAGTTGACGGTCAAAGATATACATAATGCTTTGTCTATACTATATTACCTCCAATTCTCAAAGGGAAAACGATGCAACTCACCACCCAACTCCGCGAACTCATCAGGACCGCGCTCAACCTCCTTTTCCCACCCCGCTGTCTCGCCTGCCGCGGCTTCGTCCATGACCATGGAGGACTCTGTTCCGTATGCTGGAATAGCATCAACTTCATCAACGACCCGCTGTGCGGCGTATGTGGCCAACCGCTTGAATATGGCGGCGGAGAACACACACTGTGCGGGGAATGCATTGCCCATACCCCACCTTACCGCCGCGCCCGTTCGGTATTTCATTATACGGAACTTAGCAAGCAACTTGTCTTTCATTTTAAATATTATGACAATACCGCACTCGCCCCTTACCTTGCCAAATGGATGTCGCGCGCCGGCACCGTTTGCCTCGAAGAAACTGACTTTCTAATCCCCGTCCCCTTGCATCGGCGGCGTTTATTCTCCAGGCGCTATAACCAATCCGCCATCCTCTGCCATGCACTTTCCAAGGAGACCCATATTCCGGTACTTGCTGAAGGCTTAGTTCGCCGGAAACACACCCCGCCACAAGCCGGACTCACCCGCAACCAACGTCTCCATAATGTGGCAGGCGCCTTCGCGCCCCATCCCCGTTATAAAGCTCAGTGGAAGGGCAAACGGGTTACACTCGTTGATGACGTAATGACCACCGGAGCCACCATTCACCATTGCACGAAAGCTTTGCTTAAATCCGGTGCCCGAAGTGTCGATGTCCTCACCTTGGGACGGACGGTGGCGGAGTAAGGCTGAGGGTTTGCTACTTTCCTTGACGGATTGGGATTTGTCGATTATGATTCCCACCCAATGTGGCGCATCTCCATGTAGGTGCTTTTTCATAACATAACGCTAATAAAAGCAAAACAATGAGCGCAAAACCCATGACAGAATTACGCATCGTACCAGAGAAGAAAAACGAACAGGCACCTAATGAGCCGTTAAAAATCACCCGTCAAGATGCGCTTGATTTTCACTCTAAGGGCAAGAAAGGAAAGGTCGAAATCAACCCGACCAAGCCACTCCGTACCCAACTAGAACTATCGCTGGCATATTCTCCTGGTGTTGCGGTTCCTTGTGAAGAGATCGTAAAAGATCCGGATAAAGCCTATGATTATACCGCAAAAGGCAATTTCGTTGCAGTAATCTCCAATGGTACGGCAGTTCTTGGTTTAGGTGATCTCGGTGCATTGGCCTCTAAGCCAGTGATGGAAGGGAAAGCAGTATTATTCAAACGCTTCGCTGATATCGATGCGGTGGATATTGAAGTTGATACCAAAGACCCAGAAGAATTTATCAATGCGATCAAATACTTAGGCCCAACATGGGGCGGCATTAATCTGGAAGACATCCGCGCTCCAGAATGTTTTATCATCGAGCAAAAACTTAAAGAACTCATGGATATCCCGGTATTCCATGATGACCAACACGGCACTGCGATCATTACCGCAGCCGGTATGATCAACGCTGCATATCTCACTGGCCGTGATTTCAAAGACATGAAAGTCGTGATGAATGGCGCAGGAGCTGCAGGCATTGCGTGCCTGGAACTTTTGAAATCGATGGGGCTCCGCCATGAAAATGCGATTCTGTGCGATTCTCAAGGTGTAATCTACCAAGGCCGTGAAAAGGGGATGAACCAGTGGAAATCCGCACATGCCGTCGATACAAAAGCTAGAACTCTGGGCGAAGCACTCGTAGGCGCAGATGTCTTTATCGGTCTTTCTGCCAAAGGCGCGGTGACCCAAGATATGGTCCGCAACATGGCGGATAAACCGATTATTTTTGCAATGGCAAATCCTGATCCTGAAATTACGCCTGCAGAAGCACGTGAGGTCTGCCCGAACGCAATTATCGCAACCGGCCGCTCGGATTACCCGAATCAGGTGAACAACGTGATGGGCTTCCCCTATATTTTCCGCGGAGCACTGGATGTTCGCGCAACCACCATCAACGAAGAAATGAAAATTGCCTGTGCGCATGCGCTTGCTGATCTTGCACGCGAGCCTGTCCCAGAAGAAGTATCTCAAGCCTATGGCGGCCGAAAAATGGGCTTTGGGCCGGAATACATCATTCCTGTACCATTCGATCCGCGTTTGATTTCCATTATTCCTGCTGCCGTTGCAAAAGCTGCAATGGAAAGCGGTGTGGCGAAAAAACCTGTGTTGGATATGAATGCGTACCGCCAATCTTTGGCAGCACGGCTTGACCCAACAGCGAACATGATGAACTTCATTTTCGAACGCATTCAGACACATCCGCAACGCATCGTATTCTCCGAAGGGGAAGAAGAGCAAGTAATCCACGCAGCGGTACTCTGGCGCGACAATAAATACGGCACACCGATCCTCGTTGGCCGCGAAAAACACATTCTCGCACAGATGAAAATTATGGATATCGATCCGAAAGGAATTGAGATCAATAACGCCGCGATTACGACACGCAACGATGCCTACATTGATTTCATGTATGAGCGCTTGCAGCGTAAAGGCGTACTTTACCGTGACTGTGCCCGCCTCGTGAAAAACGATCGAAATATTTTTGCAGCCTGCATGGTACAATGCGGCGACGGTGATGCGATGGTGACGGGCTTAACCCGGAACTACAACGATTCGCTTGAAAATATTAGCAATATCATCAACACCGAAGAAGGCAAAATCCTGATGGGAATTTCGGTATTGATCGCTAAAGGCCGGACGGTCTTTATTGCAGATACCACCGTGAATGAACGTCCAACGGCAGAACAACTTGCCGATATCGCAATCCAAGCAGCACAACAGGCGCACGAACTTGGGCACGAACCGCGCGTAGCGCTACTGTCCTTCTCAAACTTTGGGAACCCAATGCACGATACCGCAGACCGTATACGGCAAGCCGTGAAGGTACTGGATAGTCGCAATGTCGATTTCGAATATGATGGAGAAATGTCTGCCGATGTTGCACTAAATCCTGATTTGATGAAACTTTACCCGTTCTGCCGCCTATCAGGCCCAGCAAACGTACTCGTCATGCCAGCACTTCATTCTGCAAACATCGCATCTAAACTCCTCCAGGAATTAGGCGGCGGTTCAATGATTGGGCCAATGTTGGTAGGACTCGAAAAACCTGCACAGATCGCTGCTATAGGCTCAACCGTATCCGAACTGCTCAACTTCGCAGCACTCGGTGCCGTAAAAGCCATCAGTGATCAGAAGAGCAAAAAGAAATACCAATAACTGTATATAAAATAAAAAAAAGGCCCCGTATTACTACGGGGCCTTTTTTTATTTTTCTTACATTTGAGACTCTGACTTTAGTGAGTGTGCCGCCTCAAAAATGGCTGCAACCTTGTGAATACATATTCTGTAAATTCTTGTACATTATCCGACGTTAATATTTGCTCTTCCTGCCGCAACTGCATCTGTTCAAAAGCATAGCTAATTGCATCATCAATTGCTATGTTAGAGGCTTTCTGAAAATCATTTTTAATTGCAACACCCATCAATATATCAAGTGCTTGCTCCATTGAACCCGGTGGAATCTTTTTATAATCATAAACAAGCTCTATATCTGACCTTGTTAATGGGATATTAAATTCCAGAGACATTTCTTTTCCTGTCACCGGATCAATTGCATAAATATCGCATATCTCATCACCGCTATATTCGTCAGATAGACAAACCACCATTCTTTGTGCAGAAAAAAATTCTACATACCCAAGCAAAACACCGGCCTGCACATCTCCCGAGATTGCAACACAGTGAAGAACCTTATCTTTAGGGCGATTCAGAATTACGTCATGCTCGTAATAATAACCAAAACAAGTCTCTCCCTTTATATTTCTTAGGTAGTTTATTGCATTCTTGCATGACTTTGGATCAATGCCATTTTTAACAGCTAATGCTAATGCAGATTTGACTACACTCCTTCCAACATCACTACCACCAAAGGAAAAGCCTATATGCAAAGGATCATCTAAATAGGATGTATTCTCTTTGGCATTTTCTAGTACAGCATTGACATCTAAGTCTGGATGCTTTCTTTTAATGCCTGACACAATTTGCTTTAATTCTGCAACAGAACGCGCCTGAATTTTTAACTCAACTAAACTACCCTTTTGCTCCCTTTCAACGATAGGTTTAGGTAAATTTATGCTACCGTCATGGTGCAATCGAACTCGCTTACCGGAAATAGTCGCAAATTCCTGTGCTGGGCTATTACCTCTATCTCTTTTGATCCCAAGAAGAAGAGACAAAGGATTTAGTTGTCTTGCTAGTTCCTTATCCCATGTCTCACCACACTGACTATTACACGTTTGACAGATAAATCCTCCAATCTTTTCCCATCCACCAATTGAATTGGGAATGATATGCTCTTCAGAGTTATTGTGATTAGTCAGCGCCACATCACATAACGCACATAATGTTACAATTGGATTATTTTCTATCTCTTTGTTTGCAGTATTGCTACTCATGATACGTGCCTAAATCTAAAACTAAACGTTATAATCTTAAGAATTTAAACCGTCACCACACCACTAAAGCTCATCGCCACCGGCCCACGCATCACCACATGATCCTGCTCATTCCAGAGGATAGAAAGGGTTCCACCGGGTAGATGTATCTTGGCATTGCGCCCCACCAATCCACGCCGACTTGCCGCTACCAAACACGCACAAGCAGCACTTCCACAGGCAAGCGTCTCACCGACCCCGCGCTCCCACACACGAAGCGTGATATCTTCTTTTCCATCAATGGAGGCAATACTAATATTCCCACGCTCCGGCAATAACGGATGATGCTCGAGTATTGGCCCCAAACGTGCTAAATCCACCGCTTTAGTATCCTTCACAAAGAACACAAGATGCGGATTTCCCATACTCACCCCCACCGGATCGCGCAATGCTTCGAGTTCAATCGGCACATGCAGCGTTTCGCATTCTTTCGCTAAAGGAATATCTTTCCAATCACGCTTTGGGGTTCCCATATCGACCGACACATCCCCATCAGCGACACGCGTAGCTGCAAGCATTCCGCCCGCGGTTTCAATTGTCACCGCATCGCTACCCGTCTCTTCCATCAGGAGCCATGCCACACAACGCGTCGCATTCCCACAGGTCTTGGAGGTACTCCCATCGGCATTATAAATAACCATCTGTACATCGGCTTGAGTCGAATTCTTAACCAGAATCAATTGGTCGCAGCCCACGCCCCTATGGCGATCCGATATCTGCGCCACCTGCTCCGGACTTAACGTTATGACACGTTCCCGCCCGTCAAGAATGACGAAATCGTTCCCCGCCCCGTGCATTTTAAGGAAAGTAATCTCCATTTAGCGTCCTTTTGCTACTGTTTGTGCGACGTTTCCCACTATTTCCCATTGTGCAGGATGTGTCAACCGGATCGCGGGGCCATTGTAATTCTCCAGCCATCCACGAACCCTCACCTTCCGCCCTTTCCAAAGTTCAACCTCCCCTTCCTTTCCTCCTAAGCCAAACCGTTTTTGGTATTCTGTCGGTAGGGTTAGGGTAAAATCCGTTTTCCAATCGTGACCAAAATTAAGAAAAATTCGGGCCCGTGTCGTATATACACTAGAAATCGTTCCCTCCACCACCACAAACCGCCCAAGATACTGACGATAATCCTCTAGTATGGTATCGGCCGCGAGCAGCGGGATATCCGCCCATAACCCTTGATGTTTCGTTTCTGCCTCCCGCTCCGCGTTGCGCCAGCCAGAAGGGATAGACAAATCTTCCTTCTCTGGCACATAAAGCACCACCAAGCCCGCTCGCAAGAAAGAAGTAACAATCGCATCGATCTTCGCATCGTGCGGCATCAATAACGCCGCATTGTGACGATCCTTTGCGTCAAGCACAACATAAGACGATAACGCCCGCTCATCGATACGGTTTTTAAGCAACGCGATCGTTTTCTCTTCCAGCGCCGTATTACCCAAATCTTTGCCCGAAATCAGTCCCGGAAAACGCAGTAACGCCTCATTATCCGCCCTCAATACGGTAGCAGCAACCACTCCCGTTATGCAGCACGATTCAGCTCTATCCACCTCCTGGGTACGCCCCATCACCGGAACCAGACAGAAAAACATACAAACGAAAATGATGAACTTCATGAGAACTAATGCCTAAACCCCTTGCCATACGCGATGGTTCTGTTATAACTCGACCACTTTCTGCTGTACAGGATTAGGTGAAAATCCCCCCTGACAGCCCCCCCCCCCCAGAATCGGGCGGTTAGCTCAGTTGGTTAGAGCGCTACGTTGACATCGTAGAGGTCGGAAGTTCGAGTCTTCTACCGCCCACCATTTGTTTTTAATAGGTTACCCAAGAATTGAGGCTTCAGAGAATTTTGGTTAGATACCCAACAGGTACTACCTACAAGTTCCGTCTACTCTACTCCCAAAAATTCCCTTTCTTGTCTTGAAAGTTTTTGCACAACGTCTTTTCCGAGTACTTCAGTAAGGATATCATTTGCTGCTTTAGCCTTTACTGCTTCTAACCTTCCAATTAAGCAGTCAAAGTTTTTAGCCTCCTTATAATACATACTGTATTGCAGGAGACGAAGGCTTTACTATCCTCAAACCCTACTATTACAGATCTTTATAAAGCCATGAATAAGCTAGCTTCTTAAAAAAATGTAGAAATACCTGTAGGTTTGATAGATGTCCGTATCCATGATTTGCGGGGGACTTCAGGAAGTTGAAAACCAGGAATCAAGAGTTAAAGTAAAGGCTAAACACTAAGCCTTAGTGCTTAAGTGCCGTTGCAAAACACGCCTCGAGACTAATTTCATCAAAAGGCTTCAAAAGCAGCCCATCAAATCCATGTTGTATCGCACCTTCAATTTCACTTTTTTCTGACATTGCCGTGCAAAGAATAACTGGCGGGTGGGAAGGCATGCGACGATTCATTTCATCTAAGGTTTCAACTCCATCTAGCCCGGGCATTTTCCAATCCATCAGGATAACATCAGGCTTATGTTGGGAAAGGTACTCCAATGCCTTGTGGCCGCTATCAAGACACACGGCTTCCATCCCGAAATACACAGGCAAAAAATATTCCATCGCCATTAAGTTGTCGTGATTATCATCGACTACCAGGCATGTTTTCCCAATATTCTTCATATCCATCTCCCTTGGAAGCAGTGGTTCTGCTAGTAAATATTTTACCAATAATTTGTTAATGTATAGTTAATAAATAGAAATAGAGTTAATATATAAACAAATAAAGGATTACAATTACAGGTTCACGCATTAGGCTCGTTAGCCAGGGATAACGGCACTTTGGCCACCCAAAACAAGAAAGTACATCCGGGTTCGCCTTCTGGGTTATTATAAGCCTTAACCTCCCCATTATGGGCGCGGATGATTTCCCGAGAGATCGAAAGCCCAAGGCCGGTGCCACCGCTTCCGTCATACGTTTTGGACGATTGTACAAACGTCTCGAAAATTTTCTCTTCTTCGCCCGCCGGAATACCCATTCCCTGGTCTGTGATAGAGACATCAATGGCGTCGATATTGCCATTAAAGAACTTGTGTACTTTCTCCGTCACCCGAATGGTGATTTGTCCGTTTTCAGGAGAAAATTTGATGGCATTACCCAACAGGTTTGTCACCACCTGAATCATTTTATTCTTGTCGCACGTAATACGAAAGTCAGGCATATCTCCAGGCTCAAACTTTACCGTAATATTTTTGGGTAACCATTTATGCTGGAGTTCATCGTGGGAGATGCGAAGGATATCGTAGATAAGGCATTCTTCGTAGTGGAAGTTCATTTTCCCTGCGTTCATTTTACTTAAGTCAAGGATACCTTCGATCAGGTAGTTCAAACGATTTGCAGCCTGATGACATTTTTCAAAGAAACTGGAATATTGTTTGAGATCGGCTTCTTTTTCCCCTTTAATAGCCCATCCCAGTGCATCTACGCCGAATTTAGAAAACATCTTCATCCCATGAATGGGTGTGCGGATTTCATGTGTCATGTTCGAAATCCAGAGATTTTTATCGTCGTTTGCCTTTTCCAGGCGTTCAATGGTGAATTGGAGATCGCGGGTGCGGTCAGAGACTAAACGTTCCAGGTTTGTGTTGGTATGTCGTAATTGGTTAGTCATTTCTTCAAGTTGTCCCTGTGAGATATCAATCTCATTCATCATGAAATTAAAGGAATCAGCAAGTTGTCCTATTTCATCTGTGTATAAGACTTGTGCCCTTGCGGAATAATCACTGTTCTGGGTGATCGAATGTACGGTATTTATCAGGTTATTGACGGGGCCTGAGATAATTTTCTGGAGTTGTTGGGTTAACGCAAACGCAATCAGGAGGATGACAATCATGAGTATGAAGGTGCCGATAATAATCTGAATGACATGTTTATTCACCTCCCTCATATCGGCCTTAACGAAGATAGAACCGACTGTTTTTCCATTCACTGCCGTTATTAGCTGATGGACGATAAGATAGTCACCTTCCGTATAAATGCCCAGAGTAGGTAAGGTATTAGCGCATGCTATAGAGTCATTCGGGATATAGCTTGCCAAAACACCTCCTGCTTCTTTGTAAATACAAGCGAGAATGACAGAGGTCTTGCTTTGTAAATCGCGTAAATTTTCTTCCGCCTTTTCTTTATTTTCAGCTCCAATAAACTGCATTCCGGGCGCAGTTCGTTTTCCAATAATTTCTCCCACCAGCTCGAGCTCATCAATCATTCCTTGCTTCGTTGATTCTATATCGTATTTGAGGAAAGCGATGCAGGCTAATATTACAGACATCGAGGTAATAAGCATAACCATCATGGTTAGCTTGAATTTTACAGGCTTATTCAGAAATGCGGTAAGCAGCTTTTTCATAAGCATCCATAATTCATACATATGGGAACACAATCCCATGTTTTGATTATACCAAAACAAATTAACATCCTGTAAAAGTTAGGTTTTTGTTTACGATTATTACGTAAAGTATTCTGTGCCTCAAAGATTTGGTTGATCCAGAAACGTATTAGAAACGGGAAAGGTGTTGTGTTATGAGAGTTCTAGAGAGAATCGCAGCGGTTACCACCATTCTGACTCTCATATATCCCTCAGCTTCAGTGGCTGCGGAAAGAAAAAAAGACCTATCCCGCCTGCAAGAACTTGCAGATATCAAAGTCACCAGCGTTTCCAAAAAACCAGAAGATCCTTTTACTGCGGCTGCTGCAGTCTATGTGATTACGCGGGAAGATATAAAACGTTCCGGGGCTACTAGTATTGATGAAGTCCTCCGGTTGGTTCCGGGAATGGATGTAGCCGTTGCGGGAGCTAACTGGAAAGCTGTATCGGCACGTGGTTTTAATGACAATATTGCTAATAAGCTACTCGTTCTGATAGATGGAAGAACCGTTTATAACACCCTCTTTTCCGGTGTCTGGTGGGATGAACAGAACATCTTGATGGAAGATATAAAGCAAATTGAAGTTATTCGAGGCCCTGGAGCGGCCTTGTGGGGATCGAACGCGGTAAATGGTATTATCAACATCATTACTGAGGATGCAGTAAACACCCTTGATAAGTTAGTCACTATCACAGCAGGGAATGAGATGAAAAGTGCTGCAACCCGAGTTGGAGGAAGCCTTTCAGATAATGCGCATTATCGTGTTTATGCCAAATTTACAGATATTGATGATTTGAGGGCAATAGGAGGAGGTAGTGCTAAAGATGGCTGGGATACAGGATTATTTGGATTTAGGGTGGATTGGGATAAATCCAGTCAGGATTCCATAACCATTCAAGGAAATGGGTACAACAATAACATTAATAGAACAGCAACACTGCCTATTCTTACAGCTCCTTTTGAGCAGGAAATTAATGATGATAGTAATGTCCTAGGAGGGAATGTCCTATCGCGCTGGACTCATAATCTTTCCGAAGGAGGCAGTACAACATTACAGAGCTATATCGACCATACCGAACGTAATTTCTCTGTTTCGCGTGAACATAGAAGTATTTTCGATCTCGATTTCCAACATGCACTTGCACCTATTGGTCGTAATGAATTTACATGGGGTGCCGGTTATCGGTTTGTAAAAGATGAGGAATTATTTAGGCCGTATTTTGCCTATCAACCTGAAAGACGTGAAGACCATCTTTGGAGCTCCTTCCTGCAAAACAAGATTACTCTAGTTCCAGAAAAATTGTACTTTACCCTTGGTTCAAAGTTTGAATACAATGAATACACGGACTTTGAGGTGCAGCCTAACGCGCGCGCATCATGGCTTATAACTCCAGATAATACAGTATGGGCATCTGTATCGAAAGCAGTCAGAACACCTAGCAGGGGAGAGCAGGATGTTCAACAGATAGTTGGAGTAGTGCCTATCAGTACTCCAGGATACGTATCTTTACTCGGTAATAAAAATCAGGACTCCGAAAAGGTTGTAAGTTATGAGATGGGGTATCGTACTCGTCCGCTAAATAAAGTTACCCTTGATGTAACTACTTTCTATAACGATTATAAAGACCTAAAAACTCTTGAGGCAGAAGCGCCGTTCTCTACGGCTAGCACATTAGTCCCCCTCCGTGCAGCAAATAATGGAAATGCCTATAGTTATGGTGTAGAAGTTGCTGCTGAATATGCTGTGACCGATTGGTGGAAGCTGTCTGGGGCTTATAGCTTTATCAATCTGGATACTGGTTTAGAGCCCAATAGTAGAGATACGTCGCTGGTAGCGGAAGAAACAAAGGCTCCTACGTATCAATTTAATATCCGTTCGCATATGACCTTGTTAGAGAATATAGAATTTGATAACATGCTATATTATGTCGATGACCTTGAAGTACTAAATATACCGGAATATTATCGGTTTGATTCAAGAATTGCTTGGAAACCTCTAAATGGGATTGAATTAAGTCTTGTCGGCCAAAATTTACTCGATGACCATCACCAGGAATTTACGGCCATTCCTATTTTGCCATCGGTAGAAATCGGGAGAACGGTGTACGGAAAAATTAGTTGGAGGTTCTAAGTGTTGATATCCCCCAACAGTACTGAGCCCGTGCTCCAATACACCTTCACATGTGATCATGTGCTGCTACGTGAGTATTTTGATATTCGTAAGAGAGTTTATACGGAAACTTTCAATATAGCTGATTTTTCTACCCATGACGATAAGTATGATGATCCTCAATACACGGATTTCCTGATTGTTCAGGCTGGGGAAAAGGTTGTAGGAGGTTCCCGCCTTACTTATCACTACAAGGATACCGATATGCGGCTCCCGATGGAGGACGATAATTTTATTTTGGAAGATATTTTTCCTTCCATGAGTCTCCGGGACAAAACTTACACAGAAATAACACGAATAGCTGTTTTGCCAGATTATCGAATAGGTAGGGAAGTCGGTAAGAAAATGATTGAGTTACAGCTTGTCCAGTCTGTTCAAAAAGGTGCGGAGTATATGTTTGCGGTTACACCGTTAGTGCAAGGAAGAAACAACCGCATACACTTCCAGCAGCTTGGGTATAAAATGAAAACATGCAATGATGTGGTTGTTCCCGATAAGCCTGCGTACGATGGAAAGAAAATGTATTTGGCTATGGCCGATATACACAATAAGTTTCCCGTCGGCTATGAGAAAAATCAACACGATCACAATGCAGCGTCAGCAAACCGCGCGTGAGCTACGCAGCTTCCGGTTCTTTCTGTTTCTCGTGCAATAAAAATTCCTTGTTCTCCGCAATAGCATAGCTTCCTGCAAGTCCAGATATCCCATAATGTCCTGGAGATAGGATATTGTTAGGGTCAATGGCAAGCTTCAGCCGTTGAAGGAAATCTCTATATTCCTCTGAGTCGGAATACACTTTATCCATGGATTGTATTCCCAAACGGTAGGGCATATAGCCCTCTGCGGCCAATGCTTTGTTCATGGCGTTATAACATTCCATGGCGCGTTGATCCTCGCCCGGTTCTTCGCGGTCATAGATAATTGCAGACGTGCAGGCGATATTGCGGTCAGACATCATGTTAAAGCCCATATTGGGTTCAAACTGGTACTCTTTGTATGCTGTCTCCAGTATCTCAAGCACTTTCTTTATGTGTGCCCCTTCAAACGGTATGGAAGGCGAGCACCATATGACTCCACATTTATCCCTATCCAAATCGATCTGGGTGGGTGCCGGTGTTTTTTTTCTCCAGTAGCAGATATTAAGCTGCTTCTCCATTGGAATACCGAGATAGAGTGAGTTCTGGAAGAAGTAGGCAAGCTCCAGCATATTAACGCCTGTAAGCCACTGGACGGGCTTGTGGAATATGCGTGCCAAGCGAACGAAATTATTGTCGATAATCACCAGCCTATCTACGGCTTTGCCCAATACTTGTTTCACCCGTTTTGCACGCGCTTTGCCTTGCGCCTTAGTAGGGGCAATAATGGCGTCATCTCCTACCCATGAGTTGCCCATAAGCGCTCGGTTGCGGAATGCTTCAATATACCCTTCTGGCAGCTCATTCTTCCCTTTTTCCCAAGGGAATTGCTGCTTCATAGCCAGAACCCGATAATCATTCGATAGGGTCGAGGTCGTGTTCAATGTGCCTTCCAAGCGTAGCTGCCTTAATGCCTCTATGGTTTTCTCCAATTGGGCATTATCCTTGACCGTATAGAAGAATATTTGGAAATACTTTGGTTTTGGGACAAGCCAGAAGGTCATTTTAGTGACGATTCCGTAGTTGGATTGGGTAAAGATGCCATCAATACTCGGGCCTACTCCCCATCGATATACATGCTGGGAGTGGCAATTGTCATTACCCCCAAACCCTGTCCGGATACATTCACCCGTCGGTAATATGATCTCCATATTGCAGGAGTGCTGGAAACGATCTCCGTAGATGCCTTTCCCGATGCCGCGTTCAAGCGCATTACCGACAAGGCTGGCCTGGGGAGTTGAGCCTATAGAGGGAGGGGTGAGGCTGGATTGCTTCTCATTCAGGAAATCATAAACCTGCTGGAAACTAACGCCTGGCTCAACGGTAATATAAGCCAATTTTTCGTTATATTCGAGGATGGCATTCATCCGTTCCAGAGAGATTATTGCGCATTGGTCTGACGCTGGAACGCGAGAACCATAGCCCCAGTTTTTCCCCTTACTTATCGGATAAATAGGGACTTTATAACGGTTGGCAACCCGAAGACAGGCCTGGATTTGCGTTTTATTTTGGGGGAATAATACGGCTATGACACGGTTCGATGTGTTAAAGGTAGCATTTTCACATTGGGAAAGGGTCGTACCATCCGTGGATACTCCTTTCGATCCAAGCACGTCTTGCCAGGCATTGAGAGCTTCTGATATGTGTAATGCCATTGTAACTCGTGAATTTAAACCCACAGGTGATACTTAAAGTATCGTATTTTGATCTACTAAGCTATTGCTACTTTACAGTTATATTAATCATGTTACGTAGAATAAATATGTTAATTAGTAAAGAGAAATCTTAGAAAGAAGTGGAAATTCTGGATATTAGGGGGCTTGCTAATTCAATTTTTAGAAGAATATTAATCCTTCCAGTCCAGTATGTCGGTATGGAGAAATTCAGGCTAAATAGCGTTTTACTGACGTTAACGTTAGGGTGCATAACGTACCTATTTGCCTGGAATACTGTCTACGGACAAGTAGATGAAAGTGTAGTGAAAGCCCAGTGGATTAACGATCTGATCCCGTACATGAAGTGGAAAGGCAAAAGAGATAGCGCATTAACTATTTGTACGGTCGGTCGTGAGCCTGTCCATATCCACCTGAAAGATATTATCCAGAAAGACGAACAAGAAGCTAAAAGCAAAGGGGAGCCCTTATCTCCTTTATATGTTGTACGTAAAAATGCGAATGACCCCGATAATTTTAGCGAGTGTAACGTGCTTTATATCAGCGCTTCAGAACAGAAGGCCAATATCGATGATATGCTTAAGAAAGTGAAGGGAAAGCAGATTTTGACGATTAGCAACCTCACAGATTTTGCAGAAAATGGAGGGATTGTAGGCTTCGTCATCAAAAATGGTGGCGTGAAAATTCACATCAACGAGAAATCCGCTGCGGAATCAAATATCATTATCGATAGCGATTTACTTGGGTTTGCCAAGACGTTTTATAAGTAATAGGTTTGTTTTATCTCAAAAACAAGATTCGTCGCATTGAATTTCTCATTTCTTTATTTCCCCTCGATCTTCTCAATCAACTGTTCTACGCATTGATCGGCGGCCGTCTAAGGATTCTTTGATTAATTGTCCGTCATTGGCAATAAGTTTTTGTAGGTCAAATGCGTAGCAAGCTCGTTAGGGTATGTTATAGAGCAACGCATCTTCAGTATCATTCCTCAGGGTCGAGACGCCCAAATCGGTGGTGTATTTCAGGCCTGTTACGCCTGAAAAAACACCAACAGGCCAGCGTTTAAATGATTACATTCTAATCTGGATAAGCATAATCCCTGGTTTGCTGGTTAAGGGACAATCTTAAACATCACTTCTATAGCCCTCTCAACAGCTAACAGGATTAATAATCACCCTTCATAAACTACTGTCGACACCAATAAATCTTAAAGCTAAAAAAGATGTAAATACTTGACACCAAGGTCGCGAATGATTATTAATATCGATAGTATATTGAAAATAACTCATAACTGTTTCCATCCTAAAGGGAATTCTGCATCACCAGGTCACGTCAGGATTAAAATACGAAATCTTTTTCTAGGAGCTTATTATGCTTGCAACACTAATTATCGTATTTCGTGAGATGATTGAAGCTGGGTTAATTATCGGCATTGTCCTAGCGGCTACTCGTGGTGTTCCTAAGCGTAGTCTTTGGGTGGGATATGGTATTCTGGGAGGGATCGCAGGTGCTTGTACAGTCGCTGCTTTCGCCAGTTCAATTAACGCGGCAATGGAAGGAGTTGGGCAGGAATTATTCAATGTGGGTATATTGCTGATCGCTGTGTTAATGCTTACGTGGCATAATGTTTGGATGGCACGGCATGGGCGTGAGATGGCAGCTGAAATGAAAGCCGTAGGCGAGGCTGTTGCGACAGGTCGCCGCTCCCTGTTGGCGCTCTCGATTGTCGTAGGTATTGCCGTTTTACGCGAAGGTGCGGAAATCGTACTATTTCTTTACGGCATTGCCATATCAGGAGGTGACTCGACCACAGCGATGGCAATGGGTGGCGCACTCGGTCTCGCACTTGGTGGTATCGGTGCGGCTTTAATCTATTTTGGGCTGTTACGCATTCCAACACGTTATTTATTTAGGACAACAAGCTGGCTTATTGCATTATTGGCCGCAGGTATGGCAGCACAAGCTATTGCCCTTCTCCAACAGGCGCAAGTTATAACAATGCTCACTCAGGTGATGTGGGATTCGTCAGATTTCATAGCCAATGGCAGTGTTACCGGAAAAGCGCTACGTACGTTGATTGGCTATACCGCCAGACCAACCGCAATCCAGTTAATGGTTTATGCTGCAACACTGGCGATCATCTTTACCCTTATGAAATTATTCGGCCATACACCGGCTGGGCAAAAGGTCGCCGTATTAAGTAAAGCATAAACCGATAGGGAAGAATGGCTGTATAAATAGCAAAAGCACATGGCTTATGATTCGTTTTCCTTTAATTGATAGGAGGGAAATGTGACCTGGATGGTTTATATCCTAGAATGCTCAGACGGCAGTTTATACACGGGAATTACCAATAGTATAGAACGCCGAATTTCAGAGCATGAGGCAGGGCTTGGCGCTAAATACACCCGAGGGCGTGCTCCTTTTACGCTTGTGTATCAGGAATCGTTAGAGAATCGATCACAGGCTTCTAAACGGGAGATAGAAATCAAATCTTATTCCCGAAAAGATAAAATGTTCCTTATAGAAGCAGGGAAGAACGTACTAGCGGTATAAGTTACCCATCTGACAGGGGGAAATTTTGCTTACGCTGCATCACCGATGCTATCACCTTCCTGCCCCTTTGAAAATGATGCTTTCGCCACCCAGAACATAAACGTACATCCTGGCTCTCCATTTGGGTTATTCTGCGCCTTAATTTCTCCGTTATGCGCACGCACAATTTCCCGGGCAATCGAAAGCCCCAAACCTGTTCCACCGCTTCCATCATACGTAGTGGATGACTGCACAAACGTATCGAAAATCTTTTCTTCTTCCCCTGGTGGAATGCCAGGTCCCCGGTCTTTAATCGAGACATCCACACTTTCCACAACACCATTAAAATACCGGTGGGCTTTTTCTTCTACATGAATCGTAATAACACTATTATTTGGAGTGAATTTGATGGCGTTACACAACACATTCGTTACCACCTGGATCAGCTTATTCTTATCGCAGGTCAGCTCTATTTCTGGCGGGTTCTCAGGTTCAAATTTCACGGTAATATTCTTAGGTTCCCACTTATGCTGCAGCTCATCATGTGAAATCCGAAGAATATCGAGCATCGAACATTGCTGATAACGAAAATTCATTTTCCCTGCATTCATTTTGCTCAAATCCAAAATACCTTCAATCAGGTAGTTGAGGCGGTTCGCAGCCTGTTGGCAACGCTCAAAGAAACTGACATATTGCTGGAGGTCCACCTCTTTTTTCCCTTCAATCGCCGCCTTCACTGAATCGACACCAAATTTGGAAAATGATTTCATTCCATGAATTGGTGTCCGGATTTCGTGGGTCATGTTCGAAATCCAGATATTCTTATCCTCATTCGCTTTCTCGAGCCGCTGGATCGTAAATTTCAGATCACGGGTGCGCTCAGAGACAAGCCGCTCAAGATTCGCGTTCGTATGACGTAACTGATCCGTAATTTTTTCAAGTTGCCGATGGGAAGCATCGATTTCTTCCATCATGAAGTTAAAGGAATCCGCCAGCTGCCCGATTTCGTCATCTAAAAACTTCTGAGCACGCGCACTAAAATCATCATCCTCAATGATTCTCTCTGTCGCTTTTACAAGACTGGTAATGGGTAAGATAATATTGCGCTGATATTTGGAGGATACCAAAAACGCCAACACTACGCTTGGCAATAAGAGAAGAAAAGCGAACAAAAGATAGGTTGGTATGGAATCCGCGATATCCCTTAAATCCGATTCAATATAAATATACCCCTCGGTTTCGTCCTGGAAGGTAATGTCTTGGTAAATAGTAACTTTAAGGATCCCTACAATCTCTTTTAAGGTGACGGGGCACTCACTATGCGTATTGGTTTTATATTTGGCATAAATCTCTTTGTTTTTATTGTAAATACAAGCAAGCGATATCGAAGATTTCACTTTCAAATCATCCAGACTTTCTTGTGCCATTTCGTGATCTTCCCAGGATAAAGCAGGAGCAACCCGGTTGGCGATGATATTGGATACAAGCGTAAGTTCTTTGATTAAAGAGGCACGGGAAGAATAGGCGCCGTAAATGAAGAATACACAAAGTGACATCACGAGTATGGCGCAACTGGTCACCATCCCCATCGCCATAAGCTGTTTTTTGACAGAATATTTCATCGTCCTGTCATTCATTGCCATTACTCAACCACTTTAATCATTTCCAACAGGGCAGAATTAATATTGATATTGCTCGCTCGTGCATTAGTATAATTCAGTTCAACACTTACCTTATTGCCCGATTTTATAGAAAATTGGAACATCCCACCTCTTCGCAAGAAACCTTCTATATCACTGACCGTAACAATAGAACGTTGCTGAGAAACAGCCAGAATATCTTCAAGGTTCGCCTTTGCACCATTTGCCAAAAAAAGCATATGGCATGATTTTACGTCATTAACGCTCACATTACGCAAAACACGATATTTCTCTTGGTTCCCTTTCGCAAGATCCTCCAGGTACTTTCCCACCGTAGTCGTAGGATCTTTGTTAGATTCCCCCATCGAGCATAATACCAATTTCCCCTGCGTTTCCCAACGGATAAATTTGGCTATTTTGTAAAAGAAAACGGCCTTTACCTCATTCTCCGAGAATTCTTGAGAGAATCCATTGGAAGGAATGAGCAAAAGCATCATGATGCCAAGAATGAGACGTATTTTGATATAACGCATGGTTAGAATCGTACCGTAACCATACCATAAACGTTACGCTCTATCTCATTGCGTACTCCATGTAGCGCTTGAGAAAACTCGGGGTGAGCACTATCAAAAAGATTTTGCCCAACAAGACTAAGCTCAAGCCCCTGCTTCGGTTTCCAGGCAACCCTGGTATCAAAGCGTAAATAGGCCGGGATATCGACAAGCGGTGCCGAGAGGTTATCCACATAATAAAGGCTGTTGCTCCACTCTATATCGTAAGGGAGATAGAGCAATGAACGTATATTAAACTGATTCTTCGGTGAATTACCTTCAATCTGTTCTACCACGCTATCAGTACTATTATCCATTTTATCCACATCCATTTGCAAGAATGTGTACGCAGCTTTAAGCGTCCAATAGTCAGTAACACTCCAATCGGAAGCTATTTCAAATCCATAGCTTTGTGCTTTCGCTTTATTATCAAACTCTAACCCCACAATCGTATCTGCCGGAACAGATCGAGCACTTAACTCATTTGTGCGCAAATCATTATAGTCATTCACGAAAAAGGTGGTATCAAACACCACGCTTTTCGTTGGCTTAAGCCGATAACCCAGCTCATAGGCCATCAGTTTTTCGGATTCAAAATCCCGATTTCCTAACCATCGTATATAACCAGGCAAGATGACAAGGGAGAGATCATCTTCAGAACGGTTAGGAGTACGCACAGAACGCGATACCGAAGCCCATACTGTTTGGTTCTGCGTCGGATACCACCCAACACGGGCAGATGGTTGATATTCAAATCCGGTAAAATCATTATGCTCAAACTTTGAGCCCAAGGTGATATGGAGTTTGTCCGGCACAAGCTTATAAGTATCTTGCGCAAACATACTATAAAGGCTGCGCTCCCGGCTGGTAGGCGCATAGGAAATCAGGTCAGAACCACGCAATTCATCGGTAATATACCGGTAACCTGCCCCAACGACCGCAATATGACGATCGCCTAACGGCTGGGTATATTGATAATCAGCATCCATAGTATAATTGTCTTGCGCTAACAGGCTGTAATGCGAAGACGCCGCATCATAATAAAGCTTAGTAACGCTTTGCCCGTCATTTTCATGGTTATGTTCCCATTTTGTCAGGAAATTCCCACCAAATGCGCGCAAATCATCATCCTGAGCTGTCGCATTGGGCAAGTAAAGACTTAAATTCTGATGGTTTTCGTAAAGGTCTCCCTGGAATGTAAGGTTGTCCTCATCGACAGGCTTCCAGTCAACCCTAAATCCGGTGCGGTTCGCATCCCAATCATTTCCGCCATCTGTACCGAATACCGTTTTGCTGGAATCCATGTCAGAGCGCTTCCCGTACATACGGTAATACATATTATTGTTAATGGTGCCACCGTAGCGCGCTTCCCCAAAAGCTTTTGTTTCCTTACCAACACCAACGCTTGCTACCGTTGTTTGAGTATCTTTTGCACTTTTGGTAATGATGTTGATCACACCATTAACGGCATTCGCCCCCCAAAGTGATGCACCCGGACCACGTATCACCTCGATACGCTCAATATCCTCCAGCATTACATCCTGGACATCCCAATACACGCCCGAGAATAATGGGGTATAGACAGTTCTTCCGTCAATCAACACCAACAGCTTGTTTCCAAAACCATCGCTGTTAAAACCACGGGACGTATTTGCCCATACTTTAGGGTCCGATTGAGCAATTTGCAATCCAGGAACCATGCGTAAGAGCTCTGGAATAGAACGCATCCCGGAATGTCTTATATCCTCCTGGGAGATCACATAAATTGCACCCGGCGCTTGGAATGCCTGTTCCGGCCGCTTTGATACGGACGTGACCACATCCCCTAAATCTTCGAAAGATAGGTTGGAGAGTTCCTTGAGATTATCGCTTGCAAACGCTTGGGAACTTAATGCACAGAGGCACAATAGCCCATATGCAATAGGATTATATTTCATTCTGGACCCCTCCATTTAGAAAACTCAGTCTACCCGTTCTAAGGCTCTCTGGTGTAGCGATACTTGTTCTGCTAACGCCTGCTGAAGATCACAGATAAATGCATCGACAACATCTTTCGTAACATGCGGCATTGTAATGATATGCGCCAAGTCTCGATTTACTGAGAGCTGCCATTTTTTATAAACGCTAGCAGGAGGAGTAGCAAGCACTACAACATTAGAATACGGATTTCGGAGTACCTTCGGGTAATCCATCGCTTTTAGGCGCATAACGGTATATTCCGCAACCTCCATACAATCGGCGGCCAGTCGGCTTAATCCTCTTTCTCCACCTAATGCTAGAAGACGTTTATACGCAAATAACGCCGAGTGCCCATTCCGGGAGCAGGAGAGCGTATGGGTCTTTGTTCCATTATAATGCGTTTTCACAAGATTATCCGGAAGCGCATCAAGGCCTGCCTTTCTTCCTAAAAACACCGCCGAAGGGAACGGCACGCCCAAAAACTTATGAAGGCTGATGGAAACGGAATGAATTGGAAGATCAAATCCACTATGGGATGCACCTGTTAAAAAGGGCAAGAAACCACCATGCAAGGCAGCATCGCAGTGAATATAAAAATCTTTCTTTCCTAGTTTATTAAGGATATCAACAACCGTCCTCACACTATCGATCGCCCCTTTCATAGTGGTTCCGATATTAAGTACAATCACAGCAGGAGTATCTGTTTGCGCAATTTTCTGCTCAAATACCGCGTAATCAATCTCCCCATGAGCAAGCGAAGGGATTTCGCACAACGGCATCTTCAATTTATCCGCACATACCCTCACTGAATAATGACTATCGGTGGATGCATAAAGTGTGGCAGAAGGATAATTCGTTCGTCCCAGATACAAGCCCATTTCATTAGCTTCCGTACCGCCCGAGGCGATATATCCCCACACTTCTTTCAAAGGGAGAGAGTAGTGGTTTGCAAAAAAATTGAGTACTGCTTTTTCCTGCTCACGCGCATGAATCTGGTAGTTTGAATGATTTTCTGGATCACCCGCATTATTAATGTGGAAATCCAGATAGTTACCCCACTGACTATACTGAAAATCCAGATTATGGGGGAAGCCCAATTGCATTTGCGATGATTCTGTATAATGGGAGGTATCATCAACGGATAGCGGAGGGAAAGTCGCCCCTACCCGTTGAATTGCACCCGAAAGAGCATTTCCAATACCCGGCAAAGCATTCTGCTTAAAGTCAATATGTGCGAATCGTGGGTCGCTATTATAGGGAACAACAATCTCATGAATAGTCCAACCGGATGCAGCAAAAAGCTTTTGGCTTCCAGGATTGGTCGCTTCTCCATAAAAATAGCGGAAGCCCCTGCCCTTAAGGTATTCCTCAAATTGCCTAAAACTAAACTGGGCCACCCCAATCCCGTCTTCATTTTTAAGGGTCAGGTATTTTCCCATGAAACCGATGAAGAAGCCCCGATAGACATAACCCGGTTCAAGCGGGCACTGTTCTTTACGTAAAATATCGAGCAACTTTTCTTTCGACTGGTCCAGGAAATCAAACACTGGTTGGAATTTTTGTCGGTTCGGGAGGTGCTCAAACGCATCTTCCGCATTATCTTTAATAAAATCCCTGCCAATGATGCCGCCAATCACCTGGCCTGTTTCCTCATTAATCAGCACAAGGGAAACATCGTCTTTCCGGGCATATTCTAAATACAGTACGATTTCGTCGTAAAACTCTTCTTCCGTTAAATTCACGGCTTTGGTCGTAGGCTCACGATCTACAAATGTTTTGGCCATGACCCTCGCAAGGGCCTGGTGTTCCTCGCGATTTTCCGTGTCAAGCTTACGGATATGAATACGTACCATTTTGCCATTTGTCGTCATTCCATTAAAAGAGGCTGGCAACGGAGTGGCTAACGCGCTTGAAGGGGAACCAAGTGGAGACGATAATATGCATTCCTTTTTGCCCAACCTAGAAATGGTTGTATCGTTCGACGCATTACTTTCTGGACAGATATTGGAAATTGTATACATAAGCTCTCCCTTGTATTCCTTTTTAACCTCATATACTAAAGTGTGTAAAGAAGTTTTCCAAGCATTTTACGTGTACGTAACAAAATAATACAATCGTAAGGACCCGTTAGACGGAAAAGTTAAGGAATAAACGAAAATAACGTGCTGTTAACGCATAACGTTGCCATGACATTTCCCGCTCCGAGTTAACGTCTACAAGCAGGTATACTAACCCCTCGATAGGCACCAAAAACTTATGTTTTCCTGTATAGACAATGAAGTTTCAAAAATACCTTAGAAATTTTAGTATGTTGTGGGTGTATAGATTTTTCGCAAAGCCGTATAGATTCTGTATAGATGCCCTATGATACGGGACTTATAGCTAGTCCAACAATAAAGCCATTTACCTATTGTTGTGATCCGATATACTCCCTGCTTAAGACAGCTTTAGGTTCTGTAAAAGATATGACCGCATACCTTATCCGCCGTTTACTCCTCATGATCCCCACACTCTTTGGGATTATGGTGATTAACTTTGCGATTGTCCAAGCCGCACCTGGAGGCCCAGTCGAACAACTGATTGCCCAACTTTCCGGCAATGCCGTGAATGCGACGGCACGCTTTTCTTCCGGTGGCGGGGAAGTAATCGGCACAAGTAACACGCCAATGCAACAGCAAGGAGAGGGAGGCTCTTCCCAATATCGTGGCAGCCAAGGGCTGGATCCGGATTTGATTAAGGATATTGAGAAACTTTATGGCTTTGATAAGCCCCCGACAGAACGTTTCTTCCAGATGATTTGGCAATATGTACATTTTGATTTTGGGACAAGCTTCTTCCGGGATGCTACCGTGATTGATCTGATTGCGGAAAAACTTCCTGTTTCGATCTCACTGGGATTATGGACAACCCTCTTCGTCTATTTGCTCTCAATTCCTTTGGGCATCCGCAAAGCTGTGCGCGATGGATCTGCCTTTGATACCTGGACAAGCACCATCATTATTGTGGGATATGCCATCCCAAGCTTCCTCTTTGCCGTTCTCTTAATTATCGTGTTTGCAGGTGGAAGCTATTGGAATATTTTCCCGATGCGAGGCTTAGTATCACCGGAATGGTCAAGCATGTCATGGCCTGATAAAATTATCGATTATTTCTGGCATCTCACACTTCCGGTCATCTCCATGATTATTGGAGGATTTGCAAGCCTCACGATGCTCTGCAAAAACTCCTTCCTGGATGAAATCCATAAGCAATATGTACTCACCGCACGCGCAAAAGGCCTTTCGGAACATAAAGTCCTTTATGGTCATGTATTCCGTAACGCGATGTTGATTGTGATTGCAGGATTCCCCGGCGCGTTGCTGCATATTCTCTTTACCAGCTCGCTACTCATTGAAGTCATTTTCTCCCTCGATGGGCTTGGGCTTTTAGGCTTTGAATCCGCTGTACACCGCGATTATCCGGTGATTTTTGGCACACTCTTTATCTTCACTCTGCTTGGACTTATTATGCATTTAGTGAGTGACCTGGTGTATACCTGGGTTGATCCCCGTATTGACTTTGAGAGAAGAGGATAGTTCCATGACCTTGACCCTCTCCCCCCTCACACGCCGCCGGTTAGCCAGTTTTAAAGCCCATAAACGCGGCTATTATTCATTGTGGATTTTCCTCGTGTTATTTGGCTTAAGCCTCTTTGCCGAACTCCTCGCAAACAACAAACCGATACTCGTATCCTACGAAGGAAATCTCTACAGCCCTGTATTTACGCGTTATACCGAAAAAGCTTTCGGTGGAGACTTCGATACCGAAGCGGATTTCCGAGATAAATATTTGAGTGAAATCATCGAATCCAAAGGCTGGATGATTTGGCCACCGGTGCGTTACGACTACCAAGCGATTAACTACGAACTCCCAGCCCCGGCACCGTCCTTTCCTAGCACTGAAAACTGGCTCGGCACCGATGACCAGGGACGCGATGTATTCGCGCGTCTTATCTATGGCTTCCGTATTTCCGTATTATTTGGGCTAACGCTGACATTATTTAGCTCCGTTATTGGCGTTACTGCCGGCGCGGTGCAGGGCTATTTCGGCGGTTGGATAGATTTAACGTTCCAGCGCTTTATCGAGATATGGTCGGGCCTTCCGATCCTCTTCCTTCTTATTATTCTCGCAAGCCTGATTGAACCCAATTTCTGGTGGCTTTTAGGGCTTATGCTCTGCTTTAGCTGGATGTCGCTCGTATCGGTCGTGCGTGCAGAATTCTTGCGCACAAGGAATTTTGATTACGTCAAAGCCGCGCGAGTGCTGGGCGTACGCGAACCGGTAATTATTTTCCGTCATATTCTCCCAAACGCGATGGTGGCCACCCTCACCTTCCTGCCGTTTATCTTAAACGCTTCACTGACAACCCTCACATCACTCGATTTCCTCGGATTCGGGCTTCCAGCGGGCTCACCTTCGCTCGGTGAAGTTCTCGCGCAAGGGAAGAATAATCCGCAAGCACCATGGCTTGGCATCAGTGGCTTCGTGGTGCTGGCATTGACACTTTCATTGCTGGTGTTTATCGGAGAAGCGGTGCGGGATGCGTTTACCCCGGAGCGTGGATAAACTTATTTAATGCACCGGATTTGAACTGTGAACTGATTCGCATACTGCTCCAGATTTGCATCCGGCAAATACCCGGCTTCGCGAAGCGAAAGATAATAACGTATCTTGTAGTAATCCAAAAATGCGCGAAGCCTAGCAAGATGCACCGCTGAACCATTGGTGAAATGTTCGGTTGCCACGACCTCCGTTTTTCCATCCAGCTCGGCTAAGGTGGTTTCCTCGATTTCTCGGAACCCCTCAATCACGCCAATCACATTCCCATATTCATCGAGCAAGGGTCCGCCACTATTGCCTTTTCGCACCGTATCGGTAAGTACAATCTTCCGTTCTGTGAAAGGTTGGTCAAGCTCCGGAGGTCCATGATCCGTACGCTCATCCGGATTAAGCACACTTCCCTTCTTAAACGCATACGCACCGCCCGGATACCCAATCACAGAGACAGGCGCACCTGCTTTCACCCCTTCCATATGCGCACGCAATACCGCGATATTTTTCGGAGGATGTTCGGAAACGAGGACTGCCAGATCGTTATATTTATCGGTCGCAAGAACGTTCAACGTCGTGCGCAAATTTTTAGGCTCTACCACCGTGAAAGACTTACAGTCCTGCACCACATGCTGATTCGTGATGACATGTTTTTCATTCACAAAAAACCCGGTGCCGAACCCCAAATTAATAACGCGGCCTGTATCGGAAACAACGTCTGGAGAAGTCGGACTTAAGGGAGTAATAGGAGTCAGCGGAGAAAGAAACTTTTCTTGTATGGACTGCCGTTCCTGCCAAAAAAGGAATGAAAGTACCAGGACCACAAAGAACGGGATAAGACGTGTAAGGAACTGCATTCTTTACTCCGCCTGCGTTTCAACAACATCCTCATCCGCATGGACACAATGGACATTTACAATGATATATCGCCCATTGCTCTCTAAGCGCTCGTCAGGGATCTTACCAAATGTCGTATTAAGGCGGTAGAAAATATTACTACTTTTCAAGAATTTTTTGAGCTCCGCCAGACTGATCGCAACACTCGTGCGCTTAAAGGGCTCATCGCTGTTCATTGCATCCACCGAATGATAGTAGGAGAGCATCCCCACAATCACACCAATGATATTGCCATTCCCATCAAGTAATGGCCCACCGCTATTCCCTTTTTGTACAGAATCCGTGAACTCCACCCTTTTTTCGTTATTAAACTCACCGTCTACTGCCGTAATATTGCTCTTCTCCACATGATAATCCCCGGTTCTTCCATGTTCCAGAGGATATCCCATCACCAGCACCGGATCGCCCTTCTTAATCCCACTATTCGCACGTAACACGCCAATATGCGGCGCCGTCGCATTAGTCTCAAGCAGTGCCAGATCCTTTTCCTTATCAACCTTGACAATGCGCGCCGAGGTAGGAGGGATCGTATTTGGTAAATTTACATCCCCACGTATGGAAATACTTTGGCAGTTCTGCACTACATGTTCATTCGTGATAATATAGTGATGCGATATAAAGAACCCCGTACCACTGGATACGAGCGCATATCCACCCGCGAGCTGCGCAGGCGATTCTTTTGCTTCCGCCGATACCGCATCCTTCACGCTCAACAGCGCAATAAGCAACAAGAGACATACCGCAATGATGCGAGGCATTCTTAAAATCCACTTCAGTTAGTTCGGAACAATCCTACAGAATTCCGCCTAAAAAGCGGTTAATGTGGTTTGGCATGAATTTTGCTGGGAATCAACCAATTCTTAATTACTTTTATTGTATGCTGTTCTAAGAAGGACAGGAAAACCGAATGGTACAGCACCGGCTTGATCTAAAACAACTACAAACGCAGACGTTAGCGATGACGCCGCAATTGCAGCAATCCATCAAGATGCTGCAACTCTCACTCGCGGATATCCAATCCTTAATCGCAGAGCAACTGGAGAATAACCCACTGCTTGAAGCCTCGGACAGCAGCTTGCTCGATGGTGACGAATCCCATAGCCCCGAAATGCTTGCACTTGGTGAACCCGTGGAGGCTCCCGCATCAACGAATGCGGATATTTCCGATATTACCGGTGAGCGTGGACTTGGAGAATATGACAGCATGCTCGATGAAAACTACGCCGGCATGTGGGAAGGCGAAGGTGCCGTATCCTCAGCAGTATATCAATCCGAGAACCAGGCCTATATACAAGGTGCACGATCCGGCCGAGCGGATTTTGAAGACAAAGATTTCAACTTCGAGAACACGACCTCCGAAGAAATAACTCTCCAGGAGCATATACTAAGCCAAATCCAGATGGATATTACGGATCCCGCGGATCGGCTGATTGCGGTGCATCTCACGGGGCTTATTGATGATTCGGGCTATTTTACCGAAGATCTTTCCGCCATTGCACAAAATTTGAAATGCTCGTTACGAGAAGTGGAGACCGTTCTCTTGATGCTCCAGGAATGCGAGCCTGTGGGCGTATTTGCGCGGACACTGTCCGAATGCCTGATGCTCCAATTGCGCGATCGGAATCATCTTGATCCTGCAATCTTAAAAATATTGGACCGCCTGGATCTGGTTGCAACCCAAGACATCAAACAGCTACAATCCATCAGTGGCCTGAATGAAGAAGACATACGGGACGTATTCCGTGAGCTAAAAAGCCTGAATCCTCGCCCCGGCAGCCTCTTTACGCATGAACGGGTTGAGACCATCCAACCTGATGTATTCTTACGCAAAACCACGCACGGTAAATGGAGTGTTGAGCTTAATAGTGATGCGCTCCCCAAATTGCTTCTGAATCGCCGTTACTATAAAGAAGTCAGCAACCATACCCATACGGACGCCGAGAAACGTTATATTTCAGATCAATGGAACCATGCAAGCTGGCTGATCAAAGCGCTCGATCAACGTGCCCAAACGATTCTCAAAGTCGCCTCTGAAATCGTGGCACAGCAGCAGGAGTTCCTCTCCCAAGGCATCCGTCACCTAAAACCATTAGTATTAAGTGATATTGCACAAGCCGTAGGCGTGCATGAAAGCACGGTGAGCCGCGTTACGCATAATAAATATATGGCAACACCGATGGGGCTCTATGAGCTGAAATATTTCTTCTCCTCAAGCCTTTCATGCGCCAATGGAGAGAATGATATTTCCAGCCGCAGCGTGCAACACATGATCCAAGAACTCGTGGATAAAGAAGTCGATCGCAGCGATAATATTAAGAAAATAAAAATACTTTCCGATGATGATATAGCAGGTATCCTGAAAAGCCGTGGTATTGACGTAGCACGGCGTACGGTCGCAAAATACCGCGAAGCGTTGGGGATTCCGTCATCAGTGGAACGTAGACGCATCAAGCGACTAAATGCTTGACGTTCTTTTTCTCTCCAGCGTAAACTAGAGAGAGTTTCTACAGTAGGTTGTAAAGGTTATAAATACCCCGACACTACAGCCGATAATATACAAGGGGCGTAAAAATATAAGGAACTTGTGCCATGCAAATCCACATAACCGGCCACCACATCGATGTAGGCGGTGCATTACATGATTATGTTCAAGAACGGCTCGAGAAAGCAGTCACTAAATATTTTGAACATGCAATCAATGGCGATGTTGTTTTCACTAAACAACGCGCGATCTTCCATGTGAAAATCCACGTGAACCAAGGCACCGGCACTGGAATTGAGATCAACAGCGATGGTGAATCCGACGATGCGCACGCGGCGTTTGATACGGCTTTAACACGCATCGAAAAGCAGCTCCAGCGTTATAAAAGCCGGATTAAAGACCATCACAAGCGCAAAAGTATGGGCGAAGTGCTGGATGCAACGAAATATATTCTCTCTTCTGATCAAGAGAAAGAAGTCGAGCAGGATGCTCCTGTAATCGTTGCTGAGCAACAAGCAAGGATTGAAACACTCACAGTGGGTGAAGCGGTGATGAAAATGGAGTTGGCATCGCTGACTGCATTGATGTTCATCAACAGCGCAAATGGCCGGTTTAATATAGTCTATAAACGTGCCGATGGTAACGTTTCCTGGGTTGACCCACGGCAGCAGCAAAAAACTGCGTAATTCATCTATTTCTAGATTTCCTTACGAGCGTCTATCCCAATAGGCGCTCGTAATGCATTTTAACAACCTGTTGTGCTTCCAACAGATGCGTCTCAAGCGTTGCAAAATCTTCCTCTGGACGCAAACGCACCAGCTCCTCTTTAATCCCAGGAGAAAGTGTCGGATGATGCGAAACATCACCGCTGGTTAAGCGTAAAATTGATTGGGCATCGAGCAGCAGTAAATGTGCATGAACCAGCGCCTGGGTATCTTCCGCGGAAAGAATTCCCGCCTCTCCCAACTTCCCAAGTGCAATACCGGTATTCGTTGCCAACATCTCAGGCCGATCTTTAGCATGAAGCAATGATAAATACTGAACGATAAACTCCACATCAATCAACCCACCGCGAACATACTTGATCGCCCAGGGCTCGGATGTTGGATATTGTTGGGCAATTTTCTCACGAATTTCCCGTATATCTTTTGCGAGTGTTGTAGAATCCCATGATTTTGAGAGCGTCTGCTGCAAAATCGCATCGATTTTCTTCATCAATCCCGGCTGCCCTGCAATCACTTTGGCTTTGGTCAAAGCCATAAATTCCCAAGTCCAGGCGGTTTCTTGATAATATTGCTCGAACGCGCGAAGACTTGAGGCCACCGGCCCATCATTTCCCGAGGGCCGCAAACGCGTATCGATATCGTATAATTTTCCTTCGGAAGTGAGTGACGAAAATGCGCTAATAAACCGGCGGATTAAGCGTGTGTAATATTCCCCGGTAATAAGCGGCTTTTCACCATCCGACATCGCTTGCATCGAGGGTGCATCATAAATGAAGATAAGATCAACATCCGACCCAAAAGAAAGTTCGCGACTACCGAGTTTCCCCATCGCAATCACGGCAAAGGCTCCCCCTTCGATTTTTCCATGCCTTGAAGTAAATTCTTCTTTCACATGACGCAACAGAACAGAAAGCACCGCCTCCGCAATATCCGATAAACCTTCCCGCGCTTCCTTAGGCGTGATCAGTTTTTTAATCAACTGCACACCGATACGAAATTGCCGGTCATGCGCCCAGTGGCGAGTGATATTTAAAATATCTTCGTATTCATGCCCGTCTTGGAGCACATAATCCAAGCGGCCTTTTAAGCCCTCCACATCCGTCAAAGGATCAAGGAAATCTTGTGAAAACACATATTCAAGCAGTACCGGTTTACGACTTAAATTTTCTGCCAGATATGGATAGCTTCCCATAATTTCCGCGATCAACTCAAGCAGCTCCGTGCTTTGCGCCAGCAAGGAAAATATCTGCGCACCCGCAGGTAATCTTCCCAGAAACGCATCAAATTTTACAAAGGCTTCATACGGATTCGCCGTGCGAGAGAAAGCCTCCAGAAGCCCCGGAGTAAGCTCCGTCAAGAGTTCTCGTGCCCGCTTATTGCGCGTCGCACGGGTTCTTCCATGATGCCAACCGCGAATAAGTTCCGCCACCGCATCGCCGCTCGAAAAACCCATATCCGTAATATTTTTAACGGTCTCAGGATCATTCTCCGTACCGGTAAATACAAGGCTTCCCGTCGAAGTCCCAAGCGGTTGGGATTCTTCGCACAATTCAGAATAATGTTTCTGCACACACAGAAGCCGGATTTTTACCTCTTCCACAAAATGCTCAACCGTATCATACCCCATAAAGGAAGAAATCTGCTCCAAACCTTCCGGCGTTGTGGGCAAGCTATGGGTCTGCTCGTCTTCTACCATCTGCAATCGATGTTCAAGCTTTCGAAAATAATAATAAATCGCAATTAATTCTTCCGCCGCTTGCTTTGTCACTTTCTGACAATCGCACAGCGCCGCCAGCGCTTTACAGGTTGGTGCAATGCGGGTATCTAGCTCCCTTCCACCCCAAATAAGTTGCTGGATCGCTGCAAAAAATTCGATCTCCCGAATCCCTCCCCGACCCAATTTGATATTGTACCCAAAGAGGTTATCTGGCACGAGGGTTTGCGTACTTTCAATCTGACGCTTGATGGAGTGGATATCGTCGATCATCGCAAAATCGAGATGCTTTCTCCAAATAAAAGGACGAATTTCTCGCAAGAATTCTTCCGCTGCGTGTTTATCCCCGGCCACAGGACGCGCTTTAATCAGCGCCATACGCTCCCAGTTTTGGCCAACGCTTTCGTAATAGGTCATTGCTGCTTCAATCGAAATCACAAGCGGTGTGGAAGCGGGATCGGGCCGGAGTCGCAAATCCATCCGGAACACATACCCATCCGCCGTCCGGTCTTGCATCAAGGAAACCAAGTCACGCGCAAGGCCGATCATGTAATGCTGTGGCGTTTGACGACCGCGATAATTAACTTTCTCGAAATCCGCAAAAATGATGAGGTCAACATCTGAGGAATAATTGAGCTCATACCCACCAAGCTTCCCCATCCCAAGAATAATAAGACCGCTATCTTTGGAAGGCATTTCGGGATGAGGCAACATAATCTCCCCCCGCTCCATCCCAGTTTTGAGCAAAAAATCCACACTGAGGGAAAGCGTATGCTCCGCAAAACGCGTCAATGTCTGGGTCACCTGAGTAACATCCCACACAGCGGCCATATCAGCAATCGCAGTCAGTAATGCCACTTGTTGCTTCGCAATCCGAAGCGATTGCATCACATCTGCCTTTGAGGTAAAGGCCTTTGCTTCTTCATCCATCCGGCCTAATACGCCGTAAAACGCCGCTTCTGCCCCGCCGATGAGAAGATGTGAGAAGAATGTCCATTGTTTCGTGAGTAATTTCGTGAGAAACGGACTATGCCCACAGAGGGAAAGAAGCAGCGCACGTCCCACAGGATGCTGGGCAATACTATTGGCATTTTCCTGGTCTTCTACAGCCAATTGCGCCAAAACACGAGCAAGCCGCTCTTCGGCTTCTGCATGATTTTTGGGAGGAAGAAGTGCATTAGAAGCACCAAACGTGTCAAGCCACTGCATTTTACTTGCTGATACCGTGTTTTTTTGGCTATGGTGGGTATTATCTTTATATACACTGAAAGGCAATGAAAACAACCCTTCATATCACATTCAGGCATGTCTGGCATATCAGCGTCATGCTGGTCATCCTATTTGCCCTACTCGCAGGAGCCGCAACCATCTGGGTTGCGACAGGGGAGCGCAGCATTCCTTTCTTAAATAGTTATCTTGAGGCCGTACTACAAAGTCGGGCTCCCGGAATGCGCGTCGAGATCGGAAGCCATACGGTCAGCTGGCCCAAGCGCGAAGATCCATTAACGATCCAAGCCTCTCATGTGCGCGTATTAGATGAAAATGGCGATACACTTGCCTTTATCCCAAAATTCTCGCTCGGGCTCGACGTCAAACAACTGGTTCGATTAAAACCGGTACTGCGCGGGTTCTCGATTGTAGATCCGGTCATTTATATCCCCTCTCCTGCCAGCGCACCCAAACCGCTGACGAAGGCTGATGCCGCGACATTGCCTTCCGCAGAAACACATGTCGAGACCCTAACAAAACAGCCCGTTACAGAGGAGACCACAAGCTTAGGCGAGTTGGCAGAAGAAATCATTACCCTCAACGACGAACCTGCTCCCGCCGTATCCTCCCGCGAATACATGCGTTACCTTTTCAATTACTATGAGTACCTCATGGACATGCTGACGGTACTCTCCGACACACAGCATCAAAATATGCGGCTCCAATATATCAGCCTCACAAACGGTAAGATTATTCTTCCTCAACCCGATGGGAAATGGCTGGTCTGGTACATCAAGGAAATTGGCGGCAGCACCCTCACCAATGACGAAGCAACCCGGCTTACCGCATCGCTTTCCTCGACCTTAGGCACGGAAGAATTACCGCTTAAACTACAGTTAGCGATCGAAGATGAAGATGTGCTTTCCATCCGCATCAATTTTAAAGACCTTACTTTACAGCAGATTACACAACGCTTCCCGGCCTCGCTGTATGACTCATTCAAATTCTTGAAGGATACCACCCTCACCGCCGATGGATGGGTAAGCTTGCGTTACGACGAAAGTGAGGCAACTAACAGCATTTCACTCCATCTTGAAAATGCCAGCGGCGTGTTTGTGGATGACTCGTTATTTCCCGAACCCGTACCGTTTAACCAACTGGAAGCGAATATCGATATTGCGGAGAATTTCTCACTTATCCATATTCGGAATACCTCCGTCTATTTTGACAAATCCCGTCTAACCGCCGAGGGAACATTCAATTTCGGAGAAGATGCAATCGAACTCGATACACTTCTCACCGCTTACGATGTTCCCGTTGACCGCGTCAAAGTACTTTGGCCAAAACCGGTGGAACCTGCGGTGCGAGAATGGGTTACGACTCATATTTATAATGGATTTGTGCCCAAAGCCCATGTCCACATTTCCTTGCATGCACCAAACGAGGAGGGCAAAAAAGCAACCCTGCGTACACTCGATTCTGACGTGCATTTTGAAGATGCGACGCTGAATTATTTTTCCGAACTCCCAACCGTCGATCATCTCTATGGCACTGCCCATTTTGATTCTAAAATCATGCGCGTTACCTTCGATAAAGGCAGTATGCTTGGAACCCAGATTGCGGAAGGACAAGTCCTCATTCCCGATTTCTACCAGATGCCCCACTCCATACTTGAAGTTAGCGGAAAAATTAAAGGCCCTTTAAATGACCTCACCCATTTTTATGAACCCGGCATTAAAAAGAAAACGCCGGTATTGCAAGCCGATTTACAAAAAACACGCGGTCATGCCGCAACGACACTCAATCTTTCCTTCCCGATTAAACCGGAGCATGAACATTATAGCTTGGATGATTTTAGCTATAACCTTTCTTCCTCGGTTCGCGATGCCGCACTTCCGGGAATTTTAGGACGATTGGATGGAGAACAAGGAACGTTTGATCTCTCCGTAACCCCCGAAAATGTAACGCTTGACGGGCGTGCGATGCTCGGCAGCATCCCTACTACTTTTCGCCTGGAAAAAACCTTAGGAACTGAAGAGGGCGAAAAGAAACAACAAGGCCACTCGGCGAAATATTTGTTTAAATCCCACATCGCAGGCAAAGAACTTGCGACCTTCGGCTTCCCAGCCATGCCGTTTATACAAGATCGCTTCCTGATCGGTGTTGCAGTCACAGAAGATGCTGAGAAAACGGATATTCTCGTCACCGCAGATCTTACCGATACCGCCGTTAATTGGGAGACACTGCATTGGTCAAAAGCGAAAGGGGAACCATTATTAGCAGAAGCGGATTTATTCTACCTCCCGAAATCGCCGGTTAAAATTCGGAACTTCACGGTAAACTCAAAAGATTTCAGTGCCCAAGGCGAAGCCATGTTATCCGAAGGATTTAGCAGCCTTCAGTATCTCATGCTTGACCCCATACGCGTGGGAAGAACGGACTTACGGGCACGTTTTGTGGAAGAAGAAGGACGTTACCAACTCTTGCTCTCGGGCAAAAGCCTTGATCTAGCTAATGTATCTTTTAACAACCTTTTACATGGTCAAGTAACCGAAAATGCAGCCGACCAAACGGCAACGGATCAAGCCTCCTCGCCCGATACTGCACGCCATATGGATATACGCGCCAATATCGACAAGATTTATATGAAAGAAGACGAGGCGTTCTATAAACTCACCGGGAATCTCTTCTGCGCCTTTTCAGGCTGCGTTGCCGCCTCACTCGATGCAGAATTACCTGATAGCCACTATGTATCGATTACTTACCAACCAATGGGTACGAACAAACATAGCTTGGTTGTGGAGTCCAATAATGGTGGGGCCGTGCTTCGTGCGCTCGGTATCTTCAATAATGCCCAAGGAGGCGCGTTACGGATTGATGCCCAAACCCGCATCGTTGCAAAATCCAAGAAACATATGTTAGAAGGGGAAGGTATTTTGCGGGACTTTGTCGCCATCAAAACACCCGTTTTAACCAAAGTGCTCTCGCTCGTATCCTTCACCGGAATACGTGATCTAGTTCAGCAAAAGGGGATACCTTTCCAACGCTTTAGCGTACCATTCGCCGCTGAGGATGGCATTGTCACCATTCGCGATGCCAGTGGGCATGGGGAATCGTTAGGGATTACCGTTGCAGGAAAAATTAATACCAACGAGGGAAACCTTGATCTTGAAGGAACGCTGGTTCCTGCATCTTCGGTCAACCGCGCGATTCAACAGGTTCCTGTCATCGGTAACGTACTAACGGGAGGAAAAGGCGAAGGAGTTATCGCGGCACGGTATAAGGTGTCCGGAAGCTATCTCGACCCAAGCGTATTCGTGAATCCACTATCGATTGTTACACCGGGTGTGTTGCGGAAGATATTTGATGTGTTCTAACGGCGTATTGCGTAGTGCTCGTTTCTCAACGATACACAAACAAACCCTTAGTTAGCTTTATCATCATCGGAGTTTTGAGCAGCTACAGCAGCTTTTCGTCTCTGGTAGAGCGCAGCAAAATCAATTGGCTCCAACATCAACGGCAAAAAACCTCCATCGCGGCTAACATCGCCGATAACGCGACGTGCAAATGGGAAAAGCATATTCGGGCAATAAATCATGAGCAGCGGCTCACGCTCCTGCAAAGGAATATTGTTGAGTGTAAATACACCCGCATACGAAAGCTCTACCAAGAAAATCACGGCCTTTTCATCCGCCAGTGCTTTAACCGTAAAGTTAAGCGCCACCTCATAGACATTTTCTTGTAGCCCCTTCGCCTGGATATCAATTGCCACATCAATCCGCGGTTTAGTTTTTGGTGCACCCAAACTCATCGGCGCATTCGGACTTTCAAACGAAAGATCTTTCACGTATTGCGCATTCACCTGCAACAACGGGAGTTGCTGAGAGTCTTGAGGATTCTTTGGAGCCTCAGCTGTGTTCTTTTTGGTATCCTTGGCATCTTTATCCGATGTATGTTTTTTATGATCAGGCATGAGGTGTACTCCGTAAAAATTTGTTCATACTGCAGGTGCATTATATCGCGCCAAAAGGATTTGTCAGCTGATATAAATCATCAGTCTAAGCATCTATATCTGTCTTTGCTATCTGCGGCCGTCGAAGTGTCACAATCCCCACACCCGCCAGCATGAGGCCCGTACCCATCATAATGGTGAAAGAAAGCGGTTCATCCATGAGTACCACTCCACCGATCACACCAAATAGCGGAACAAGCAATATCAGTGGCGCGAGTAGATTAACCGGGTTTTTTGTCAAGAGATAAAACCAAAGACCGTGGGAAACAATCGATCCTCCAATCGCGATATACAACAATGCACCCAGGTTTGGCAGCGTCATCGTGAGAAGCTGGTTGACTTGCCCCTCTTCCACCGCGAAGGAAATCACTCCCATAGGGATCACCGCAAGCAGCGATATCCATGCCACCAGCGGCAACACGGCAACAGGGGGTAAGCGCTTCAGGCCTATGCTGTAAAATGCCCAGGAAACAGCACTTCCCACCATGAACAAAAAGGCCATTGGATGCTCAATACTATTGGGGGCGCCCATCAAGACAAAGGTTCCGCTGATCGCAAGCAACACGCCCATAATGCTCCGCCAGCCAATTTTTTCTTTAAACAACACCACACCAAGCAGCAGCACCGACGGAATTGCCAGCTGCTGCACGACCGCGCCAATAGACGATGCCAAGCCAAAATAGAGTGATGCGTACATAAATCCCAAATGCAATACCGCAAAGGAAAACATCACCCGTGCTATCACAGGGATAGGCAGCGGCGGCCTCCGATAAAAAGGAATCAGCAGCACGCTCACCAACACCATACGCAATACCAGCAGGAAAAATGGCGAAAAATGCCCCAGCGCTGCCTTCGAGAAAACAAAATTTAACCCCCACAGCAAGGTAACGACCAATGCCAGAATGAGATGGGGTAATGAAAGCATCGACTCTACTCCCGGCGTTCTTTAAAAAAATTCTGCAGCATTACCGCCGCCTGCTTCTCTCGGATACCACCGTAAATTTCGGGCTTATGATGGCACGAAGCCGCCTCAAATATCCGGGCGCCATGGTCCACTCCACCGCCTTTGACATCATACGCGGCAAAATATACTCTTTCTATACGTGCAAAACTGATAGCTTGCGCACACATGGGACAAGGCTCTAACGTCACATAAAGATCGCACCCCAGCAGCCTCGGAGAGGAAAATGCTTTACAAGCCTCACGCAGCGCAAGTATTTCAGCATGCGCGGTTGGGTCAAAGGTGGTTTCGGTAAGATTATAAGTTGATGCCACAATACGACCAGTGGCGCGTTCTACGACCACCGCGCCGACAGGCACTTCACCGAGCTTTTCCGCCATTTGTGCCAATGCAAAAGCCTCTTCCATATAATCCTGAGATGACGACATCTAAAAAGACCTTTATGCGCTTTAGTAATTGATTAACACTCTGTCGCTACTACTATAACAAACTGGAATTAAGAAACAGCAAAACCTTAAAACACGCATGTTTACATTTATCCGATACCTTGTTCTAACTATATTTGCAGGCGTGATTGCAGCTTCGTTGCTTTCGGGCACCTATACTCGCAACATCGTAGAAGATAAAATTTTGGCCCCCTTGCTGCTGGAACGCGCAGAAGCTCTGGCCGATGCGTTTGACACGTTAATCTGGAAGAAACATGCGACAGCGATTCATGAACTTGAAGGAAAACCACCAAGCGCGTGGGAAAGCAGCGAAGATCTGATACTCCTCAAGAAACGTACTTCGGTCATTATTTCCGCCGTTCAGCTCACTCAATTTACGCTCTACACACCAAGCCAAGTAACAATATACACCAACACCCAATGGAGCCTCCCTTTCTTCGATGATGCAAGCAAAGTGGATTTCCGAAATGCTGTCTCTGGCACGATGAGCTATCACATCATCCAAAATGTAAGCTTCAAGAATAAACAAAACGAAGACAAGGAAGGCAACCTCCTGCATATCCTGATTCCGCTAAAAAACGATGCTGGCGCCACGGAAGCAGTGCTTCGTATAGTGTATGATATCTCAGTGGTTGATGCCAATCTCTCCCACTATCACTACCTCTTCGTCGGAATTGTCAGCGCAATCAGCATTATTTGCTATTTCCTGATCCATATCCTTGTTTCCCGTGCGCAAGCGATGATCGCAAAGCAAAGCGAGATTAACAAAGAGCTTCAAGAAGCCAAAGCGCGTGCGGAACATGAAAGCCGTGAGAAATCAAAATTCCTGGCCAATGTGAGCCACGAGCTTAGGACTCCGCTCAATGCAATCATTGGCTTCTCCGACATCATCAAAGATGAAGTCATGGGTCCGATCGGCAACCAGCAATACAAGGATTACATCCTGGATATCAACAACTCTGGGGTGCATCTCTTGAGCCTTATTAACGACATCCTCGATTACTCCAAAGCCGAGGCCGGCAAGCTTGAAGTGGATGTAGTCGATGTAGATTTAACCAAGATCATCAAAAACAGTATGCGCCTGGTGCTGCCTCGTGCAAAAGAAGCGCAAGTGAAGCTGATCGAAAATATTCCTGACAAACATATCATCATGACCGCCGATCCAAAGCGGATTAAACAGGTGCTGCTAAATTTGCTCTCGAATTCCGTTAAATTCACACCAGAACAAGGCGAGGTGAAGCTCTCCGCCTGGGAGCGTGATGGAAAAATCACGATTGAAGTGGCCGATACCGGTATTGGGATTTCTGCCAAAGATATCGCCAAAGCTATGTCTACCTTTGGCCAAGTGGATAGCTCGCTTTCCCGCCGTTATGAAGGAACAGGCTTAGGCTTACCTTTTAGCAAAAAACTCGTGGAAATGATGAATGGCGAATTCCATTTGAAGAGTGAAGAAGGTTTAGGAACAACCGTGACGCTGACCTTCCCTTCACGCCAGGAATCAGGGCTCAGCACTGCACCGGCGGTGAGAATGTAACTTCAGACACCAGCGCTTTCTTTCGCCGCCAGCTTCATAATCGACGTCAACAATCCCGGCAGCCTTTCCTCTATATCCTCCGCGCGGATGACATTCCGGTGCTCAACGCCCTGCTTGGTGGTTCGGACAAGGCCAGACTCCCGCAATATCCTAAAATGATGTGATAATGTAGATTTTGGAACACTCGGGCATGGCGATGCCTCTGAACAAGATGTACAACCGCCCTTGTTGATCATCGTTTGCACAATACGTAGCCGCACCGGATCACCCAGTGCACTCAGCACTCCGGCAAGGGTAATATCGTCTTTGGATGGGTGAACAAACTGGGTCATAAAAAGCATCATAACATACCTCTTGACATACTTCAATAGTTCGATAATATTGAATTATTGAACTTATGCTAAGGAGCAACCAAATGACCAGTCTATTTGATCCTCTTAAAATCGGCGCAATTACCCTTCCTAATCGCATTATCATGTCTCCGCTCACCCGTAGCCGAGCTGGCAACATTCGCGTCCCTAATGAGCTAATGCAGGAATATTATACCCAACGCGCCTCCGCTGGCCTGATCCTGAGCGAAGCCACTTCCGTCACTCCAATGGGTGTAGGCTACGCAGATACGCCAGGAATTTGGTCGCAAGAACAGGTCGCAGGATGGAAAATGATTACCGATGCCGTTCATAAAGCAGGCGGACGAATGTTCCTTCAACTATGGCATGTGGGACGCATTTCCGACCCCATTTTCTTAAATGGACAAACACCTGTTGCACCGAGCGCCATCCAACCTAAAGGCCATGTGAGCTTAGTACGCCCACAAAAACCGTATGTCACTCCACGGGCACTTGAAACACATGAAATCCCAGAGGTTATTGAAGCATTCCGCAAGGGTGCAGAAAATGCGAAAGCGGCAGGATTTGATGGCGTAGAAGTCCACGGAGCCAATGGCTATCTGCTCGATCAATTCTTGCAAGACAGTACCAATACGCGCACCGATCAATATGGCGGTTCTTTAGAGAATCGTGCACGGCTAATGCTTGAAGTAACCGATGCCGTCATTTCAGTATGGGGAGCGGATCGCGTGGGTATGCACTTAGCACCCCGCGGCGATGCGCACGATATGGGCGATTCCGATCTACTTAGCACCTTTACCTATGTAGCTGAACAGTTAGGCAAACGAAAAATCGCTTTTATCTGCGCCCGTGAAGGACAAAGGGATGACTGGTTCGCGCCCAAACTGAAAGCAGCATTTGGTGGTGTGTATATTGTGAATGAAGGCTTTACGCAGGACACCGCAGCACAAGCAATCGCAGAAGGAAAAGTAGATGCCGTTGCCTTTGGTAAATCATTTATTGCAAATCCCGATCTGCCCCATCGGTTTAAGACCGGCGCAAGCTTAAACACGCCTGATGCTGGAACATTCTATGCACCAACACGGGAGGGATATGTAGACTATCCTTTTTTTGAACAAGCAGCAAAAGCAAGTTAGATAGTCCGTCCCCGGGATGGACTATCCTTTTCCTGTTCATGCTGTTGAACAAATGTCGCAGCTTTAGAAGGTGCATCAATCTTTGCGATATTTTGCTCCGTAATTTTCCCGCGAGGACCAATCAGCTCCACGAAGAAATCCTTATACCCTTCCGGACATCCCATTTCATATAGCTTTTTATAGGAAGCAATGTAATGGGTATACTCCGGCGGGATAGATACAAGCGGTTGGCTAGTGGGATCTTTCACAGTGCCATCTTCATTGAGTGAACCTTCAGAATAAACCGCCATCGGCCCTTCCATGAACAACCGGCCTTCAGCATGAGGTTTGCAAAGTTTCTTCGCAAACCTAATGGCATTATAGTCGATTTCTGGTCCACACGCATCAAGCGCATTTTGCGCATCCGCGATGATTCTATCTGCAGATTTTTTAATATTGTGAACAACTCTTTTTACATCGTAAGCACAGATTTCCATATTTTTGAGAATCGCCTCAACATCAATATCAAGCGCCCGGGATTCAGCGAGGAGGAGGAGGAGAGATGGATTATTCACTCGAGGGTATAACGCTAAAAGGTGATCTACACCTATTTGTAACGCAGTCCGCTTTTCTTCCAATGTGGGTAAAGCATCATAGATCAGCTTTACCATCGACGGATTACCACCCATAATTGCAGCAATCACATGGTCTTCGTATAGAATCACCTTCTCTGGAAACACATTAAGGAAAAACTTCATCACATCAACATGCCCAGCAAGTATTGCATCCGGAATGGCAATATACCTGCTCGAAGCTTCTTCATTAGCTTCAGTTTTTTCCTCAAGTATCTCTTCTATCGTTGTAAAACTTGCTTGGTAAAGAATATCAAGGATTTTTTGCTCATCCTCATCACCCAAAGCGTCAAAAAACCGTTCTTTGCTCATGACAATATTTCTTGTTGTTAAGAAATAAATGTTATCACATTAAGCAAACCTTCTCAAGGAGAAAATTTAGGAAAAATAGATCCTTATCCTATCAGCATCCTATCAGGAAATAAAAACTAAAACGGCAACATAAACGGCGTGCTAGCCACACGGAGGATGCTGATGGCAAGAAAGCCATCCTGGACATTTTTCTCGAATTCAGTGGGCTCATAGCCTGGCGGGATGAGCTCTTTGGCCGATGGATTCGCGCGGGAGGCCGAAATAATATCTTTCGCTGAAGGACGTCCAGGAGCAGCAGAGGGAATCCGGTTCTGTACAATCGAAGGCGGCGGTGGGGCATCTTCCCCGTGCAGGACAGGAGCAGAGGCAGGATTACAGCCCATCAGCATGCCCAAGCATAGGCAAGCACAAACGCATAATCCTAATTGAAAACATTTCCCTATCATACTTCCAATCTACCTTATAACCATTGAAAAACCGTTACGGTTAGTGAAATGTAGTACATGCGGATGGGGTTTTAGAAAGCTTTTCCTGTATCCGCCCATCCAAGCGCCTGATTCGTTCATAGATCTCAGTGCTTTCTTCTAATAAATGCCGGACCGGAAGCGGAATAACCGTCACGAATTTAGTATCATCTTCAGGATGTCCTGTCACATCAAGCAGCTGAAATAATTCCAATTTTGCCTCATCAAATGCGATCTCTTCTTGATGTACCGCCTTCCACAGCATAAGCCATGCGGCAACATTCCCCAGCCGGGTCGTAATAGTTGACATAACCAGGGTGTAATACAACTTATCATTATCGCTTAGCCGGATCTTATCGCGCGCTCCCTGTGTTTGAAAATAATCTCTCGCACGGACTAAAAGCTGCACCGTTGTTTTATAATCACGTTCTAGGAAGCGGAATCCATCCCTGCTCCCGTACAGTTCTGTGAGCACGCTCATAATAACTATTATATTAATTTATTATTAATTTCTTGTTAATGTATAATATATTGACTTAATTATGTAAAGAGTAGCCAGACCGAAATAAAGAAAAAATGCTTTATGTGCTCCACGCTGTAATATATGATTAATATATCTAAGGTAGACTAAGCCTTAAGTAGAGATAATCACCTAAAAAGGGATCTTATCGTTGCCGGAGGCATCTGTTTATATAACCTTTGAGAAAAACGCCCTTCTCCCGCTTCTATTCGGGCCACAGGACGCACATCTTACTCGCATCGAAAAATCCTTTCAGGTATCAACCCACTCGCGGGGAAATATCCTTTCAGTTACCGGAGAAGAAAGCACAGCAACACTTGCCAAAGCGGTGCTCGAATCGTTATATCATCAACTTGAACGTGGACAGGAGCTTTCTATGGGTGACGTAGACGCAGCAATTCGCATGGTGGGCAATCCTGCAAACGCTTCCGGGCTAAACGGCGAAAAGGCCGAACCATTTCAGGATGATGACATCATCATCAAAACTAAACGCAAACATATCCGCCCCTATACCCATAACCAAAAAAATTATATCAAATCGCTTTATAAAAATGAGCTGGTGTTTGGTGTTGGCCCAGCAGGAACCGGTAAAACGTATATTGCCGTGGCCGTGGCCGTATCAATGTTCTTAAACCGTCAGGTCGAAAAAATTATTCTCTCCCGTCCCGCGGTGGAAGCAGGTGAAAAACTTGGTTTCTTACCTGGGGATATGCGGGAGAAAGTGGATCCATACCTCCAACCGCTTTATGATGCGCTCCATGATATGCTGCCCGCCGATCAAGTGGCAAAGCATTTGGAAGCCAAAGAGATTGAGATTGCACCGCTTGCCTTCATGCGCGGACGCACACTCACTAATGCGTACATTATTCTCGATGAGGCACAAAACGCGACCTCTGTTCAAATGAAAATGTTCCTTACCCGTCTTGGCGAAGGAAGCCGGATGGTCGTGGCGGGGGATCTCACCCAAACGGATTTGCCCCGTCAGGTAAAATCCGGTTTGCGCGATGCGATTGAGAAACTCCACGATATCCCAGAAATTGGTCGCGTACATTTCGATGCCGAAGATGTGGTGCGCCATCCGCTTACTGCGAAAATCGTGAAGGCCTATAATCGTTACAGCAGTAACGAAGCCTGGGGAGAAACACCTAGTGCCTGACCGACCGCAACCATCTCGTAATATGATAGCCTGCGATACCCTAATCACTCTTGAAGACGAAGCCTGGGAATCGCTTTTCCCGGATTTAGAAACCTATGCTCTTACCTGCTGCCAGGCAGCCATCGAAGCAACATCGTTGGGATCGGTCGTTGCATCCTGCGAAATTTCTCTGCTCTTCACAAACGATACCCATATCCAAGAACTTAATCGTGATTATCGAAAAAAAGACAAACCCACCGATGTACTCTCTTTCCCAAGCTATGAGCTAAAGGTCGGGAAATATAATGAGCTTTCCCGCGAACCCGAACCCGTCATGCTCGGCGATGTAATTGTTTCACGTGAAACACTGATGCGTGATGCAGAAGACGAAGGGAAAACCCCGAGAACGCATCTTGCACATTTGCTCATTCATGGAGTGTTGCACCTGTTAGGGTACGATCACGAAGAAGAATCCGAGGCGGAAACAATGGAAAAACTGGAAATTGCAATTTTAGGTGCAATGGGTATAAAGAATCCCTATAATGCAACAGAGTATTAGCTGTTAATTAATACAATAGACACTGGTTTATGAAAGTAAATTATCTTGAGGACACAGAAAATAATATGCACATGTCGGATGACGACCCCGAAGCCGATTCGGGTACGCCTCGTTTAGCAACCAATAACACGGCTAACGAGGCCAGACCACAAAATTCCTTGCTCAAATCTTTGCGCCATTCGCTTTCGCGCCTGCTTTTAAAACAAGGCGGTACGCTCGAAGAATCTTTGGTCGAGTTGATCGAAGACCATGGGCCGGAAGGCACGCAGTTGGGAGCCGAAGAAAAAACACTCCTTCATAACTTCTTAAGTTTTCATAACAAAAAGGTTGACGATGTGATGGTGCCGCGTATGGATATTATCGCTGCAGAAGACACCGCTTCTTTGGAAGAATTACGTGCGTTGGTGGCGGAACATGAGCACACTCGCATGCCGATTTATCACGAGAATCTGGATAACATCCGGGGCTTCCTTCACATTAAGGATTTAATCCCGTATTTCGGGAAAACCGGCGAATTCCAGATGGATGAAATTATTCGCAAAGCCCTTTTTGTTCCTCATTCCATGCATATTACCGATCTACTAGCACAAATGCGTTCTTCCCGCGTACATATGGCTCTGGTGATGGATGAATATGGCGGCACAGACGGACTTGTTACGATTGAAGACTTGGTGGAAGAACTCGTTGGCGACATCAAAGACGAACATGATACGATCGAAGAAGCCGATCTTGTAGCCATCAACGAAAATACGCTGGAAGCCAGTGGCAGACTTCCCATTGAGAAACTCGAAGAGCGGCTGAATGTTGCCTTCTCAAAAGAAGCTGAAGAAGACGATTTTGATACACTTGGCGGCCTGATTTTTGACTTGTTTGGCTATGTTCCCAAAAAAGGCGAACGGATCATGCATCCATCCGGTATTGAATTTGAGGTACTGGAAGCCGATCCACGGCGCGTCAAGCGAGCATTGATCCATTACTCTCGCCAAAGTGAATAAAGAACTCATAGCTTCTTCTGGTCAAATGCCTTTTTTTCCTGTTATATTAGAACAGGAGAGTTAACCATTATCATGCTTACCCCACAAACGCTTATTACGCAAATAGCTGACTATAATCCTGACTGCGACCGGGATTACCTTGCGCGTGCCTGCGATTTTGCCGAAAAAGCACATAGCCACCAAAAGCGTGCCTCGGGTGAACCCTATTTCCAACATCCGCTGGAGGTTGCAGGGATTTTGGCGGGAATGAAGCTAGATACCTCGACCATTGTTACTGCATTGCTCCATGATACGGTTGAAGATACTGACGCTACATTAGAACAAATCGCAGAACTGTTTGGAGAAGACGTAAGCCGCCTAGTCGATGGCGTCACCAAATTAACAAAAATTGAATACCAGCCCGATTCCGTCCGCCAGGCCGAAAACTTCCGAAAACTCTTGATTGCGATGTCCGAGGATATCCGTGTATTGCTGGTAAAACTCGCCGATCGCCTGCATAACATGCGCACCCTACATTATGTTGGCTCACTCGAAAAACGCCAACGCATTTCTCATGAAACTATGGAAATTTATGCTCCTTTGGCTGAGCGTATGGGAATGCAGCAACTCAAAATCGAGTTGCAGGATATCGCCTTTGCGGAGCTTCATCCCGATGTGCGCCAATCCATCATCAAACGTCTGGAATTTTTGCACGAAGAAGATAATACGTTGATTGAACGGATCATCGACCATCTCGCCGCAACGATTGAAAAAGAAGGCATCCGTGCAACGATTCAAGGCCGGGAAAAAACACCCTGTTCCATTTGGAAAAAAATGGAGAACAAAAATCTCGGTTTTGAACAACTGGCCGATATCATTGCCTTCCGCGTGATTGTCGAATCCATTGAGGATTGTTACCACGTGCTTGGCGCTGTGCATGGCGCCTATAAGATGGTGCCTGATAGCTTCAAGGACTATATCAGCACACCGAAAAACAACGGTTACCAATCACTCCATACCGTCGTCATCGGCCCAGAACAACAACGGATTGAAGTCCAAATTCGTACGCAAGAAATGCAGGATGTTGCCGAACACGGGGTTGCCGCGCATTGGAGTTATAAACAACGCGCCGATTACGGCCAGATGGAAGGCCGTCAATTCCGCTGGCTGCGCGAGTTACTCGAAATTTTGGAACATGATGCCGCACCGGAAGAGTTCCTTGAGAATACCAAGCTGGAAATGTACTACGACCAAGTATTTTGCTTCACACCGCGCGGTGATTTGATTGCACTGCCCAAAGGCGCAACACCGGTGGATTTTGCCTATGCCGTGCATTCGGATATTGGCTCAACCTGCGTGGGTGCGAAGGTGAATGGTCGGATCGTGCCTTTACGCACGATTCTTGTCAATGGCGACCAAGTCGAAATTATCCGTTCCAAAACCCAAGTCCCTTCCCCTGCGTGGGAAAAATTTGTGGTCACGGGAAAAGCACGTTCTGAAATTCGTAAGTACATACGTCTTCAACAACGGGTGGAGTATATTAATCTTGGACGGGCAATCCTAACCAAGGCGCTGCGTCAGGAAGGCCATGAACTTAAAGATAAGTTGCTCGAACCGTTACTCGAAGTTTATGGCAAAAAAGAGATTGAAGATATCTACGCTAGCTTGGGCGAAGGCACGCTCACGCGCGCAGAAATCATAGGGATCTTATTTCCCAATAGCAAAACCAACGAAAAAAACAACAAAAAGAACCTTTTTGGCCTGTTTAGGAAACGCAAACACCAGTACGAACCCAACGAAGAAAACGCAATCCCAATCAAAGGCCTGGTTGCAGGCATGGCCGTGCATTTTGCAGGATGTTGCCATCCACTGCCTGGTGAGAAAATAGTAGGCATTGTGAACACCGGAAAAGGGATTACGATTCACTCCACCGATTGCGAAATGCTCTCCAATTACTCCGATACGCCCGAACGCTGGATCGATGTTTCCTGGGAAAAAGAAAGCCACGCAGGCACCCATGTTGGACGTTTAAAGGTTGTACTTTCACACGAAACGGGAGCCCTTGCAACGCTTACCAACACGATCGCCAAAGACTTAGGCAATATCAGCAACCTGAAAATCACCAACCGTTCCACGGATTTCTTTGAGATGCTGGTCGATGTGGAGGTGCGCGGCGTACGGCATTTGACGAATATTATCGCATCGCTACGTGCCGAGAGCTGTATCCACGCAGTCGAACGGATGAAATCCTAAAACAGGGTTGAACGCTTCCATGCTTACATTTTATGTCCTACAAAATGAAGTGATAACCCCTATTCCTCGTGAAAATGTCAAAGCGTGCATTTCTCAATTGATATGGGTTGACCTTCTTTGCCCTACACATGAAGAAGAAGTATTTGTTGAAAACCTTCTTCCTACCAGCATCCCCACACGGGATGAAATGGTGGAAATTGAACTCTCCAACCGCTTATACAAGAAAAATGGCGCAGTATATGCTACCGCTACAATGGTAACAAAAGCGGATACTCCTGAGCCTGAAACGCATGCCATTACTTTTGTGCTTTCAGGCGAACACCTAATTACTGTTCGCTATTCCGACCCACAATCCTTTAGGACATTCCTTGGTCGGTCTTCCATCATTAGAGCGGAAACTTATCACGGGAACACCGTGCTCGCCGGGCTGATGGAAGCAATTATTGATCGTATTGCAGATATACTCGAAAATGTTGGCCACCATCTAGATGATATGACCAAGAAAATCTTTCGTCCCCATCTTGAGGATGCAAAAGCCCGTTCGAAGAAAAAACCTCAACTTGAAGAAATGCTCCGGCAGGCTGGCATTAAGGGGGATTTGGTATCAAAAATACGAGAAAGCCTTGTTAGTATTAATCGGCTACTGGGGTTTATATCGCAAACATCCTACTTTAACGCAGGCTCAGAAGAACATAATCGCCTACAAACGGCAATGAAGGATATCCAAGCATTAAACGACCACGCCTCGTTCATTTCGAACAAAGTCAATTTCCTGCTCGATGCAACGCTTGGCATGATCAGTATTGAACAAAACGGGATCATCAAAATATTTTCTGTCGCCGCAGTGGTATTCCTTCCGCCCACGCTGGTTGCGAGTATCTACGGGATGAACTTCGATGCGATACCTGAATTGCACTGGCATTTTGGCTATCCTTTTGCCATAGGAACAATGATTCTATCGGCACTGCTGCCTTATAAATTTTTCCGCTGGAAAGGGTGGTTATAATCTAACGAAGTGCCGCAATGTTTGTGGCATAGAGCGATTGCCCGCCCTTGAATACCGCAGATCCCGCCACGATCACATCGGCACCGGCAGCAACCACTTGCTTGGCGATCTCAGGATTAATCCCGCCATCGACTTCCAGATCAATCTTACGACCGGAAGCATCAATCATTTTGCGGATCGCAGTGATTTTCTGAAGCTGAGAAGGAATGAAGGCTTGTCCACCAAACCCCGGATTCACGGTCATCACAAGAATCAAATCCAGCTGGCTGATTACATATTCAAGTGCACTTTCATGCGTCGAAGGCACGAGCGACACGCCCGCTTTTTTCCCGAAGGATTTGATGAGTTGGATGGTACGATCCAAATGCGTAGTTGCCTCCGCATGCACCGTGATAATATCGGCTCCCGCTTTCGCAAAAGCTTCGATATAAAGATCAACCGGCTCTATCATCAAATGGACATCAAACACCTTATCCGTATGCGGGCGCAACGCCTTGACCACATCCGGGCCGATTGTGATATTCGGAACAAAATGCCCATCCATCACATCGATATGGATATAATCCGCACCGCCTTTCACAATGGCACGGACTTCATCGCCGAGCATCGCAAAGTCGGCGGAAAGGATCGAAGGAGCAATACGGACAGGCTGTTGCATAAAATAGCTTAAATTGGGTTATATACGGGTCGTAACAGAAACTTGAGTCCCGGTCAAGAACCCTAGAAATTACGAGTAGGCTGGGCACCTTCCAAGGTAATATCAAAATGATAAACCGTACCCGCATCCGGCGCACTGTAATCAATCGGCTGCGACTCTGCGGTAAGGAGCTTCGCCACCACTTCCGTCAGATGTTTATGGTATTCCGTTGCACCTGGCATTTTATCAAAAAACAGGTCGGTTTCCACAATTCCAAACTCAGGGTGTTTTACCCGCAAATGCACGACCGGCGGTCGTCCTTCTGCTTCTCCTGGCAATATTGTAATAAACTCATAATGCCCCATATTATCCGTCGTTGCAGTGCCTGAACCCGTAAAATTTGGATCGGCATCCGCATCGTGAACACCTTCGCTATCGGTGACATAATACCCTTTCGCATCGGCTTGCCATACCTGGACTCTCACGCCCGGAATCGGTACGCATCTCTCATCCCGCACCACACCACGAATATAAATCGGCACCCCGTCCGCAAGCAACGGAGAAGCTGTCTTGCGTCGAAGGTTATTGGTCAGAGCAATCGCTTCTGGCATTGCAACCAAGGAAAGCACCGTCGGAGTAATCGTACAAGTCGTTACCACCTCATCGGATAAAGCTTGTGCGTTTTGAGGAAAAGCGGAACCGATGAGGGTTATCCCAATAACCACCGTCTTAATCCATTGCCGATTAACCATAGCGTAACCTATCCTTGAAACGTAACTAAATATAAGCATACGTAGCGCGGCTTGACAAACCGTTAATGGCTTTTCTCTGCGATCGCAACAACCGTAGCAACAACCTTCTCAATCCCCGCAGCAACATCCGAAATGGTCGCATCCCCACGCATATACGCTGAACAGCTGACAATCCCATGCTCTTCATCTAGCACAGCTTCATCGGTAGGACAATTCCGATGTTTTCCGCCTAAGCCCGCAATCAATCCATCCGCATCCTCTCCTAAGGTGACCGTTGGCACCAAATTTCCTTTAACTGCGGCAGTCAGAATGGCGGGCGAAATACAAATCGCCCCAATTGGTTTTTTCTGATGAAGAAAATCCGTAATAAGTGTTTTAAGCTCAGGCAGCACCGTCGCATTTTTCCCCTTGGTAGCAACGTTCGATAAATTCTTCGCCGCTCCATACCCTCCCGGCAACACCAGCGCATCAAAATCTTTAGCGCTCGCTTTCGCCAATGGTGAAATTTTCCCACGCGCAATACGCGCAGCTTCCTCCAACACATTACGTGATTCGCCCGGCATTTCTTTTCCGGTAAGATGATTCACCACATGCATCTGATTTACATCCGGTGCAAAGATCGAAACTTCAGCTCCTGCGCGATCAAGCGCAAGCAAGGTGATCACCGACTCACGAATTTCTGCCCCATCCAAATGCCCACATCCTGCCAACACCACTGCCACTTTCACCATAATTCACGCCTCTTTTGTTATCTGTGTTTGAGAATTTTTCATTATACGAGAACGCATCACTTCGACACAAGTATGAAATAAACTCTTGATTTCTCAAGCGAAGACTTTTACAACGAACAGTGGGGGGCCGTTTGGAAGCGATTCTCGGCAATTGTTACACCCGTAACGGATGATCTTATCTGAAGGAGGAAATTATGACTACGCAATTCCCGCAGGCGCCGGCACCTGAAAAAAATACGGCAAGCAATGTAAATCCAATTAAACCAGCTCTGAAGTCTGTGACCGATGGGTTGAATGCAGTTCCTGCAAATACCGATCAGCCAACGCCTGCAAGCTCGCAAAAGAAAGAAGGCATTAAGGCGCGCTTAGCGGCTTCTGCTAACAAAGGCAAATCAGCTGGTAAGTCTGGATCGAAAGCAAAATCAACTGCAGCGAAAGCTCCAAAATCAGATAAGAAAGCAGCGAAACCTGCGGCGAAAGATGCGAAAGAAAAATCGCAACAACAAAAAGCGCCCGTAGCTTCTCAAGCAAAAGCTAAAGCTTCATCTAAGCCGAAAGCATCTGCTAAGCCAAAAGCGAAAACAAAATCACAAAAATCTGAACAGAAGCCGCAACAAAAAGCGCAGAAAGCAGCTCCTGCAGCGAAAGCAAAAGCTCCTGCTAAGCCGAAAGCAAAAGTATCCTCTGCCGCTAAAAAATCTTTTGCTACTTCTCAGAAGAAACAAGCGAAGCAAACGACGGCGAAACAATCTCGAGATGACGCCAGGCAACCGCAAGGGAAAAAAACCGGCAAAGGCTCGAACCCAGTAGAAGGTCTCCAGAACGTTGTATTTGAAAACTGGACTCATGAGGCTCAAAAAGCGCAAGAAAAAATCTTCGCGCTTCAGCATGAATCTGCTGCATCTTTTGCAAAATTTGCACAGAACGCTGCTGAGCTTTCCAACAACTCTATCAAATTGCTTCAAGAAAACATCAATGCCCTCCTCGAAACGGGCAATGCTGCAGCGAAGCAAGCAGATACGTTAAGCAAGTCGGTTTCCTCTTTTTTCGAAAAGAGCGTAAACGAAGCAAACCGTACCTCTAAGGCGCTCAGCTCATGCAAAACGCCAAACGAAGCGGTTCGTATTCAAAACGAAGCGACCAGATCCGATGTAAAGCGTGCGATTGAAACTGCAATAGCAGTGACCAATAGCACCGCGGCTTTCACCAATGGTGTGATTGACCCGCTTAACCGCCGCGTACAAAAGTCACTCCGTACTTTGACGGAAGCGGTTCTTGCACAAGAATAGTAGCCTTTAGGCTTACCACAAAAATCCCTCCAGGGTTTTCCTGGAGGGATTTTTGCATCTTAGGATACTTAATTTAAACCATGCTTTCTTCCATCCAATCCACCCTCTTTCAAGCCAAACAACAGCTCCAAAAAGCAGGCATTCCGTCCTTTGCACTCGATGCTGAATTGTTGCTGGGAGCGGTACTAAAGGTTACCAGAGAATATATCCTGCTTCACAAGAAACAACCGCTTACACGCGATCAAACCCAAGCTTTCGAACAGCTGATCGCCCGCCGGATAGCCCGGGAACCGATGTCCCATTTGCTCGGCACACGAGAATTCTGGAGCAGAGATTTCATTGTGACACGGGATACGCTCGACCCACGGCCCGACAGCGAAACCGTGATTGACGCCGTCTTACGTACATGGAACGCCAAACACTCCGTCCATCCCCCGCATTTACTGGATATGGGAACCGGCACAGGATGCCTCCTGCTGACGCTTTTGGCAGAGATTCCAGGCAGTACCGGCATCGGGATAGATCTTTCCCCTGCCGCCCTGCATATCGCCACGCAAAACGGCCTGGCGCTTGGATTAGAGGAACACGTGACATGGAGAGAAACAAGCTGGAATGATGCCTCTGCCCGCTTCCCTAACGATTTTTCCGATGAACGGTTTGATATCATCATCAGCAACCCGCCCTATATCCCCACAGAGGATATCAAAGGGCTGGAACCCGAAGTGCGTATCTATGAGCCGATGTTAGCACTTGATGGAGGGGAAGATGGGCTTGCATGCTATCGCAATCTTATTCCACTTGCAGCAGGTTGGCTAAAAAAAGGCGGCTTACTTGCACTTGAAATTGGTCAGGGTCAAGAAATCGACGTGGAGGCCATTGGGGAGGCCGCAGGACTTAAACTCCCTCGCTTATACCCAGACCTGGCCGGAATTATAAGATGTGTTCTTATGGAGCGCTAAGCGACTTACTTCGAGATTTAAGGTGATATCGGGGCAAAACGTCGGGGTTTTCGAACACCCGAATAAATGCACAACGAAGCATGTGACAACCAACGCGCTGAAAATTCGATGTTTTCAGCCCGGTAGCGTTCAAATCCAGCACTCAAATACACAAGCAAAAAGCGGGGACGCTTGTCCCCGCTTTTTTGTGTCTGATCAGCAATTTATTATAATATATATTATAACACTGTCGGGATTAACCCTTCATTCCTGCTTTCAGACGTCGCTTTGCCGCTGTTCTGCTACGCTTCGCAGGGGCTTTGCGCATCATGATTGCTTTACCGGCAATCTTGATCGACATACGCTTCACCATTGGCTTAGCTGCTTTCTTAGCAACAAGTTTCAGGTGCTTTTTCGACTTATGTTTGCGCTTGAGCGACATACGACGTTTCGCGCTTGCCTTACGAGTTTTTGCCTTTTTCGAGGCTTTTTTCGCAGGCATTGCCTTTTTACGCTCTGCCAGTTGCATCGCAAGAATTGCTTTACGTTCAGCAAGGAGTTTCCTCATGTGTGAACGCAATTCCAAACGTTGCTTTCTGCCTAGCGATCGACGGGTCATGCTGCATTGCTTCATGAACCGTTTACGCTCCGCCAATTGACGGGAGAGCATAGTTCTACGTGCGATATGTTGCTTACCCAACAGTACACGAAGTACTTTAGCATGGGCACGCACCATTCCCTTACGGGATGCAAGATGCTTGCGAGCAAGCGCCTTACGGGCACGCAGGTGTTTCCGACCTAATAGACCGGCACGTTTTACTTTCGCTTTGGCTTTTTTGCCAGTAGCTTTTTTACGAGCAGCAGGCTTACGCTTTTTTGCCGCAGGTTTTTTCTTAGCTACTCTTTTCACTGTTTTTTTAACAGCTTTCTTAACTGTTTTCTTAACAGTTTTCTTAACAGTTTTCTTAACCGCTTTTTTCGCTGTTTTCAGCTTAATTACTTTAGCTGCAGCTTTTTTAACGGTCTTTCTTTTTTTAGCTACTACTTTTTTCGCAGCTTTTTTACCAGTCTTAATTGTAAGACGTTTCTTAGCAACCGGCTTTTTAGCTGCGGTTTTGCGCTTAGAAACGGCCTTTCTTTTAATAGAACCAGCCATGTGTAGTCTCCTACTTAGTTTACAACAATCCCCCCAGTAACCCACTTCCAGATCAAGATCTGAGAGTGCATATACTAAGGGTTTCCACAACTACACATTAGCCCATTACCTCTTAAGAGACCGTGAAATATTCCTTTATATTCTATTAACATGCTATTTTATCACAATATTTTCTGTCCCATTATAATTCAACTTTTTGTAATACTCCTACAGCCCAGTAACGGCGCGGGTTCTAGAAATGTAGTGGAATACGACTTGCAATGTAGAAATCGCTTTCTTACTATAGAAAAACTAAAAAAAAATTTGTGAGGAAATAAAAATGACAAAAAAATCTAACGCTCCCGAAGTAAAAAACGAGACATCGGAAGGGGAAGAGTCGATCCCACAATTTTTTGCAGTGCTCGATGACCGCGCAGTCATCCGAATTTCCGGCCAGGACGCACGGCCCTTCCTGCAAAATTTGCTGACAGCCAATATGGACAGCGTAAGCCCTACACGCACCGTCTATGCAGCCCTCCTCACGCCTCAAGGAAAATTTTTGTATGACTTCTTCATCTGCCAAGCAGATGACAGCTTCTTACTGGATTGCCAAGGATCGAAGCTTCGAGACATTATCGCGAAGCTTGAGGAATACAAACTCCGTTCGCAAATCACCATTGAAGATGTCAGCAGTCAGTTCCGCGTGATTGTGTTCATGGGCGAGCAGGTAATTGAGGATATTAGTCCTGAGATGGAAGCAGGCGTTGCACAGACGTTTGACTTTGGTTATGTGTTCATTGACCCGCGCACCGTTGATATGCAAGGCCGCGGTATTTGCAAGGCAGACGCGGTGGATGCACTGCTTGCTTATGGTTTTAAACCGATGGAGCGCGATCAATACGAGTTCCTACGTTTATGGATTGGCCTTCCTGATACAAGCCGCGATATGGAAAGCGGTGCCTCCTATCCGGTTGATTATGGATTTGTGGAAATGGGCGCGATTGACTTCACCAAAGGATGTTTCGTTGGGCAAGAAGTCACCGCACGCGTACAACATAAAGGCGCACGCCGTTATCAGCTTTATCCTGTAGCTGTGGAAGGCAATATACCTTCCGACGGGACAGAAGTATTAGTTGGGCAGAAAAAAATTGGAACCTTCTGTTCCGGTATCGATGGCGTCGGCTTAGCGCTTCTACGGATTGAAGATATCGAACGCATTGCACAATCGCCTAGCGATATTCTGCTTTACGCTGGCGAGTCTCTCTTACGCATTGATGAAGGCACGGAATTAAGCCTTGATGATGCGCTAGAAGATGAGGAAGTATAATTTCAGTATTTCACCGGAACAGGATCAAGGCTCCGCCACAGATACCAGGTAGCCACGGTTCTCCACGGCTTCCACTGTTCGGCAACGTTCCTTGCCGTTTCTTTTATCGATTCTTTCGGCAAGCCATAACGTGCGGCGATGGCATTAAGCAGCCCTAAATCGCCGAGCGGCATGATATCTGGCGACATGAGATAGAATATCTGAAACATCTGGACCGTCCACGGTCCCACACCTTTAATCGCCAAGAGCTCCTTGTTTATCTCCTCCAATGCCTTTCCTTCAAAATACCCCAGTCCCACCCCACGGGAATGAAAATGCGCCGCAATATTCCGCAAATAGGAAACCTTTTGCAATGAAAGTCCACATGCCCTCAAACGCTCTTCTTGTGCCGCTAACACTGTCTCTGGCGATACTATCGTCACTTCCTCTGTCAGACGCCTCCATACGCTATCTGCAGCACTCACGGATATCTGCTGGCCCACAATCGCACGCGCGAGCGTAAAATAGGGATCAGCCTTGCAGGTCAAGGTCTCGCCCTGATAAAGCGCGATAATCTCACCCATTACAGGATCAACCCTGGAAAGATGGGAAACCGCTTCTTCCCAATAAGGAGGGTGGATAAGAGAAGGAGCCTGTGAAGACATAGGATAGTGGCCTATTTTATGAAGAACTGTCAGCAGTATGCACGGTTCCTTACCCAAAGCCAAGCATAGCCCTTCCATTTAGCTCTATTTTAACCCTTTCTTGGTAAGGTAGGGGGCGTTGAGGACTTTTATTTGCGCATTACGAGGAAAATTTGTCCACAGAGAAAGAAAGCTTTTTGAACCGGCCTACATCGACCTCTCCTTTAGCTAATAAGGGAGAGAAGACGATACTTTCTGACCTAAATCTCGATGATATCGAGCTCACTCCACTTGCTCCAACGCCTGTAACTACGCCTTCTTCCGCTACGGATATCCCCTCAACAAACGAAGATCCCGCAATACCCGTACCACCACCCTCTTCTCCTTCTATAGCTGCCCCCCCAGGAAGTTTAATGGAGGGGTTGCTTGCTACCTTATTAGCTCCCGACGAACCTGCAGGGCACACACCACAAGCCGCACCCGCTGCCGCACCTATACCCCCAGCGCCTCTCCCGACACCAGCACCTGTGGTCAATGCTGCTCCTCCCGCCGTAGAAAGCACCGATCCTCCACCTGTCGCTGCCCCAACAGCAAGCACAGAAGAAATCATAGCCGCTCCGTCACAGGAGTCTGTGTCTTATTATAACTATCCGGTCGATTGGAGCACGGATAGTCAGATTGTCGTAGATGATATTGACCAGGAATTCTTCCCGGAGCCTGTCGCCGTAGAAGCCAAAGCAGCTTCCAGCCCAACTCCGAAAGCAAAGGCGAAAGCCACAGAATCCAATACCGAAGAAGAAGAAGAAGTTGAGGTTAAAAAGACCGAAAACCGTCCCAAAATGCTCGGTGAACGGCTCGTAGAAAAAGGGCTGATTTCTCAAGACCAACTTGATATCGCACTCAAAGAACAAACCCAACAAGCAAAAAACGGGGACCGTTCGATGTTGGGTGCGGTGCTCGTGAGTATGGGGTTCATCACGGAAAGCGCGTTAGGAGGCATTCTTGCTGAAACTACGGGCATTCAGCATATTGATATACTGTCCGGCGTGCTGGATCCCAACCTTGTTATTAAAATCCCCAAAGAAGTCGCAGCACGTCATAAAATTCTTCCTGTATCCCAGGATGGTGATACGATTTCAGTAGCAACACCCGATGTCTATAACATCCTCGCGATGGACCAGGCACACAAATATTTCCCAGCGCATTATAAAATCATTCCCGTTTACACGTCCGAAGCAGACCTCATGGATGCGATCGAGCAATATTACGGCTATGAAATGTCTGTGGGCGGAATCCTAAAAGAAATCGAGACAGGACAAGCTGAGAAAGCGCAGCTAAGCGGTGAAGTGGAGGGTTACATCAACCCTACCGTACGGCTCGTGGATGCGCTACTTATTGACGCGATAAAACGCGGTGCATCGGACATCCATTTTGAGCCAGAAAGTTTCTTCCTAAGGCTACGTTATCGGATTGATGGACAAATGATCCAGGTTCGTAGCTTCCATAAAGACTATTGGCCAGCGATCAGCGTACGGATCAAAATCGTCTCCGGCATGAATATCGCTGAAACCCGTGTGCCGCAGGATGGTCGTATTTCTTATAACGTACTGGGTCGTGAGATCGACTTCCGGGTGGCAACCCAGCCTACCGTCCACGGCGAAAACATCGTAATGCGTATTTTGGATAAGAAAAAATCGCTCGTTCCGATGGAAGACCTCGGTTATAGCGCAAATAATATCCGATTACTTAGAAAAATGCTGAAACGCCCTGAGGGAATTATTATCGTTACAGGACCAACCGGTAGCGGTAAGACCACCTCATTATACTCAATGCTCAATTACATTAACGATATCAGCGTCAACATTATGACGCTCGAAGATCCGGTGGAATATCAGCTCCCGCTCATTCGCCAATCCCAAGTGCGTGAAGGTACGGCAATGGACTTCGTGAATGGGATTAAATCGCTTATGCGGCAAGATCCGGATATCGTATTCATCGGGGAAATTCGCGATGAACCCACCGCCAACATGGCGATTCGTGCAGCGATGACGGGACACCAAGTATTCTCCACCCTACACACCAACGATGCGCTTGGCGCTATTCCGCGTTTGATTGATATTGGAATTCCTCCGCATCTGCTCTCTGGCGCACTGACTTGTATGATCGCCCAACGTCTTGCACGTACCTTGTGCAAGCACTGTAAGGAAGCCTATGCGCCATCACCTGAAGAATGCAAAATCCTTGGTATCCCTGCTGAGAATCCTCCGCAGATTTATCGGCATAAAGGCTGCGAGAAATGTTATGGCTGTGGATATAAGGGCCGAGTCTCGATCACGGAAATATTACCTATCGACCGCGAATTTGATGACCTCATTGCCATGGGCGCAACACGGCGAAGCATGTTTGATCATGCGCTATCCAAAGGATTTGTCCCAATGGTCGATGATGGAATTGGAAAAATACTTGCCGGCGTCACTGATATTGCCGAACTGATTAACACGATCGATATGACGAGTCGACTCGAGTAAACACTATTAACATAAGGAATTTGACTTATGCCTGTGTATAATTATATCGCACTCAATGAGAAAGGTCGTCGCATTAAAGGAAGGCTGAATGCCGCCAATGAAATTGACTTAGAGGATCGGCTAAAAGACTTAGGAATCGCCCTGATCGAGGCAAAACCGATTAGCGAGAAACGTTCCCGTTTTGCAGGCTCCATTGGAATACAAGATCTCATCATGATGTGTATCCACTTAGAACAGCTCGAACGCGCCGGCGTACCTCTTCTCGAAACCCTTTCAGACCTCAGGGACTCTACCGATTCACTGAGTTTCAAAAACCTTCTCACCGATATTTATGAAGCCGTCAAAGGCGGTAAGATGCTCTCAGCCGCCATGGCAGAACACCCCAATACGTTTAACAGCGTATTTACCGGACTGGTCGCAGCCGGCGAGAAAACGGGGAGCATGGCGGATGTCTTCGAACATCTTGCACATCACCTGAAATGGGTTGCGGATATCCGCAGAAAAGTACGGAAAGCCACCTATTACCCTATGTTCCTCCTCGTTATCATGTTTGGCGTCGTAGCGCTGATGATGACCTTCGTAGTACCAAAACTTGCGGAATTCCTACTCCAACAAAATTTTGATCTCCCGATTTATACGATTGCACTCATTAAAACCTCGGGCATTTTTATGAACTATTGGTATTTGCTTATCGCACTACCTATCATCAGCTGGGTAACAATTCTTATTCTTTACCGAACGGTAGAGCCCTTTGCCTACGCGATGGATAAATTCAAGCTTATGGTTCCTGTGATAGGAAACACGATACGAAAAATTGAATTGGCGCGCTTCTGCCACTTTTTTGCCATCACTTTTAGAAGCGGCATCAGTATCCTCGAATGTTTGGAAATCGGAAATAACGTCGTGAAAAACCGCGTAATCCGAGAAAGCATCGCAGCCGTTCGTAAAGGCGTTTATGAAGGTAACTCACTCACTAACTCCTTGCGCGTTACCAACGAATTCCCTTCGATCGTCATCCGAATGTTCAAAGTGGGCGAAGAAACTGGGAACCTCGATACGTCACTCGATAACGTCAACTTCTTCTTCGATCGTGAAGTGAACGATTCGGTCAATAACATGGTCGGATTCGTACAGCCCGCCCTTACCATCGTGATGGGGGGAATTATGCTTTGGGTATCGGTTGCCGTGTTTGGGCCGCTCTATAATAGCTTCAGTAAGATGCAGTTCTAAATTGGCACGGCAAAGAGACCGTAGATCTTTACTATTCCAAAACCAATAAAAAGAACCGAAGCCGTATAGCGCACAAATTTCATCGGTATTCTTTCAAGCAATTTGTGTCCAAAAAACACCGCGGGAATATTAGCGAGAAGCATCCCGGTCGTCGTGCCAATCAGTACAGGAAGAAAGTCTTTATATTCTGCAGCAAGCGCAACGGTCGCAATCTGGGTTTTATCCCCTATCTCTGCAATAAAGAACGTGACTACCGTTGTCAGAAATGCTCCAAAATCCCGTCCCGGCTTAGACTCTTCCATCGTATCTGGCTTCAACACCCAAAGTCCCACCACAATAAATAAGCCTGCCAGTGCCCACTCCAACGTTACAGAATTAGCCAAAGAACCAACATAATGCCCAACCCCTGCTGCAATGGCATGATTAAGCGTTGTCGCCACTAAAATTCCAAGAATGATAGGAGATACTTGACGGTATCGCACAGCTAAAATTATTGCTAATAATTGGGTTTTATCGCCAATTTCACCGATAGCAACTAACAATGCAGAATGAAGGAAAATATCCATAAAAACTCCAGTGGTCGGGCGGTGTTTGACATACGACATACACGTTCCGCCCAACCAAGAGCAAACTGCATATCGTAGGTCTCACCAAGCTTTAACTAAAGCTGAAAACGCCATGCCGATGTTCGGCAAGTGTGTTGACGTTTTCTTCCTTCTTTGACGAAGGAACGATTACTCCCCTAGGATGAGCGAATAATAGACTACGAATTTTAAGATTCAAGAGATGAAGTAAAAATTTGTTTACGCCTTCCTGGATGAGCTTAAAATTAAGCTATAAAAAATGTCGAACAACAACACGAACAACAACAGGCACCCCAGTCTTGGAATAGTGAAATACCTCCAGAGCCCTTGTAATACGTGGTCGGGACGACTGGACTCGAACCAGCGACCCCCAGTCCCCCAGACTGGTGCGCTACCAGGCTGCGCTACGCCCCGACATGCTGGGCATCATACGGATAAACCCAGGAATGTAAAGCCTGGAAGGGGTATATCCAGGCCAAAACACCTAGCCGATTCTATTGTTCCCGGAAGGATTTGTTAACCGCATCCGAAATTGGGCTAAAGAGATAGCCTAAGAAGGTCCGTTCCCCCGTCACAATCAGTACGTTTGCGGACATACCAGGATAGAGGGTTATTTCGTGGATTTCAGCGAGCGCTTCTTTATCAATACTAATTTTAGCCGTATAATACGGAGGCTCATAACGGTTATCACTCTCCACGCGGTCTGCAGAAACATAGGTAACTTCGCCCAACAACGCAGGCACATTTCGGGATTTATACGCCGTTAACATCACACGTGCCATTAATCCGGGATGCACGACATCAATATCCGTAACCGGTATTTTGGCTTCGACCACCAATTTATCATTTTTTGGAATAATGGACATAATCGCAGCCCCAGGCTGAATAACACCGCCTACCGTATGAACCTTAAGATCGGTCACGGTACCCGCTTGAGGGGCAGTAACAATCACACGCTGCAAGACATCTTGAGAGGCATTTATCCGCTCACGCAAGTCCGAAAGTCGGGCTTGAGTTTTTTGTAACTCTTCTACAACTTCATTGAGGCGCGTATTTTTAAGATTAATCATTTCGAGTTCGGCCTCAGTAATACTTTGCTCCGCTTTCGCCATCAGAGCTATATATTCGCCCTGCTGCCCTTCTAATTCTGCTACTTTTCTTTGGAGCGCCAATAACCGCGGTCTTTGCGCATTTCCTTTCGCAAGCAATTCTTTGACTACCTTTGTTTCTTCTTGCGTTAATGCAAGCTGTTCTTGGGTTGATGTTTTTTGGGCTTGTAACCCCTGGATCTCATCCTTGAACTGATGCACTCGCTGAGCAAGCACATCAAGACGGCCAGCCACTGATTTTTTACGTGTCTCAAAGAGCCTCCGTTCACCATCTAGAATTCCTGCAATTTCTGGCTCTGCCGAACGTTTAAGCAATTTTTCTGGAAATGTAATCACATTCAAGGTATCACGTTCGGCAAGAAGACGAGCTTCCGCCGCTTCGGTTGAATCAATTTGGGTTTTTAAGAGCCCAAGACGCGCTTGCGCCATCGTTTCATCCATACGGATAAGTGGCTGCCCTGCTTCGACTTCATCCCCGGCTCTCACCATAATTTCAGAAACAATTCCACCTTCTAAATGCTGAATCGTCTTTTTATTGGAATCTACAACCACCGTCCCAATCGCAATAGCGGCACTATCAAGTGGCGCTAACGCCGCCCATAGACCAAACACTCCAAAGAATATAATACATATCCACATACCAAAACGTACAGGACCACGGGTTACATCCCCCAATTCCCCGCGCTCCTGTGTTTTGTCACCGACAACAAACAGGGTGAAGCGATCCACCACACTCGCCACTTTCTCAACGGATTCATCGCGCTTTTCACGAATCGCCTTATTTCCGGGAAAACTTTTTCTATTAGTCCGCACCGGCGTTTCCACCGATGAACGCACAACACGATTTTCTCCTAAAGAACTATTCTCTTGAGATGTTTTATCCTGAGGCATAGCAGGCTTTTCCTTAAGAAGAGGGTTACGCATTAAACAGCTCCACTACTCGCAGGTTTCGGAGAAGGATGAGCGCTAACAGGCGGTAAAGCACGGGCAGTAGGTTGAGGTGCGTGTGGTTGTGGTTTTGCTTGGGAAGCAGGCGGTTGAGGAATAAGTTGGCTCAATATTTCATCCCGCGAACCAAAGGAAGCAATCGTTCCTGCTTTTAAGACCAGTATTTTGTCTACCACCGCAAGTACCGCAGGACGATGCGCAATAATAATTGTCGTAATGTTGCGTTTCTTCGCGACTAACAATGCCTCTTGCAACGCCATCTCTCCTTCCTGATCCAGGTTAGAGTTCGGTTCATCCAACAAAATGAGCTTAGGATCGCCATAGAATGCCCTAGCCAGACCTATCCGCTGACGTTGACCGGCAGAAAGCCCCGATCCACCCGCACCGATTTCGGTCTCGTAGCCATTAGGCAAGCGCAGGATCATCTCATGCACTTGTGCAGCCTGCGCCGCGGCAACCACATCCTCAGCTTTCGCATCGGGATTAAGACGTGCAATATTCTCACGGATAGTCCCCTCGAATAATTCAACACCTTGCGGTAAATACCCCACATACGAGCCAAATTCTCTACGGTTCCAAGTAAATACATCCGCCCCATCAAGACGCACCACTCCGCCGGTAGGTTTCCATACTCCCATAATCAGTTTAGCAAGCGTTGATTTCCCCGCAGCACTTGGCCCCACAAGCCCAAGAATTTCACCCGCGTTCAAAGAAAATCGTATACCTGAAACAATCACTTTCTGCGTACCAGGAGGAGCATAAAGTACGTTTTCAAGCGAAAGATTACCCTTAGGAACAGGAAGGGACATGCTATCTTTCCGATCAGGAGTTTGCTTTAAAAGAGTGCTTAACCGTTCATAGGATTTCCGCGCATCCACAAACATTTTCCACGAGCCCATCGCGGCCTCAAACGGAGCAAGCGCCCGGCCCGCAATAATAGAGCAGGCAATAATGCCTCCGGTCGTAATTTCATGCTTAAGCGCAAGATACGCACCCGCTCCAATCAGCGCAATCTGGAGAACCATCCGGAAGAAACGGGAGATATTGGTAATTACGCTCGCACGGTAGCTTGCGATATTCTGGAATTCGATTCCGCGCACTTCATTTTTTTGCCAGTTTTTAACAACCTGCTCCGTCATCCCCATCGCTTCAATGACCTCTGCGTTACGAGAAATCATCTCCACCGCTCGCATATTCGCAACGTTCCCTTCGTTAGCCTTGGAAAGTATGCTGGTGCCTAACCATTCGGTCAGCAACGCAAGGCCTATTATAACCACAACACTTGCCAAGGTGATCATTCCATTCACGGGATGGATCATGAAAATGACTGCTATAAAGATAAATGACCACGGCAAATCAAGAAACGCGAGCCCTCCTGAACCTGTCAGGAATGTACGGATTTGGGTAACATCCCGAAGCGACTGGCTACCCATAGGGGAATTTGTCAGCGCCGAACGCGAAATAGTTTTTTCAAGGAAAACCGGAGATAATTTCGTATTAAGCCAATCCGATACTCGAATCATAACAAAGCTTTTAGCCGTGCTAATCAGTGAAAGCACCACAAAACATACTATCATCACGAGACTAAGCATTAAAAGTGTCACCAGGTTACCACTGGAGATCACACGATCAAGCACTTGTAACGAATAAATAGGAAGGGCAAGGGTAAGGATGTTTGTTCCCAAACTAAAGCCTAGCAGTATCGCAAAACTTCGCCGGCAGGCGTTTAATGCATCATCCAGGATATTCTTTTCCGTCGAACTAAACACATACACCCCCTCTAGGGTTAATTTCAGAATCTAAGCTAACGTCTCTGGTTGACCTATCCACTCAGAGCCAAGAGTGTAGGGTGGCGGAGGGACGGGGATTCGAACCCCGGACACCCTTGCGGGTGAACACACTTTCCAGGCGTGCGCCTTAAGCCACTCGGCCATCCCTCCAGCCTTTAAAAAAACAAAGCTTAAGCGCTAATATAAGGAACTCCTTAGATATTACAAGGCCAACCTCTGAAGAAATATTCACACTTATCGAAACAGACCCACCCTATTTGCGGATTTTGTTTTGCTTTTCTGATGGTTTTACGGTATAGGGTAAGCTTCGTAATAATCATAGATAAAGAGCATTCTTATGGACATAAAAAGCATCAGCACAGGAAAAAATCCTCCTGAAGTCGTCAATGTGGTAATAGAAGTTCCGGCCAATGCCGATCCTATTAAATACGAATTCGATAAAGACGCTGGAGCCATTGTGGTAGACCGCTTCCTTTCGACCCCGATGCATTATCCGTGCAATTATGGCTTTATCCCTCACACTTTGTCAGGCGATGGCGATCCAGCAGACGTACTGGTCGTGGCGCCCTACCCACTTGCACCGGGCTGTGTGATCGCAGTACGTCCAGTAGGCGTACTCCTGATGGAAGATGAGAGCGGCCAGGATGAGAAAATTCTTGCGGTACCTGTGCAGAAGCTTACAAAACTGTACGATAACGTGAACTCCTATACCGATCTACCAGAGTCTTTGCGTGCCCAAATTACGCACTTCTTCGAGCATTATAAAGACTTGGAGAAAGGTAAATGGGTGAAAGTCACCGGATGGGAAGGCGCAGAAAAAGCAAAATCCCTCATTCTGGAGGCAATTGAAAACGCCGGAAAAAAGTTTGAGGCCGCGTAAAAGCGGTAACATAATTATGTTGTTTAAAGGCGGTACGGCAAAATAACGTACCGCCTTTTTCATACTAGAGCCAACTATGCCCCAAACCCTTCGCACTGCCCATGAACTCCGCCAGCACCTCACCCCTCTTCGGAGGCAAGGCAAAACCATCGCATTCGTCCCCACCATGGGCGCACTGCATGAAGGTCATGCGTCGTTGGTCGAGCTGGCACAGAAAACCGCGGATATCGTCGTTGTCAGCATCTTTGTGAATCCCACCCAATTTGGGAAGGGCGAAGATTTTTTCGTCTATCCCCGCACAGAAGAAGCCGATCTTGCATTGCTTGCAACGAAGCAGGTTGCTTATGTCTACGCACCTTCTGTTGCCCAAATGTATCCTGACCATCCCAACACGTCGCGCACACGTATTAGCGTATCAGGAATCACCGAGGGCCTTTGCGGAGCAAGCCGTCCGGGGCATTTTAATGGCGTCGCACTTGTCGTCACCAAACTACTTCTCCAAGTACAGCCAGATTTTGCGATATTCGGCGAAAAAGATTACCAGCAAATCGCCGTGATCCGCCAGCTAGTAACGGATTTGGATATTCCTGTCGAAATCATTGCCGCTCCTACTCACCGGGAAAGCGATGGGCTGGCAATGTCCTCCCGCAACCGTTATTTAAACCCAGCGGAACGCGTCATTGCTCCTGCGATTTACCGTGAATTATCGAATGCCGCCGCACATATTCGCAACGGCGAAAATATTTTTATCGCCTGCAAGCAAGTCACTCAAGCGCTTCTCGCAGCAGGATTTGATTCGGTCGATTATTGTGAAGTCCGCGATGCAAAAACGCTTTCTCCGATCACCGACTACCACTCTCCCAAAACTCCCGCAAGAATTTTCACCGCAGCCCGACTTAAGGGATGCAGACTTATTGACAATCTTCTACTCTAGGTGTAGGGTGTGGATATATGTTGTAGTGAGGGCTGCAATATAGTCTATTCCTAGGGCTTTCGCCTATTGTTGGAATAGAGGGGAAGATCGGACGAATAGCTAGTTTTTATGTACAGGCCGGAGGGTGCCGTGCTGTAACGTGAATGAAGCGGAGTCTTAAAGATTATGTCCGAGGCAGTGATTTCAGAAAATACCTATGTTATCGTAGTCGGTAACGAAAAAGGCGGCGCAGGGAAAACCACCACCGCCATGCATCTCATTACGAGTCTTTTGGAACTTGGATTCCGCGTGGGCAGTGTCGACCTCGATGCCCGTCAACGGAGCCTTTCTCGCTATGTCGAGAACCGCCGCGGCATCATCAAAGAAAAAGGCCTCGATATCCCTCTTCCGTCCCATGGCGTGATTCGCAAAAGCCCCTTCCCTCTACAAGCAGATGCGGAACGCGATGAAAAAGATCGCCTAGTAGAATGCCTCTCGAAACTTTCTGAGCAATCGGATTTCCTTGTGATTGATACACCGGGCAGCGATGGTTATCTCTCCCGCGTGGCGCATTCCTATGCAGACATGGTCATCACCCCGATTAATGATAGCTTCATCGACCTTGATGTCCTCGCGCACATCCACAAAGATACGCTGGATATCGAACGTCCGGGTGTTTATAGCGAACTGATTTGGGAACAAAAAATCCAACGTGCGAAACGTGCAAAAAAAGAGATCGAGTGGGTCGTTGTACGCAACCGCCTGAGCAACCTCGATGCTCATAACAAGCGCCGCATGACCGATGCATTAGAGAAACTTGCCCGCCGGATCGGCTTCCGTGTAAACCCTGGCTTTAGCGAGCGCGTAATTTTCCGTGAATTGTTCCTGCAAGGCCTTACACTGCTTGACCTCACAAAAGAGGGAACAGATATTGCCTTTAGCCTCTCCCATGTGGCTGCACGTCAAGAATTGCGTGCCTTCCTCGAAGGGCTAAAGATCCCAAAAGTGGAAGAACGCCTCAACCCTTCTAAACAAATGGAGGGAGAAAAAGGCATAAAAAAGGAAGAACTCCGGGTAATTTCCAATCCCCGGACGCCACTGAAATCCTCACTCCCCTCACGTGAGCAGAAAATAACGGCCCTTTCTTCGTTAGAAGCGGAACCTATGGCGGTGTAAGCCCTATAGAAAAATGAAAAAACACTAATGACTTGACAGAAGGGCGAGAAATCCTTATATCTCGCCCTCTCTTTTTGTTATCCGGCTCGGTAGCTCAGTGGTAGAGCAGGGGAATCATAATCCCTTGGTCGGGGGTTCAAATCCCTCTCGAGCCACCACCCACCTTCATGTATATTACCCCAAAACTGTTATATTCCACTCAATGTGCATTCGATATGCAAAATTTTATACGATTATTTATTGCCGTTTTAGCATGCTTTATTTGCTTTTCTGCCTTTGCAGAGGATGAAGCATGGCCCGAAGGCAGTGCGATGGCGGTTGGGCTTGACCACGTCAAAACACGTGATTATTTCAAAAGGCTTTTGGAAAAGAAACATTCTGAATTGATTACCTTAATCGAAAAAGAAGCGGATAGTCGGTTAGTCGACGGATTAAAACAACAGCACACCGCCTGGCTTGCCTATCAAGAAAAAGAATGTGAAGTCTTTGGAGCAAGTACTGGAGCGGGAGGATCTTGGCCTTCCACGTATGCTGTCGAATGCGAAGCTAGGGTAATAGAACACCGATTCAAGCGGGTCCGCGCAGCCGTCGAATGTATACGGAAACTCCCCGAAGAAAAAAGAAAATACGAATTAAGCCAATGTATCCAGCAGATACTTCCCTTTAATTTCAAAGGACAATAATTTTTACGTACTCTCCTCCACTCCCCCTTTGAATATTACAATCAAGTAGATGATCGGCAGCGATAATGTAAACGTGCCCATCAGCGGCACTACCATTAACACAGGAAATAATAGCATCAGACTATTCATCCAAACACTTGGAGTTAGCGCCACACAAGCAGCCCGAAGCGCTGCAGGATAAGAAATCAGATCCTTTTCCTGCACAAAAAGCGGCAGCAACGTATAGCGCAGGATCGCCGCAAAAAAACAGGCAAACATTACTCCAAATACCCAGGACGTGCCCACTCCCCATAACCAAAATACATGCCGTGACGCCTCTACTACTTTAAGCCACGAGAGGATTTGCGGGATATCCACCGTCAACTCCTGTCCTGGCCATTCCGTCACATCAAACAATCCGACAATATTACCAGAAGAGGCCTTATCCGCACGAAGCAGCAACCGTTTATTGGTTAAGAATAAAGGGGTTTCGGTACTCTCCCAATCGACATCCGCCTGCCTGGTATCAATCACCAGCAACGGCTTGCCAGTTACAGAATCCTTAATCACATACGGCATCGGTTCTGTAATGGAGAAATTTTGCTCCTTCACATGGATTGGAGGAAGTTGTGCCCCCATATCCAGAATAAAACGCCGATAATCATCCTTTTCCGAGGCATTATCACTGCTCCGCTGATAACCTTGTTCAACGAGACTGGACATTTCCTTTAAGCGTCCCGACCATACCTCAACCACCACTCCCCATGACAAAATCGAGAGCAACAGGAGATAACTCAGCCCATACCCTTTTTCCTGCCATACGGCACGCATATAAGGACGTTTGGAGTAAAGCGCCTCTACTGGAGTGAAAAGAATCTCCCGAAGCGCTGGAAGCAGTTTAGGGTGTAGGGATGGCATCGAACTTCCGTATCAAGTTATAAAAAAACACCATAGCATAGCAGGAATTATCTGACCAGACGAACGCTATGTACGGTTGTAGAACTTTTTACCTTTCTTCTCTTCTAAAATACGACAAAAGGATTGTATAGAGCGCACATTTCTTGTATATCCCCAGATAATTCCTGGAAGTGGCCGGGTTGCTCTAACATTAAGGCTTTAAGAGGCACCAATGCTTGAAAAACGCGCGCTTACGCTAGCTGCTACCCATCAAGAGATGGCAAACGCCATTCGCGCCCTTTCCATGGACGCCGTACAAAAGGCAAATTCCGGGCATCCAGGCATGCCAATGGGTATGGCCGATGTAGCAACCGTCCTCTTCCGCGACTTCCTTAAATTTGATCCCAAACACCCACACTGGCCAGATCGCGACCGCTTTATTCTCTCTGCAGGCCATGGCTCCATGCTACTTTATGCGCTGCTGTACCTCACGGGCTACGAAGATATTTCATTAGACGACATTAAAAATTTCCGCCAACTGGGCGCTAAAACGGCTGGCCATCCCGAATACGGCCATGCGGAGGGTATTGAAACCACCACCGGCCCACTCGGCCAAGGTCTTGCAAATGCGGTTGGATTTGCAATCGCAGAACAACTTCTCGCTGCCCGTTTTGGTGCAAAAACCGTTGACCATCATACCTATGTGATCGCTGGCGATGGCTGCCTTATGGAAGGAATTAGCCAGGAAGCCATTTCGTTAGCAGGACACCTGAAGCTCGGAAAATTGATCGTCCTGTGGGATGACAACCTCATCTCCATTGATGGACCGACATCTCTTAGCACCTCAGACGACCAAAAGAAGCGTTTTGAAGCTTCCGGCTGGGATGTGCAGGCAGTCAACGGACATGACGCGGATGCGGTCTCGCACGCGATTGCGAAAGCCAGAGAAACCAACACCCCATCACTCATTGCCTGTCGAACCACCATCGGCTATGGCGCTCCGACCAAAGCAGGAAGCTCCAGCTCACATGGCTCTCCTTTGGGGAAAGATGAAATCGAAGGCGCTCGCAAAAATCTTGGCTGGGCGCATGCACCTTTTGAAATTCCACCTCACATCCTCTCAAGCTGGAGAGAAGTAGGAAATAACGGCGCTTCCGCGTATAAAGCCTGGAATTCTGCCGCCTCAACCCTTCCCAACAAATCAGAGTTTGATCGTCTTATGAAAGGCGATTTGCCTGCAAGCTTTACCCAAACAATTGATGCTTTCAAACAGCAAATGTCCACTGAGAAACCGGCATGGGCAACGCGGAAATCTTCCGGTAAAGTGCTCGAAGCCCTGGTTCCTGTTGTACCGGAACTGATTGGCGGCTCGGCAGATTTGACTGGCTCGAATCTCACCAAAACCGGCACACAAAAGCCTGTGACCGCGCAAGATTTCAGCGGGAATTACCTCTATTACGGCATCCGCGAACACGGCATGGCCGCTGCGATGAACGGCATGGCACTCCATGGCGGCGTAATCCCTTACGGCGGAACCTTCCTCGTATTCACCGACTATTGCCGCCCATCCATCCGTCTTTCTGCACTCATGGGCAAACGGGTGATCTATGTGATGACGCACGATTCCATCGGTCTTGGCGAAGATGGCCCAACCCACCAGCCGGTGGAGCATATGGCGGCACTTCGCGTGATCCCGAACCTCTATACCTTCCGCCCTGCGGATGCGGTGGAAACAGCAGAATGCTGGCAGATTGCGTTGGAATCGACTTCAACGCCTTCGGTTTTGGCGCTTACCCGTCAGGAAGTCCCAACACTTCGGACAGAACACACAAAAGAAAATCTTTGCCGCAAAGGTGCGTATATACTGGCCGAAGCCGCAGGTGGCAAGGTCGATGTGACGATCTTCGCAACCGGTTCGGAAGTAATGCTCGCCATCGAAGCCAAAGCACGTCTGGAAGCCGAGAAGTTGGGTGTACGCGTAATTTCAGTACCGAGCACGGAACTCTTTGACGCACAAGAGAAAGACTATAAACTGAACCTATTATGCAATGACAGTATCAAAGTTGCGGTGGAAGCTGCATCGGTGCAAGGTTGGGAGAAATATATCGGCCCACATGGCATTTTCGTAGGCATGCAAGGCTTCGGCGCTTCGGGTCCTGCGGAAGAGCTCTATAAACATTTCGGCATCACGACCGATGCCATTGTGGAACGGGTTAAAGCCAAGCACGCAACGAAATAACAACACACAATAAAGCATAGTTATGACCTTACGCATCGCGATTAATGGATTAGGGAGAATCGGACGCTGTGTCGTCCGTGCGGTAGCCGAGCTCAACCGGCAGGATATCGAAATCATAGCGGTTAATGGCTCCGCAGCCACCCGTGACCACGTCCATATGCTCAAATACGATTCCATCCATGGAACGTTTGCCGCAATCCACCAAACCGGCGAAGAAACCATTTCCTTTGGCCGGAATGAAATTAAAGTTTTCCATGAGCGCGATCCACTGAAACTCCCATGGAAAGACCTCAATATCGATATCGTATTTGAATGCACCGGAGCCTTTAACTCCGTTGAGAAAGCCTCCGCCCATATTAAAGCCGGCGCTAAAAAAGTGCTGGTTTCCGCACCGGGCGGCGATGACATGCCGACGATCGTTTATGCCGTCAATAACAGCCGAATCACCGCGAAAGATGATGTGATTTCGATTGGCTCCTGTACCACCAATGCCCTGGCTCCTGTGGCAAAAGTGCTCAACGATGCGATTGGCATTGAAAACGGCTTCATGACCACGATCCACGCCTATACGAACGACCAAAACCTGGTTGATGGAAGCCATAAGGATTTACGCCGCGCGCGTGCCGCAGCGCTCTCCATGATCCCAAGCTCCACTGGTGCCGCCAAAGCGCTAGGGCTCGTGCTTCCTGAGCTTGCAGGTAAATTGGATGGAGTATCCGTCCGCGTACCTACCCCGAATGTATCGCTCGTAGATCTCACCTTCAATGCGAAACGCGATACCACCGTAGATGAAATTCATCAAGCGATTAGCAATGCTGCTGAAGGCCCGATGAAAGGCATATTAGGAGTATGTGACGAACCGCTAGTATCAATCGATTTCAGCCATAATCCGCATAGCTCGATCTTTGATACCACCGGCACAAAGGTCATCGCGAAACGCCTCTGCCGCATAGCCGCATGGTACGACAATGAATGGGGTTTCTCGGTACGGATGCTGGATGTCGCAAACCTTTTAAAAGCCTACTTCAACCAAAAAACCGCATAAGGTGTGATAATGACTTTGAAGACGCTTCATGCACTCGATGTTTCAGAGAAAACAGTGCTGGTGCGCGTGGATTTAAACGTCCCCATGAAGCACGGCAAGGTGGAAGATAACACCCGTATTAACCGGCTTATACCAACGCTTAAATACCTACTCGATCATGATGCTAAAGTCGTCGTCTTGTCCCATTTCGGACGCCCGGAAGGCGAATTTGTCCGTGATATGTCCTTAGCTCCACTGGCAAATGAACTTGGCCGGGAACTAGGGAACATTGATGTAAAATTCGCAGTAGATTGCATCGGGCACCATGCAGAAGAAGCGGTTGCTTCCTTAAAGCCAGGCGATATCCTGCTGCTTGAAAATCTCCGGTTCCACAAAGGCGAAGAAGAGAACGATCCCGTCTTTGTCAAAGCACTCGCAAAACTGGGCGAATACTATGTAAACGATACTTTTTCCTGCTCACACCGTGCACATGCCTCGATAGTAGGACTTGCAGAAAAGCTCCCTTCCGCTGCTGGCTTCTTGTTACAGGAAGAAATCGAGAACCTAGAGCGGGTCTTAGAAGCCCCAGAACGCCCGATTACGGCAATTGTAGGTGGCTCAAAAGTCTCTACGAAATTGGCGGTGCTTGAGAACCTCATTCCACGGGTGAATTGCCTTATTATCGGCGGTGCGATGGCCAATACTTTTCTTTTCGCCAAAGGCTATGCCATGGGTACATCACGATTGGAAGCAGACCTCAAAAACACTGCACTGGATATCTTGAAAAAAGCCGCGGAACAAAACTGCGAAATCATCCTCCCCACCGATGCCGTTTGCGCGAAAGCCTTTGCACCGCATGTGGAGTGCACGGTCGTACCGGCAGAAGCCATCCCTTCGGATCAGATGATGCTAGATCTTGGGCCCGATACGATTATTCGGGCACAGGAACGGATCAGAGGCAGTAAAACCGTGATATGGAATGGGCCACTTGGTGCCTTTGAAATTGCACCTTTTGATACCGCAACCGTCAGCCTTTCACGTACCGTTGCATCCCTCACCCGGCAAAAGAAATTGACGAGCGTTGGCGGCGGAGGCGATATCGTCGCAGCCCTTAAACATGCAGGTCTTACCCAAAGCTTCACCTATATTTCAACCGCCGGCGGAGCATTCCTCGAGTGGCTGGAGGGGAAAGAATTACCGGGTGTTGCAGTATTGAAAACTGGCACGAATAGTCACCAGAAACGAGCTTAAATAAAAACGACAAAAGCACATAAAAAAGCCCTCAGACGAGGGCTTTTTTATGTGACTGTTTTTGGAATCGCTAAAACTCGATTGGTTTTATTTCACATCCGCCCATACACGACGCTTCGCAAAGAAGAAGAACACCGTGAAGATCACCATATAGATCATTACCTTGATTCCCATATGTTTACGTGCTTCCATTTCCGGCTCTGCGGTCCATTGGAGGAAGTTCACGACATCGCGAGCCATTTGATCAACGGTTGCGACTGTACCGTCAGCATACGTCACCTGACCATCGCTTAAAGGCTGAGGCATCGCAATCTGGTGTGGCGGGAAGTAAGGGTTATAATGCATTCCCTCTCCAACCTGTACACCTTCAGGCACTTCATGACCGTATCCGGTAAGAAGCGAGTAAAGATAGTTTGCACCATGCGGACGAGCTTTCACAATCAATGAAAGATCTGGTGGGAATGCACCATTATTCGATGCACGCGCTGCCTTTTCATTCGCAAATGGAGACGGGAAATGATCGGAAGGACGCGCAGGGCGCTCGAACATTTCGCCTTCATCATTCGGACCATCTTGTACATTATAGCCCGCAGCCAAAGTCTTCACTTCCGCTTCAGATAAGCCTAAGTGCTCTAATGTACGGAACGGAATAAGTTTAAGCGAATGGCACGAAGCGCAGACTTCTTTATAGACCTGGAGACCACGTTGTGTCGATTGGCGATCCACTGCTCCTAATGGCCCATCAAATGCCCATTTTACTTCGCGTAGCGGCTCACCATTGCCTGAAGCATGAGCAGACGCAACTGGGAAAACCATTAATCCAAGCATCACCGCAAGGATGGACCCCGCCGTGCGCCCTTTGCTCTTACGATACGCCGCACTGATTGAATCAGGAACAGCATTCGGCTTCTCATATTTCCCAAGCAGCGGGAGCACAAGCAAGAAGTATGCGAAATAGTAGAAGGTCGCACAACGCGCAAGGATTACATATAGCCCTTCCGCAGGCTTTCCGCCCAAATAGCCAAGAGCAATCACATTGAGCACGAAAAGCCAATAGAACGGCTTGAATAATGGACGGTAACGACCGCTACGTACCTTTGATGTATCCAGCCATGGCAAAACAAAGAGGATCAATAATGAACCAAACATCATGATCACACCGCCCAATTTATCAGGAATTGCACGCAGGATCGCATAAAATGGCAGGAAGTACCACTCAGGCACAATATGCTCTGGCGTCACCATCGGATTTGCTTCGATATAGTTATCCGGATGTCCAAGATAGTTCGGCGCAAAGAAGACAAAGTAGAAATAGAGCAGGAAGAATGCCCCAAATCCAACAAAGTCTTTAATGGTGTAATACGGATGGAACGGAATTGTATCTTCTTTGGTCTTTACTTCAACTCCCGTCGGGTTGGTCGAACCATGAATATGCAATGCAACGATATGCACCACCACAAGCGCCACAATCACGAAGGGCAGGAGGTAATGCAGTGCAAAGAAACGATTCAACGTTGGATTATCTACTGAGAAACCGCCCCAAAGCAACTGTACAATCGATTCACCTACCACCGGGAAGGCCGAAAACAGGTTGGTAATTACCGTGGCACCCCAGAAGCTCATCTGCCCCCAAGGAAGCACGTAGCCCATAAACGCGGTCGCCATCATGGCGATGAAAATTAAAATCCCCATAAACCACACCATCTCACGCGGTGACTTGTATGAACCATAGTAAAGCCCACGTGCAATATGCGCATAGACCACCATAAAGAACATGGAAGCACCTACCGCATGGGTATAGCGGATCAACCATCCATAATTCACGTTACGCATGATGTTTTCAACGCTATCAAACGCATGGTTCACATGCGGCGTATAATGCATCGCAAGTATGATACCAGTGATAATCTGGAGCACGAGTGCAATACCTGCCATAGAACCAAAGCTATACATATAGCTTAAATTTTTCGGCGTCTGGTACTCACCAGAATGTTTCATAAAAGAAAAGATCGGCAAGCGGTACTCGATCCAGTCTTTCACCTGATTAACCACGTCTTTTTTCGGAGAAGTTTTAGTCATGCATTCACCTGATATTGCTTCACGTTAATAGAAAAAATTCCGTAATTTTCTTACGGTATTGGTTAGCCAATACGAATGAGATCATCCGTCACAAAGGCATATTCTGGTACTAATAAATTCAGCGGCGCAGGCCCCTTACGTACACGACCAGAAGTATCATAGTGCGAACCATGGCATGGGCAGAACCAACCACCAAAATCGCCTTTCTGGCCAAGTGGAACACATCCTAAGTGTGTACATACACCCACCATCACCAACCATTCTTCTTTGCCTGGCTTCACGCGCTCTTCATCCTTCTGAGGATCGCGGAGTTCCGTAACGGGAACTGCTTTCGCTGCTTCGATTTCTTCAGGCGTACGCCGACGGACAAACACAGGCTTGCCGCGCCACATTACCGTGATGCTCTGCCCCACTTGAATGCTAGAAATATTGACCTCTGTAGAAGCCATCGCAAGCACTTCTGCGGAAGGATTCATCGAATCCACAAGCGGCCATACCGCTGCAGCAGCGCCTACTGCGCCAACGGCGCTGGCGGTCAATACAATAAAATCCCTGCGGGTGGCTTGTCGGCCTGAATCATTAGAATGGTTAGCCATGATCGTAAATCTCGTAAAGTTCAATAGGTCTATTAGAGAGGATCCCCTCGATTAAAGCCTTATAGTCAAGAATCATCCAAAAATCCAGAGGAAAGTAGGAACACAAAATCCTAATCGGCTTCTCACGACCATCATACGCCCCCAAACCCAGAGAATACAGTAAATTCCTACACACTTATTGCGTGTTTGAGAGGTTTGCTTATAATGCATACCATGCGAGTAGTCATGTACCAACCGGACATCCCCCAAAACTTAGGAACGCTGATGCGCTTAGGCGCCTGCATGGGCATTGCAATGGATGTTATTGAACCGTGCGGGTTTCCGCTCGATGACCGGAAAATGAAGCGTGCCGGAATGGATTATATCGATCATATCGAATGGAAACGCCATGATTCCTGGGACAAATTTTGGGAATGGAAAGAAATCTCACCCGATAAACCGCGGCTGGTGCTACTTACCACCAAATCCACCCTTCCCTATACACAATTTACCTTTCAACCCAACGATCTTCTGATGGTGGGGCGGGAATCGGCTGGGGTACCGGAATTGGTTGCACAGGCTGCCGATCACGCGATCACCATTCCGATGCAAGGCAACGTACGATCCCTTAATGTAGCGGTCGCCGCCTCAATGGTATTGGGTGAAGCATTGCGGCAAATAAAGAGGTTATAAATTGATCAACATCAATTCATTTCCATTTTTACTTTCTATACTCGCAAAGTATTTTTAAACGAAGAAGGATTTTTCTATGACAACGCAACATGTAACTGTAAGCGCCACTACAGGCTCCGATTTAGCTTCACAGAAGGCACAAGCCTCCGCTTGGTTTAAGACACTGCGTGATCAGATTTGTTCAACATTTGAGTCGCTTGAAGATGCATTAACCGGCTCTTCGGCACCTGCTGGACGTTTTACCCGTAAAGAGTGGGATCGCCCCGGCGGCGGCGGCGGGGAAATGTCGGTCATGCGCGGCCGGGTATTCGAAAAAGTGGGCGTGAATATTTCCACTGTCCATGGGGAATTCTCTGAGCAATTCCGCGCGCAGATTCCTGGTGCAGAAGAAAATCCCGCCTTCTGGGCAAGCGGTATTTCGCTCGTCGCGCATATGTGCTCACCCAAAGTACCGGCCGTCCATATGAATACGCGCTTTATTGTCACCACGCAAAGTTGGTTTGGTGGCGGCGCAGATCTTACCCCAATTTATTCCAACGAGAATGACACGCGCGACTTCCATGCGGCGCTGCAATCCGCCTGTGATACGCATGATCCTGCCTATTATCCGAAATTCAAAAAGCAATGCGATGAATATTTCTTCCTACCCCATCGGAATGAAACCCGCGGCGTGGGAGGTATTTTCTACGACTACGTAAACTCCGGAAACTGGGAAAACGATTTCGGTTTTACCCAAGATGTAGGCAAAGCGTTTCGGGATATTTATTCCCAAATTGTGAGCCGCCATATGCACGAAACTTGGACGCCCGAAGAACGCGAATACCAGCTTATACGCCGGGGACGTTATGTGGAATTTAATCTCCTCTATGACCGCGGAACATCATTCGGCCTAAAGACACAAGGAAATACAGAAGCAATTCTGATGTCCATGCCTCCAGAAGTGAAGTGGCCATAGAGCATTTTCCATTTAAGTCTATACGTCCTCGTGCTTCGGATTTGTCGGTCCGCACGTAGCTTTAACTACGCTTACGGCCTCCTCACCTTGCACTCCTAGTCTATACTTAAAGCAAAAACACTTTAACAAAAAAAGAGCGCCAAAGCGCTCTTTTTAAAATTCTTTATAGGGTATGCGTTAATAACTAACGGCCTTTTCCACCGCTGAAACCAAATCCACCGATAGAACCACCTGCTGTAACAGGAGGAAGTGTTGGAGGAGTTACGCCATTAAAGCTCAGAGCTGCACCGTGTTCCGCAAGTCCTTTAGTACCCGTTAATGCTTTACCGAAAGCAAGTGCGCCACCGGATTTATCAAGTCCTTCTTTCACCAAAGAACCGACACCTTTGCCTTCAAGGTTAAGGACAGAATTCATTACGCCACCCAGGGCTTGATCTGTGGTCACGCCATTACTCTGCATCGACGAACCAATATCTTGCACCTGTTGATGCGCCTTATTGGCGATCATCGCCTGCATAATTGCTGCATTGTTATCTGCACCTGACATAACACTATCCTCTTTTAAAAGTAAAATTCCTCAACTGTTTCTATTCTACCCTATATTCACTTACTTTTCAAGTAATAGTTAGGATTTGTTAATTTATCGCGCCCATACCACGTTCTACGATTGAAATTATATTCTATTTTTCAGCCTTGAATTGGGAATGGAGAGTATTAGGACTTAAATATGGGGGTAAGTAACGTGTAGTTTTCGTTAGGGTGAGCCGAAAGATATTGATTGTTGTGAAGCCGGAGCTTAAGCGTACTTAAAGGTACGTGAGCAACAGGAGTCACAACATTCAATACATAACGGCCACCATAGTAGAAAAACAGCCGTTACTTTAGTCGATTGCTTCGGTGGGATAAACACCCCACAACCCCGCCTTCATAATCCAGCCCTTACGATCATCAACCAAAACTTTGCACCACTGCTTATCACAGGTAATGATATTCACAATCACCCGCGGTTCCAGCCGTATCAAGGCAAGGGAGGTAAGGTCGGAAGTATGGTAAAGCGGCTGTACCGATTCTTTAATCATCGCAGTACGCTTTCCGCTTAAAAGGCTTTCATGGAGCCAGCCATCCTGCCCATCGATATCCCGGATTTTCCGCCATACTCCAAATTCGGCAATGACCTCAACCGGCATATTTTTGCGGACATAGACCCATTTAATCGGATATTTAGTACTCGGCCCCGTCCTGGCATTGGCCTCACTGGCTTTTAAAGATACAAAGCGCGGTAACGGCAGCCCTGAACTTGTCGCATTTTCTTCCCCTATCAGGGGATCTGCAAAGGCCGCAGGGAATACGGTCACGCAAGATAAGAGGCTTAAACAACAGGCCAAAATGGGGAGAAATAACCTCCGCCCTACCCCTTGTTTCTGCTGTATATTCTCTGCCATGTCATTGACCTAAGAGCTTAAAGATACTGACGCTACTACTATACAATATTGTGATACAATAATAGCCTTATCTTAACTAAGGGTTGACAAAAAGAGCGAAAATGAAATTTAAAATAATTCTACGTCGTTTTGCTGTAGCCCCCCCACTATTTACCGAGACTTATAAACACGTATAGCGGAGGCCTAAGCCCCCGCTACATGGGTGTAGGTGTAAGTAAGAGGTGTGTGTAGAGGTAGGGTAAATCGATCACACGCTTAAATCGACCAATTCGCCCGGCTCACTGGGTGTGAATACCTCAGGCGAACTCGATAAAGCGGTAGTAATTTCCTGTAATAACACATCCACTTCCGCTTCTGATTTCGCGGCAAACGGCTTTTCCTCATCGCTCACAACATTGGATGCATTATTATCATTCTGCGGCGGCTCTGGCTCCGCTATAAACGGCGGTAACGCTCCCTGTCGTATAGCCTCCGAAGATTCCGCAGATAAACGCGGATCCCCTGCTGCTGCACGCATGCGCGATACAATGGATATTTGTGGCCTTCCTTCGAATTTAGGTATGTCAATGGCCGCTGTGTTTACACCAACCATAAGTCCTCCTCTTTATATAAGACTTTGTGTAGCCAAAAGCATGAGCCCGGCTACCGTCTCTTCTTCCCTTCCTGCTATTTGCAGTACGGACTTTTCATAAAGTTTACTAGAGCGTTTTCGCTTTAATTGTACGCAAGGCGTACGAAGTGAGGGGTGCGTAAGCGTACTCAAACGTACGTGCGCAACCCCAAATCTGAAGTACAACGCCGTGTACGATTAAATGGAAAATGCTCTAATTTTAAAAAAATTGTCTTCCTTTATACAGAATAGCAAAACCCGGTTAACAAAGATTTAATTATTTACATTAAGCTACTGTATTATATTAATATTGTTAACCCGAAGTATTACATGCATTATCATCTGAAACCCTACGGTAGGGCATAAAATGCCCCCCTTCCGGCAGCTTTTTCCTCTTTTTTCTTGTTCCCACTGTAACGATTTTTTAACTACTTGATATATATGAAGGAATATAGAAGCGCTGCAGTGGCATAAATTTTGCAAGTATCTGCAGTAGGGATGAGTAGGTTAAAAAGTAGGACGTGTCATGGATAATGCGATGTATATCACACTCTCTCGCCAGAGAGCATTGTTTGAGCAGATGGACATCATCGCGAACAATGTCGCCAATACCAATACCACTGGCTATAAAGCCGACCAAACCCTTTTCCATAATTATGTAATGCAAGCGGCGGGTAGCAATGAAGCGCCGCTCTCCTATGTATCGAATCTCTCCACCTATACCGATATGCAAGAAGGTGGCCTGCAACAAACATCACGTCCCTTAGATATGGCGATTGCAGGGAATGGATATTTTATGGTGGAAACACCGCTGGGACAACGCCTCACTCGCGCAGGAAATTTCCGTGTGGATACCACAGGACAATTGACGACTTCTCAAGGATACCCGGTCTTAGGATTAGGTGGAGAAGCCATCACCTTTCAACAAGAAGACCGTGAAGTGAATATCGACCACGAAGGACGAGTTTCCGTTGATGGGGAAGAGCGCGGTCAAATTGGGATTTTTACAGTACCTGATCCACGAATGCTGCGTAAGTTTGCCAACGGCTTATATCACGCCGAAGGCTTAACTCCAGAACCTGCGCAACAATACCAGGTATTACAAGGAATGCTTGAGGGATCAAATGTGTCATCCATGAAGGAAATGACACGTATGGTCGAAGTCAGCAGGGGCGTCGGGACGACAAGTAGTCTTCTTGCCTCACTACAGGATCTGCAAAGCGAGACGGTACGTCGCCTCGCAGATCAACGATAATAAAGGAAAAAGGTAACATATGGCCATTTGTATTGTCTGGTCACACTCGGAAGGGCGTCATGCAGATCGCAGGATCTTCCTAGAAAACCGGGAAATTATATGCAAATCGGCGCGTATGCGCATCGATGCGGATACCTCTTTCTCTCCGTTATTCCCTAACCTCTCTACCGTTACAGAAGGAGAATCACTATGATGCGCGCTTTAAGTATTGCCGCAACCGGAATGCAAGCTCAGCAGTTGAATGTGGAGGTGATCTCAAACAACATCGCCAACATCAACACTACCGGCTTTAAACGCCAACGGGCGGAGTTCCAGGATCTCCTATACCAAAACGAACAACGCGTAGGCACAAGCTCCAGCGCAGCGGATACCATCGTTCCAACTGGTGTACAGATCGGTCTTGGTGTGAATACCGGAGCCGTTTATCGTATCAATGAACAAGGGGAACTCAATCAAACAGAGAACAAATTCGATGTCGCAATCCGTGGAAGGGGATTTTTCCAAGTAGAACTTCCTGATGGTTCTTTTGCCTATACGCGCGCAGGCTCTTTCCAAGTGAACGGAGATGGTGAGCTTGTTACGGTCAAAGGATTGCGGGTATCACCCGGTATTACCATTCCGAATAACACCACTGATGTCACCATCAACGAAAGTGGGGAAGTGCTCGCAACAATAGACGGACAAATTGACCCACAAAACGTAGGACGAATTGAACTTTCTACCTTCATAAACGAAGCAGGATTGCAGGCAATTGGGGATAACTTCCTGCTCGAAACCGCCGCATCTGGCCCTGCAGTAGTGGGCAATCCTGGAGAGGAAGGTGTTGGAGGTCTTTTGCAAGGATATCTCGAAGCATCGAATGTTGACCCAGTGCGCGAAATTACCAGTCTGATCGTTGCACAGCGAGGCTATGAACTGAATTCTAAAGTCATCCAGGCGGGTGATGAAATGATGCAAACAGCTAACCAAGCACGGCGATAGTAAATAATCGTCAGGCTAGATAATAATGGAGGGGATATGGTACGCTATCTTATAGGACTTCTGGTATGGGCTTTAAGCTTATCTCCAGCATTCGCAGGCGATACTACGTATGTTCCGCGAACGACGGTGGAAAATCTTATCAGCCAGCAGTTAACTGAACGTCAGGTACTGACCTTAACGAGCGAGAAAGGAAAGCTCTCTGTAACCTTAGCAGGATATGCGAAAGGCTTCCCGCTTAATGACGGACAAAACGCCACTCCAGACGTACAAAACTTGGTGCTGCAAACAAACGTGAATCGCTTTACAGCCGATATTCAATTCCCTGGGAATACGGAACGTTTTAGCGTGCATGGAAGCTACAGCGAAGCGGTAGCAGTACCTGTGCTGAAACAAGCATTACGGTCAGGTACGGTCATCAGTGAAAATGATATAGCCTGGAAAGAAATCCCGCTGCAACTTGTACGCGGAGAAATCATCACCGAAGCCGATGCACTGATTGGTCAACAACCCACCCGTCGTTTACAAGCGAATCGTCCTATCCGCAACGGTGATATCATGGCGCCTTATCTTGTAAAACAGGATGAAGTTGTCCAAATGCTCTATGAAACTCCATTCGTTCGGCTCCAGGCTCCAGGAAAAGCGCTGGAAGATGGAATGGCAGGAAAATTCATCCGGGTACAAAATCTGGACAGTGGAAAAACCGTTCTGGCTCGCGTTACGGATACGAATATGGTCACCGTAGGCAACATTACTCCGAAGAATCCTGCAATCAACATGGTATCGTATGAGCAATAGATTCTTTCGCATTACCCTAGCATTTTTAGCGTTGACGACTCTTACCGCCTGCGAAGCGATGTGGACACGGCTTGAAAATTCCGGCAGTGATCCTAAGCTCGCAGAAGTCGAAGTCCCCATGAAGAAGGAGGGTTACCGCCCCCTCAAATGGCCAGAAGCAGAAGAACAACCGAAAATCGATGGTCGTCAAAATGTCGGTTCACTCTGGCAACCAGGTGGCAGAAGCTTTTTTAAAGATGCCACCGCACGCCGCGTGGGCGATATCCTCAAAATTATCGTGATGATTGATGATAAAGCCGCACTCGATAATGCAACGGACCGGAAACGTGAATCAGAAAATACGGCCGGTGCATCAAGTCTTTTTGGTCTCGAGAACCTGATGGTTGGATGGTTACCCGGCAAGGCAACTCCTTCTGCGCTCGTGAATACTTCTTCAAGCAGTACACATAAAGGGGAAGGCACCACCGAACGGGAAGAAAAAATTGAAACACAAATCGCCGCAATCGTAACGCAAATTCTTCCAAACGGTAACCTTGTGATAGAAGGTGACCAGGAAGTAAGCGTTAATAATGAAATCCGCAAAATAACCGTAACCGGTATGGTACGTCCTGAAGACATCGCCGCGGATAATAGTATTGATTCTAATTTGATCGCCGAAGCACGTATTGGCTACGGCGGACGCGGACAATTGACTGATGCACAAAGTCCACGTGTGGGCCATCAGATTATCGATGCGATTTCACCATTCTAATACCGCTTCAAGCATGGTATGGTATTCACTCCATAAGGAGGAGACACCATGCCCACCGTTGCCTGTATTCAGTTGAGCACACAAGATACGATTGAAATCAATATTCGTGAGGCTACTCTCCTTATCGAAGAGGCCGCCGCCAAAGGTGCAGATTTCATCGCACTGCCTGAGAACGTATCGTGCATGGGAGTCGAAGGGGAACAACTTAAAGCCCTCTCCCCTGCCCAAGATCGCCATCCGGTCGTCAAAGCAATGCAAGAGAATGCAAGAAAGTTAGGGAAATGGATCTTAGTAGGTTCAGTGCCCGTAGCAATTGGGGAACAGGACAGACTTTCCAACCGCTCCCTTCTCATCAATAACGAAGGAACCGTTGTAGCAGCCTATAACAAGATTCATCTGTTTGATGCCGATCCCGGCGATGCGAGGGCATACCGAGAATCCTCCCGTTTTTACCCAGGCGAGAAGTCCGTTATTGCCAAAAACACCCCCATAGGCACCCTCGGGATGACCATCTGCTATGATCTGCGCTTTGCCTATCTTTACCGGGCACTTGCTCAAGCAGGAGCAGAATGTATTACCGTCCCTTCCGCATTTACCTATACCACCGGCATTGCCCACTGGCATACGCTACTTCGAGCACGTGCGATTGAAACAGGATGCTATATTATCGCCCCAGGCCAATGCGGTACCCACCCTGGGCACCGACGCACTTACGGGCACTCCCTGATTGTAAATCCATGGGGAGAGATCATCGCAGAGGCCGATGAACAACCCGGAGTGACACTTGCTTCCATTGATCTCGCGCAAGTGCACGATGCCCGTAAACGGGTAGCCTCATTAAGCCACGATAGAAAATTTAGCTTTGATTGATAACTTCTAGTAGTATATTAAGAATGTTTTTACGAACTTGGGGTAAAAATCGCACCTCAGAATGGAGTTTTTTGTATTCTGAGAGGTACATACAGCCAATTTCTGGCAATGTGGTATCAGGATTAGTCGCTTAAAGACGTGAGTACTTCTTAAGCAGAGCTGAGTCATAAGGTAATATTAACAATTTTAAGATACTCTGGTTGTTGGAGCTATTTTAATACCTAAGGAGAAGATTATGCGTAACTCTATTATACTTAAACGTCGCCAGAAGCAAAAAGGCTTTACGCTGATAGAGCTTTCGATCGTATTGATTATTATCGGCCTGATTGTGAGTGGTGTACTTGTTGGACAGGATTTGATTGATGGCGCTAAATTGCGCGCGCAGATTGGACAAATTGGCGAATTTAACGCCGCCGTTAATACCTTCAAACTGAAATATGATGCACTCCCAGGGGATATCGCAAACCCTGCAAACTATGCCTTATCGAGCACGAACATCACTGGAGATGGGGATGGTGGTCTGGAAGATGACCAAGGCGCGATTCTCAGGGCATCCGATGAAATCACAGGTTTTTGGACACATCTTTCCCAGGCTTCCTTAATTCCAGGTGCCTATGTTGCCGTTGCTGCAGGTGGTACCAGTGCATTGACTACCAATATCCCTAATGCCAAAATTGGAACCGGAGGTGTAGGGGTATATGGTGTCAGTGGCATTAACTACTATCATATCGGGGCAACTGCAGGTGCGGCTGACGTGGCAACTTTTGCCAATAACCTTACACCTCTACAAGCCAGAACCATTGATAGTAAAATGGATGATGGGGTTCCAGGGACCGGTATCGTATTAGCCAGAACAGGAACAGCTGTAGCAAATAGTACTGTAACAGGCAACTGTGTAACTGACGTAGGCGCAGACACAACGATTACCTCCGCAGATATTGCTTACACACTGTCAGAGCTGACCAAAGCCTGTCAGCTCCGCCTGAAAATGAACTAATATTCGATACATGATCTTTATCCTACCGCCCTACGATGCACTCGCAGGGCGGTTTTTTATGGCTTTCTGGTATAAACTCCCCTATATACCGTATCAGGCTATAATTATGTAAAGAGAACGCCATGGAAGTCCTTGATACCCCTTTAGATACTGTCAAAATCGTCCAGCTCAAAGTCCATGGAGACAGCCGTGGATTTTTCGTTGAGCGCTTTAACGAAACCCTCTTCGCGAAACATGGACTTCCAACCGTATTTAAACAGGATAACCATTCCCGCTCGGCGCCTGAGGTATTGCGTGGCCTGCATTATCAATTCGCTCCCGCCCAAGGAAAGCTGGTTGGAGCCATCCGCGGACGTATCTGGGACGTAGCCGTCGATATTCGTCCAAATTCCTCTACCTTTGGCCAGCATTTTGGGATAGAATTAAGTGATATGAATGGCAAGCTGCTGTGGGTTCCTGGCGGATTTGCGCATGGCTTCTGCGTCCTGGGTGATGAGCCTGCGGATGTGCTCTATAAGGTCACAGCGCTGTATAACCCCGAAGGCGAACGCGGATTGCAATGGGATGATCCGGATATGGCCGTGAAATGGCCAATCACGAACCCAACACTTTCCACCCGGGATAAAACACAAGCTTCTTTTGCAGACTATAAGAAAAATCCACCGATATGGTCGTGATATGACGGTTACACTCACAGAGAACGCCACTACCCGCATTGCTCACTTGGCTTCCAAGCAGGAGAAGCCTGGCGCGATGTTGCGCATTACAGTGGAAGGCGGAGGATGCTCCGGTTTTCAATACCGTTACGATTTCCCCGTCTGGGAAAAAGCGAGTGATGACACGGCCTTCACACATAATGGCGTGACGTTATTGATCGATGCGATTTCACTAAAATTTATGGAAGGCACGACGCTCGATTTTGTCGAAACACTAGGCAGCGCCATCTTTGAAATCCGCAACCCCAAAAGCAAAGCAAACTGTGGCTGCGGGAATTCGTTTGCGGTTTAGGGCGTTTTCGCATTCATGAAATGCAAAATCGGCTTTAAATGATACGGCGCTTTGGTATATTGCGCATCATCCGCATTCCCCCAAATCTTAGGGCATGGCGGCACTATTTTACCCACAATACCCTCCCGGATTCCATCGAGTATCGCACAAAATACCTCATATGGATCGGCATCCATCCCAGGCACGCGGTGCTCAATATGACGCATTTCCGGGATCCCAGTAGATTCGGGTATTCTCAAGGCAACCGAACGGTTATTGCCGCCCCAGCTGACCATGGTTGGCACTTCTGCCCCACCGTGTCTGATGCGTTTTCTAGAATCTTCCGTAGGCAAGAATGCAGCAACAGAGGATGGCAACGCGGTGAGCAGCCCCCCTATCGCATAACGCATCATCAGGCTTTCTTCCTCACCGGAATCTTTCGCAAATACCGCCTTGCCTTCCTTATCCCAGAGACTGATATGGATATGCATCCCATTGCCAGGCTGGTCAGAGAATGGCAATGGCGACATCACAGCCGTTACCCCACATAAACGCGCAGCTTCCGGTATAAATTGATCCCGGAGTAACAGCATCGCTTCCGCAAGGGCGAGCGGCAAATCCGTGGGGATCGTATGAAGTTCATATTGGTGTAGCCCGCGCTCTTTGGTCAGCGGCGACACCTTCACGGGTAATTCCCGGCACAACTCCGCCAAAACAGCAGAAAAATCATCTATAGAAACAGGCTGGGATACGGGAATGAGATAAAATTCTAGCTCCGCAGCACAGAGTACCAAAAAGCCTGTCGCTTGCTGGAATATCTGATACGCACTCTGTAGGTTTAGGCGTGTCATGGCGAATGATATACCCAAAAACACTAAAAGGAAAAAATTGCGCTAGCGTGATGCGAAAACGAGGATTTATGAGAACCGAAGCGATACGTACTTTAGGGTACGTGAGCAACGGAAACACAATAAAGCATCGTTTGCAGCCAGCGCTAGTCGCAATTTAGGCTAGTTCTTTCTCGACCCACTCGTAGAGGCTACTTTTCGGTACCGAACCTACTTTCGTTGCTGCGGGCTGACCATTTTTGAATACCATGAGCGTTGGGATACCACGCACACCGTATTTTTGGGGAGTTTCAGGATTTTTGTCGATATTGACTTTCACGACTTTGAGTTTGCCATCCATATCATCGGAAAGCTCATCAATGATCGGGGCGATTTGACGGCACGGGCCACACCATTCAGCCCAGAAATCTACTAATACAGGCGTAGAGGCAAGAAGCACATCTTTTTCAAACGCATCATCGGAGGTTTCTACAACGTGGGAATTAATACCCATAGTACTTTACCTTTTAGGTTTTTCTCTTTGTCATAAGCCGCACATAAAGGAGTACACCCTTCACATGGCATAGCTTCTTCGCAATGTAGAATTTCCGCCGAATAAGTCAAGTCTTATGTATGAAAAGACACAGGGAAATAATAGGATTTTAATATATTGAAGCAACTATAACTTAAGAAGACGGGAGCATCTCATCCATTCTTTACGCTTTCTTCCTCTCCTATAACCGCTATAATCCCCCTTATACTGATATTGAAAATAGGCAGCCTATGGCCAAAAAGTCACTGAAGACTCAATCCGCATCTCCAGCCCCCACCCTCCTCACGCCAGAGCAAATCGATACCGTATTTGCACGCTTGTCGGCCGAGAACCCAACCCCTAAGACAGAGCTCGAATATACCAATCATTATACGCTGTTGGTTGCCGTAGTCCTTTCCGCTCAATCGACCGATGCGGGCGTCAACAAGGCTACGCGCGCACTGTTTAAAGCCGTACATACTCCGGAAGAGATGGTGACGCTGGGGGAATTGGGCTTAAAGCAGTATATCAAGACCATTGGGCTTTTTAATTCCAAGGCAAAAAACATTATCGGGTTAAGTGAGCAGCTCATCGCCAAACATAATAGCATCGTACCCGAAGATTTCGAGGCGCTAGTAGCACTTCCCGGAGTAGGCCGGAAAACCGCCAATGTGATTATGAATTGTGCCTTTGGCCACCCGACTATGGCGGTGGATACGCATGTCTTTCGGGTGAGCAACCGGATTGGCCTCGTCTCCACCAAAACGCCCGAAAAGACCGAGCACCCACTCATCGCCGTGATCCCCGACCGCTGGAGAGAACATGCTCATCATTGGCTGATTTTACATGGACGCTATGTCTGCAAAGCCCGGAAACCCGAATGTTTCCGCTGTATCATCCGGGATATCTGTCTTTATCCTGAGAAGACAGTTGCCTAAAAACCTGTCGGATAGGTCTCATCCAATTCACCGCGATGCCAATGGGGTGTTGTTTCTAAGGGTTCTACCGCATGAGTTTCATCATAATGCAACAAAAAATCAAACTGCTGTGGCAAGCAACTTTTGAAATAGTGACTGTAGCGCTCGGTATCTGGGCGGTAAATTACACCAATCGCACGTTGAAGTCGTGGCTCCATCAGTAAATCAACCGCATCATTATTTTCCTGCAAATTAATAAGGAATTGTTTATGGTTAACGTGATGAAATATCTCCTCATAACTTCCGCTTAAGGGATCTCGGACGCGTTTACGCTCTATTGGCGCATCCCATTCTGAGGCAGCCGTTACCGTTCCTCGTGAAGTGGAAAATCCTACAAGCAACGCCTTTTCTTTGTAAGATTCGCGAACCAACTGGCCAATATTATATTCTCCATTTCCTGACATTTCAGTGGCAGCAGCATTACCTACATGTGAATTATGTGCCCATACAACAATCTTGGCATCCCGTCCCGACTGCTTAGTGATGTGCTTTATCAAATCCTCAAGTGTTTCAAACATATGTTGGTCACGTACATTCCATGAATTAGGTCGACCACGGAAAAGAGAACGGTAATATTCCTCAGCATTGCATATCAGTTTGGCATTTTGTTCAGCATAAAAATATTCATCCTCTGCTGAAAATCCATTTAGCTTCATATACTTATAGGCATTTTGTCGCAACTCTATCAATTGAGAAACTATTTCCTTTTCACATGACTCAACCAGCCCGAACTCTGTGGCATAGCCATAGGATTGCGGATTATCCATAAAATGATCGAGGCACGCGTAACGGATACGTGCCCGTGAGGCAGCCAGTGGATCAACTTTGTCCAAATAGAGGAGAACAGCATGAATGGAAGTACTCAAGCTATAGAGATCTAGCCCATAAAAACCAACCGGCTTTGTCTTTTCTGAGTTATTATTATAAGCATGCAACCACCTCATAAAGCGCAATATTTCCTGATTTCGCCACATCCAGGTAGGAAATCGCTCGAAGTCTCCAAGCGCTGCATCTACCGTCATACTATCATCTAGGTGAGAGACATAGCGATTGACCTTATACGCATCAGGCCAATCTGCTTCTACTGCAATGGCATCGAATCCTATTTCATCAATCAACCGCTTCGTGATCTCAGCACGGGTATAGTAAAACTCCTGCGTACCATGGGAAGCTTCACCAATTAAAACCAGCCGTTTATTTTTTGCAGTACTAATTATCTGCTCATAATCCGATGTAGCACCACCCAAAGGGGTAGCATAATGTTGTATAGCCTTTACCAAAGCTATCTCGATAGCATATGAAGTGGTTATAATCCCTGGCGACTCACTCGCATAACAAAGCAACTCTTGCACCTCAGCATCACTTATCTGTGAGAAATCCCTATACCACCGTCCAACTCCATCAAACGGCTCAGGTGTATGCTGACATACTACTTGGTCAGCTATGCTTTCCAATTCAGAACATGTGGAAGGCGCGCCCACCGGTACGGCTACCGTGATAAAAGCAGCTTTCGCTTGACGAAGAGCCAAAACTGCCGCACGCATCGTAGCGCCCGTTGCCAGTCCATCATCCACCACAATAACTGCTTTACCTTCTAACTGGGGTGGGGGTTTATTTCCACGATACCGTTCGTTCCTCCGTAACAGTTCAGCCTGCTCTTTAGCAACAACCTGCTTAATTACTGCTTCTGGGATACCCAACCGGCTTACAATATCCTGATTAATAAAACAGATATTTTCCCATGCAATCGCCCCCATGGCTAGTTCCTCATATCCTGGCACACCCAATTTACGAACGAGTAATACCTCCAGAGGAAGAGAAAGCGCCGTAGCCACTTCATAGGCGACCGGAACCCCACCTCGGGGAAGCCCCAATACCAGTGTATCCTTACGCCCTTTATACTCACTTAGCACTTCTGCTAAGTGTTTTCCGGCTGCCTTTCTATCTCTAAACGGTTGTAACATAAGAATAAATGGAAGCCGCAATGCCTGCCGGTGCAGGGTGTGAAACGTCTACGGAGGAGGCAATGCGACCATAAGATTAGGTAGAAAATCCTAAGAGGCTGAATAACCTAAACATTCCCATACCCCTTATTTATTTTCTATTATGTTACCGGAAATGGGTAAATAAACCCCTTGAAAGCCGCTAAAAGACGGTTAACCAATAGTTAATTCATTTCATGATATACTTAATAAAGTAAGTAAATGACGAGGATAAACCTATGTCTATTACACTGAACACCGCACTGACGGGGCTGAATGCCGCATCCCAACGGGTTGCCAACAGTGCCCGAAATATCGCAAACCAGCAGAGCTTCCAATCGATTGTGGATGGCGAATCGGTTAACACTCCTTTTGCCCCACAGGATGTAGTGGATATTTCTCTTGAATCGGGTGGCGTCACGACCGCGCTCACGCCCGTAGAACCAGTATCCATCCCCGTATTTTCGCCCGGTAGCCCTGCCGCCAATGAAAACGGGATCGTACAAGCCCCGAATGTGGATGTGGCGGATGAACTGGTCTCCATTGTTAAAGATTCCGCCGTATTCCGCGCAAACCTCCGCGTTATTGAAACCGGCGACCAGTTATTGGGGAGTTTCCTGGATATAAGAACCTAAAAGCACCACCCAATCCCTCTTTTATAAGCCGTCCTTGCTGGCCTCGGACGGTTTTTCGTTTCCCCGCCGCAATTTTCGCGAAAAACACTTGACCGAAGCCAAAAATATCACTAGTAAGTACCGCTCTATCCATGCTGCATGGCCCCTTCGTCTAGCGGTCTAGGACACCACCCTTTCACGGTGGGAACACGGGTTCGAGTCCCGTAGGGGTCACCAAGTCTCTAGTCTAACTACGTCCAGAATCCTCCAAAAATCCTTGTAAATACTGAAATATAGTGGTACAGCTTGTCCATTAGCATCCACGAACATCCAACGACATCCATGAAATCTGTTGGTATTTTTGTGGTATCTATAGTTGGTATCTTTTTGAGGTACCAACACGGAGGTAACAAGAATGGAAATTTTGAATGTCGAAGTAGAGACCCCCTCCACATGGCCGAAAGATTTCAGGCAATTAGCTGAATCTAATATACAGCTGATTATCTCATATCAAAAAGAGCGGACCCGAATAGAACGTTTGGGCTGGAATGATGTAATGCTAAGGTTGAATCCCCCAACCAATCCTCATAAGCATGATTATTTATCTTTAGTACAGCAATTAGAAGCAATACTTCTAAAGCATAATATTATTGGTTATCAATGCTCTAGACTGCTTCCCGAAGAAATATTAGATATCCAATCTTCTGGCCTCAGAATACTCACAGAAGAATTAGTATTCTCAAAAATACAATTGGCCTTAAATGCCGGCCATATAACTGTAGATGAATATCATCTTCTAAAAAATAGTGACCATATCAAACAACACCTTGCCAATGAATATGGCTATAGGACAGGCATGGCATGGTTCTGCCCAAATCGTTCAACACTTAAAGATTGCGGCGCCGTTTATAGGTTATTTCGATCTTGGGGAGGTGAGGCTGTATATAATGCTCACGAGGAAGGAGACAATGAAATACCCGCTCTTAGACATATTGGCATACCCTGCATTATAAAATGCACCTTCCCTTTCCGAGATGCCAATCAATATTATGACAATTTCTCTGCACGACTTTTATCATATCTCGTAGCTCATGAAGTGAACTCCCCCGAACCTCCCGCAGCATTTGACATGCATATAAATAAAAATTTAGCTGCCGATGAAGTTCTAGAAATTATAGAACTTAGCAATCCCCTTTTCAGTGCGGTATTGGGGCATAAAAGCACAAAGGTTACAGAGCGCTATACGCATCTACTTGACACACATGTACAGAGTGTGGTTGAGCGAATGAATGAAAAAATGGTGAGGGTATGAAGCAAAAAGAATAACTCACAAAGAAACGCGTGAATGCACAGAAGCCGCCCGGGATATCGTAACCCTTAACAAACACAAGAACGCTGAGACAGCGAAAAAGTCAGGAATATTCTATTGATAGCAGCATAAGAGGAGGGGGCGTTCGGATCACCACACCTTCCCAACCTCTAGACCGACGCCTTAACTTGCCTCGCATGACCGCAAAAATGGGCAGGGGGGGTATGGGGTTAAGCTATTGTAATATAACAAAAACAATTTTTATAACTAGGCATAAAAATAGAAAATAAATGGGATTATACATATTTTTCATTAATTTACAGAAGGTTATTCAGGATAATGATAATCCAAAACCTCTGGATCATTGAACTTCTTTGCTCCCTCAGGTTCCCCATCCCTGCGCTGTTCAAGGCACCGATGGGCATAGTTCGCTGAAGCATAACTCAAGTGCAACACGCCTATGATCTCATCCAACGAAATAAGATCCTTCTTGCTGGGCATATATCGTTTATCCTTTACATGCGCGGCAATAATGTCGTTGGCTTTATGGATATGTTGTAATGCTTCTTTGAAGGGAAGAGGCGGTTTTCTTCGGAATATCTGCACTGATAATGCTCCTACATTTTGCTGAACACAAAAAAATGCGTCACCAATGAGCATTATTGCTAGGAAGCCATTGGTGACTGGGAGTTTAATCACATGCACGAAGTCATGCCCTCTGCTTTTACGCTGAGCGCTGTTGTATGGCAGAGGACTCCCAGCCAAAGGCTGAGAGTCCGATCTTTCGGGTCGAACTGCCCGCTTCGTGTTTTAGCGTGATTAAGCGCCGTGTTCATAGAATAGCCAAATATTTGTAAAGGAAAAGGGGTATATGAAACGTGTTAATTATATTAACCAGAATTTATAAGGCCAAATGGAAAAAAGGATATTTTCTCTAAGAGACTTTAAACCTTTTTTCCATGAAAGAAGAAAACCATTGCCACATTTGGGTTTCTACATCTGACAGATGAAATTTAGACGAGGCTTCTTTCATTGCAATAAATAGCTTCTTCTGATTAAATTTACTTAATGCTTCCTGATTAAGTTCATCAAATATGGTATAAAAATGGATAAACTGAATAAACTTATCTTTAGATTTTTGTATGAAACCGATCATGTACGATTCAAGATCAATAAATTCACTTCCATCTTGTAACATAAACCACATCTGCGCAGGGCGCTCAAAATAATCAAAGAAGTTAATATTCCTATCAATAATCTCTTCTTGAAACCTTTTATAAAGAGGGGGTTTAATGTCCTCGAATACTTCCCATGGTGCATGTTTATTATGCTGACTATAATAAAGCCCAACATTACTTTTTCTAGCCATAACCATTTTTTGGGAAAAATTGAAAGCATGATATATTGAAAGGCAATCTACAATTTTGGGAACTTCCGATTTAAATGTTTCTGGAGGAAGATAACAAACCAGATCCGACAACGTCTCAAATACAAAATCAGCCTCTAAAAGTGTTTTTTCTTTATCATAACGAGATTCGCTGGCACATATTTCCCTTATTAGTAATAGTGAAATTTTGGTTGTTGATTGCTTTTCCAAAATACTAAGTTTTCCTAACATATCTTGTACAAATACTAATAACTTGTCCTCAGATTGTTTCTCGATAAAGTAGTTATGAACATCTTCCGCAGCCTGCAGTTCATCCAACCCCATCCACTTATTGAGTTGAATGCTTATTTCAATATCTCCTATCTGCTCCTCCGGTAAACTATCTCTAAAGAAGCGCGGGAAATATTTAGGATCACTAATGCTTTGGGACTTTTTATTTGATCGGGAAGAGCTTACTGGAGGGAACAAATCTGTGATTAACCGTTCTGTCATATGATCATTACCAGGAATATTTCTAAGAAAGATACTTGTTCCATCTTTTTTATCTGAAGTGAATTCTTCCAAATAAAAATTAGGATCTCGGACAATATCTGCATATACCTGAGGCTTATGTTGTCTTAGTATCTCCAGCTTTATAAATTGTTCCAAATTTACTTCCATTGCAACAGGAGGATAATGCAAGAGCAGACCATTAATCAATCGCTTGGCGTGTCGCAAATTACGGATAAAGTGGCGGATAAATTTATATCCACCATTAAAAACAGCATCAATCGCTTCATGAAGCATGTCTTGATCAACATCCTCATACTCTGGTATCCCCAGCATTGTACGTTTCTCGGCAAGTTCAAATCGTATATATTTCACAATCTGCTGGTAAGAATATTCAGGTAGTTTTATTTCTGATTGCACTATTTTCTCAATATAGCTTTCATTTATGCTTGATTGCTTTAACTGATTACGGACTTCTGTTGGATCATACGCCAAAAGAAATACTGTGTTCTTAAAATTCAGATTCTCCCTAACAATCTGGAATATAGCTAATATCTCCTTTGCATGTAGTCTATCAATATCATCGATAATTATCAGTAATTTTCTACCTATACCCTCAATAGCATCAGATATTTTCTGTTGTAGGTCTTTAGTCGTCTGTTCGCTGAGATTATCTTTTAAAGATAATCTCAAAGAAAACGGTATATGAGGGCTACTTAGGTTAACCCCTGCAATAGCTTTTACGTATTCAGAAAATGCGGCCTGAAATTCTGGTACATAAAATTCCTGGTTTATTCTTCTTTGAATATCACTATAAATCCCTTTTACAAGATTCACCGTGTTACTCTTTTCCTCACCCAGATATGCCCAGGCAGAAACCGAAATAATGATGAATTTATCGCGAGCCTCAATATTTATTTTGTCTATCAAGTTACTAATGACATGTGTTTTTCCTTCTCCCCATTCTCCATGTAACGCTATCCTGGCACTAGAAGAGGTATATCCTGAATTAAGGATTACTTTAAAAAGTCTTTCAACAACAGCCTTTCTATTTAAATAATCTACACTGCTATTCACTTCATCAACTAAAAATGGGCTGCTTGAAAAAGAAAAAATCTTTTTAAAATACCTAGCAATTTTATCACTCTTAGAAAGGCCTTTTTCTTCCTTACTAATCACTTCAAATTGTTCAGTCTGAATTTCATGTATTTCCTTTTTATAAGCATTGATATTTTTGTTTTTTGGGTAATAGGAAAAAAGACTAAGAAGGTAAACGAGATAACATCTAATCTCGTCATATACTATTAATGTCAGAATCTTCAAATATGGGAAAAAGACTTTATAACCAAATTCTTGGTGTAGGGAGGATATAATAGGTTTGATGAAATTATATCCCGATCTTCTGCCCGGGAACCCCAATACTTTCTTTACGCATATTAATGCTCCCCCAACTACACCAGAAATCAGTGCTACTGTTGCCATAAATAGTACTATAGCCCCCACAACAATAGATGGGTGTGTTTCGAATATACCAAGCTCAATGGGTTTAAATGTATAAAAAATGAGAGTAAAAAGAGAAAAATGATACAAAGCATCAACAAAAAGATATGGAGGTTTTTTTGCCTCTCTCTTTGTCTTGATATAACGAGATTCAAGTAAGAGTATTTTCTCTGACATCAAGGAAATTAGCAGTATACTAATAAAAAATATTACATAAGCATTTTCCTCTATTGTTCGAACCACTAACTCCCAGCCGTTACCAAGCCAATCATTTGGGGAGTTCTGAGTAGTACTCTGATTTACAAAGTACACAAAGATGTACGATGCCAATAATACCTGAGGTTGCCAATAGTATGAGATAACCTTCCGAAAAAATATAATTAGTGCGTTAACGAGTTTCATTTATAAGCAACATTTTTTATATTTTTTGCGACTACCACAAGGACACAACTCATTTCTTCCACGCTTCTTAGGACCTTTATAGGCATTTCTTAGGCTTTGGTAGTGTTTAACTTTACTACGTATTCCTTCTACAGCTTCATCCATAATATCCGATTGCTCCCAAGGAGAAGTGTTTGCAACGATAATATCAAATGCTCTTTCAGAGAAAGCATGTATACCGATACCGAACCATCTATTAGCTTTTTGTATATATTTTCTACCTTCACAGTGTTTTCTTAGCTTTGTTAACATAGTGCTAGGATTAGAATAGCTACAATGTACGGTTAATCCTGTATCGTTTGTTGCAACAGAAAAATCATGGAGTTGGTTGTCACCTCGAGATAAATCGATAACCTGCTTTATACCAAAATTTGTTTCATTAGCTGTTTCCTCGCTAAGCTCTAAAAGAAAAAAACCAAGATCAAGTGCACCATCATGCTCAACGTTACTAATCTGCTCGATCAATTTTCCAAGAGGTTTATTCATAAAATTAGTTAGTATCCCTTTAGGTGTAGCATTTCCGGATATCCCATCACGCCGAACCATCATGGCAACATCTAGCTCCTGAGCAATATCATCTTCCAGCATAAATACATCATACTCTCCTAACCAAAGATTCTTTTTTAAGTGAAAGGCAAGAGTAGTTGTTTCATGCGATGATAGAATTTTATTGAAGTATTCCGAGCGCTTATGTGCAAAGCTCAGAAAATATAAAGGCGAATTCAAGAATTCGGCCATTACATCTAGAAAAAAAATATCCATTACATACGGAGGGCGAATTACTTCATTCTTTTTATATTCTAAGAGGTGGTGAGCTTGAAAGGATAGTGAGGGGTAATGGTCTGCAACTACACAAAATATAAAAATTTCTTTAAATTTTTTGCGAAAACTTAATGGGTTTCCTTCCTTATCGATTAGAGAATATTTTCCATCTAATAAATGGTTAGCACATTTCCATCCTTGATTATATGCGCGCTGTATAGCGTCTTTAAAATCCTTTTGAAGAGCATTATCATTTCCCTTTCTTGCCTCTATAGTAAGGCGTTTAGATTTTGCCTGAAGTATTATTGCACGATCTGCATAGGTTACTAAAACATCTATTTCTGCTTTTGCTTCACCTTTTTTATCTACAAAACGTAGATTTTTGAATATGTATTCTTCGCCGAAAACTACCTTTAATCGCTTTTCAGAAAAGTTTTCTGCAAATTCACCTCTATTGTCTTTAGCTTTTACGAAATAGTCCTTATCCTCAACCATCCAATAGAAAGGGCTTTCATAAACCGATTCCATAATACTATATCCCTGAAATAGTATAAATTGCTCCTTATCTATAGGAATAATCGGACGAGCATTCGTTAAATTGAAATCTCCTATTGCACAAAATTCCTTGTTGCAGGGCAAAGATGTTAGTGAGAACGCAACTATCACGTTTCTCACCGTCTCAAAAGGAAGCGGTATTACATCTGTAAGCTCTTTCAGAGAAAATGTAAAACTAGGGAATAGCGTTTGATTGCTGGCAGGTTGCTTACTTAATTGCCTCAAGATAGAATGTAGCTTTTGGTTCTGAACTGCTAATATTCCTTCTATGACAGCTATTGCTTCTTCAATTTTAAATCCTTTATTTACTACGAGCCATTGATTGTCCTTTTGATATCTTTCGATACAAAAATCTCGATACTGGAAAGAATAAGCAGATTCTGCACCGTAAAAAATAGCCTCTCTAAGAAGCGCAGCAGATTTAAAAGGATTATCCTTTTGAGGGTCAAAACCTTCTGCTTTCATAATACTTATGAAAGGCTCTAACATTACACCATGCAGCTCTTTTAAGAGGCATTCTGTTTCTTCAATATGTTTCTGTGTTATGTCGAGCGTTGGAATTGTTAAATTCAGAGGAGACTTTACCATCAGGCCAATTAGGGTTGAGATTTCTGTCCTAATTAAACGGTTAGAAGACCTAAGATGGTCTAAATCCTGTGGCTTGATTTCATTTTTGAAATGAACAATATTATCACGAAAGCACAAGAATGCGATTGTATGCGCATATCCAGGAGACTGGCACAGTTTTTCAAGATCATTTAGGATTTCTTTTTCAGAACGCATTACATACCGTAGCACATACTTTTTATAGAATTAAAAACAGCATACACAACCATTGGTTTTAGAATTCCACAAACGACATAACTAAGCATCGCGAGTTACACAAGCTACAATGATGGGTTTACTTGCTCTGAAATTCAATTATATCTTTTAAATACATTTAATTGTGTGGTGGCTTAACTAAATTCAAATATTGTTTTGCCCCTTCACGATTCTGGATATTGGCAAATGTCTTTACTAACCTGCTATTCTGCGCATCAAAACTGATACTGCCTATAAGACATGCATCAGCAATATGTAGTATTTCATTTCTTAGTATTAAGAAATTTTCAGCTGTCCATTTAAGTAGCACTTTGTGAAGAGCATAATATCCCTTATCCGAACTCCTACTTTTATTGATTTCTAACCCCATAACATTTAAGCAAAATCCTAGAACCCGCGCAGATCTAACATTCAGAAACTCTTTATATTCCGTAAGTCCATTATATAATAGCCGTCGCAGCTTAAAGTGGACAACTTTCCATGCATCTCCTTGATTAGCCAAGCTGAAGAAATCCCCCCATACAGCACCATAGTGAATTGACCAGCATGTATCTCTTGGTGAAGTAACCGCTGAAGCACTCGCAATAATTTCAAACATCAGATGCGCAAGCTGATCATAAATGTCAACTCGGTTTACGGAATTTTTTCGTTGACGCAATAAAATTGGTTTTGGTAGTGGACTCTTCTTTTCTATTAAATTAATGGCACTTCCGATAAACTCTACAGTAACATTCAAACGTTTTGCTATATCTGTAGCATAATAATCCGAGCTCATATTATTCAACTTATAGAGATCCCTGCACGAACGTATTATTTTTTCAAAAGCACGAGATAAAACAAATGAATGCTGATGCCAGTTTCCTGTTTCGATATAGTTTTCCAGAGTAATGAGGACTACCCTACTATAAGCTGCAAATTGATCTGCATCCCAATTCCAAACAACATTATGATGAATATCCAATGGAGAATCGTTTCCCAACCCTTCTACTAAAGAATAATTTCCATAAATGGTTTTACTGAAAGGCTTCACATACCCCATAAACCCTGAATAATACCCCTCATCTTCATGGTATAATATTGAATCCTTATTCAGTATCGCTTCTGTGGCCGTATTTCTTATAAACTGCCCAATCGGTATATCCAGCTTTCTCATTTCTATCATATCTTCGAAAAATGCTATGGCTGTACCTGGAGCAGATAACACAATATGACGGCATAACTTCCTATGACCTATAAGCAGCAAAATATCGTAAGCATACTCGCTGACATCAAGTTTATCCTTTTTACTACTACCTTTTAACTCTTCCTTCTTCAGGGGCTTCCATAGATTCTGCCTAGTTAATTTTACTAGTGATTTTGTTGATCGTATCAATTCACCAGCAATAACGGTCAATTCATCATCTGAACCTTTGAATATTATTCTAAAAAGTTCTGCGGCAAATTCTTTATAGTTGTATTTACCGAATACAGGCGGATTTATAGAAGCGTAGTATAACCACACACATGCTAGCGACAGGAAAATACTACCTAATATTGCCTGTAAAATTGGTTTATTGGCTAAGAAAGAAGGAAGTAGCCATTGCTCGACAAACCAAAGATCTATCAGAAGAGTTCCAAATCCTATTAGAAGGATAAGTACATATGTCAGCTTAAATAAAGATATCGGTGCGATTGCGATACGAAACCGGTATCGAATATCCGTTGTTGTATAAATAACCACTAAGAGAGCAAGAGCTGTAACAAATTCAGCAAAACCGAATATGGAAGAGCTTTGAGTGGATTCCGGTTTAACTAAGCAAATACCAAAATACTCATGGTCACATTTTGATTTTTTTCCTAGTTGCAGCAGAGAATCCGTTATTAGACAAGAGTTATCAGATGTCCAGGTCGTCACTTTGGTTGAAGCTGAATGTTTATGTTTTGGCACGATTTTTTCTCAACTACTTCTGGATCAAGCGACCATAACATCTAATTTTATTTGTTCAAACACTCTCCTTACGAGTCTTAAGGTAAATACCTTTGATTAAAAGAAGATTCCATGCAACAGTAATGCTTACCCTAGTGCTAAAATCATAAGAAAATCTGCCTAAGATTCATTCCTGGGGCACAATTGGGGGCATATTCACATCGCCGCCAGAAACTTTCCAAACAATCTCAGCGCCTTATTTCACCCCGGCGTGTCCCGTAGGGGCTTAAGATTTAATTATTAACCTGTATGGAGAAGTTATACACCTTTTACTTGCATTTCTTGCGTAATTTCTGTAAAAGGTCATCTACCTGGTTGCACTGCAGATGCAGGTAACCTTGCCAAAGCATTAGAGAAAAAGGGAGCTACAAAGATGCCACATTTTAATAATAAAAGGAAGCGTGTTGCAGAAAATGTAAATTTTCTCGGAAATCCAGAATTACTTGAAGAATCAAATGCACGAATCATGGAAGGCTGTATTGCTTCCCTCAAGGCTTCAGACGCTACGGAACCGACAGAGGTAGAAGAAGTTGAAGCTGATTTAGCTAAAAAGCGACGTGAAAAACTAGAGCAAATAAATCCAAGAGACCCAGTGCAAATAGAAAAAGCAAAAAGCGCTTGTGAACTCATTGCAAAACAGATGAATGAGTCTCACAAGGAGAAGCATGATTGGAAGGCCATAGTCGATATATCTACGTCAGACAGGCGGCAAGGAATAACAGGTTATACGGTTAGATTCTTAGGAAATGATGGCCGTTACATGACAAAAGATGAAGCTATAGCATTGATGAAAGAGATAGCTCCAGAAGCAAAAGATGAGCTCAAACTAAGAAAACACATAGGATTAAACGTGGATTCAGAAAGGTGTTATTCAGTACGAACTTCAACCTTGAATGAGAATGCAAGTCAAAAAAGGCAAGCAATAGCTCGATAATCTATACAAGCCACCACTTGTATGTTCGGGCAGCTCTTAAAGGAATAAACATACCTTAGGGAGATGTTTATTCGGCTGATGCTTTGCTATCTTTTGGTATTCCAGTTATTTTACCTCCCTGCAAGCCAAAGCGCATGCGGGAGCTGAAGTCGTCATTGCTGACCCAAAAGCTCCCCTCGAATTACATCCTTACATAAAAGCATCGGAGCACGGCGTGCTGGTGGTAGATATAATCCTGCTTAGATTTATAACCTTTAACTTTCCAAGACTAATGAGCTGAATTATGGCACCCAAATCAACCCGCTGTTAAATTCTGAAAATCTTATAAAACCTAAGGATGACATAACTTACTGTATAACCTACAAAAATATGAGTCGCCACCAATCGATATTAACGAAATGTTAACGAAGTTCCGTTATAAACTTTACTCCTCTTAGGAAAGAATTAATAGAATGATTGCGGAACAAGACCCAAAAGAATCATAAGGAAATGTATGTTCTTACAAAAATTAAAATGCTTTTTTGCACATTTGGTTACAGCAGCAGAATATGCAATTCTAAGCAAAAAGGTCTAGCCAATGCTCACATTCATTAAGCGCAGCCTCAAGGGCGAAGAAAACTTCTGGAAAGTCTTCTGGATCTGGATTGTAGGGGGAAATACTCCAGGGGTTGTTATATTTTCGGACTATCTATCCAGTTTCTTGAAGGTTGGAGATAGTCTGGCAGTTGTTTTGCCTTTTTGGTTAATTTATCTGCCTTTTTCGCTCTACCTAGGCTCGAAAGCTGATGAAAAAGGGCCGTGGGGAAGGTTTCTTATCGTGATGTTATGGATCAGTTTTATTTTATTGTTTTTGCTACTTATGGCGTCTTTAGTCTTTTACTGCATGCTCGGTAGGGCTGGTGGTGCAACTCAGTGTTTTTATGGTTTAATTAGTTGGGAGTAAATTAAATGGTTACTGCAGCAGAATACGCAATTCTAAGTAATGAAGTTTATAAAGATCCGGTTCTGAATAAGCCTAATAAGGGCTATAATTTACCAAAAGGCTGGGAATTTTTCGTTGCCTCAAATACAACCAATGATAGTGGTGGTTATTTCGGTGCAGCCTTTAAAAAAGGAAATGAGATTGTCATTGTTCATCGGGGAACAGAGCCAAAAACTCTTATTGATTTCGATGATGATGCCCAAATATTCATCGGCAATCTTCCCGATCAATTTGCCAGCGCCCAAGCTTTCAACACTTTCGTTAAACAACAAGCCTCATCTGGAACAACCATCACTTACTCTGGTCACTCACTTGGTGGTGCGTTAGCCGAACTCAGTGCTGCTCAAGATAACGTAAAAGCCACAAGTTTCGATAGCCCCGGCACCAAACCAATCATCCAAGATATGATTGATGATGGCACTCTCCCGCGCAATGCCATGACAAATGCCAAGACAAATATCACCACTTTCAATGCAGCACCAAACCTCGTTAATATGGCTAATGAACATGTGGGCAGCAACTTACGGCTTGATTTCCCGTTCGATATTCATGATAACGCGGGCGTTAACCTTGGTGCTGATTATGTTGCTTTCTCTTTCCACCAGCACTCCATGCAAAATTTCGTGGATGCTTTTGATCCTGTGACAGGCAAGCTTGTGGTGAATGCAACTCCCGTTGGCACATGGTCAACAGCGGGGTACGATGATTTCATATCCTATACTAGCAATCAGCGCTATTGGGATAGCTACATAGCAATAAAACGATTAAATCAGGAACAGCAGGATTTTCTAGTTAATAGCTTCCTTGGCGGATACGGTGAAGAAGCTGCTTCTGTGGCTAAAGAGGAAAAATCGGAAGAGAAATCCAGACCCTTCAGCCCTAACGATTTATCTAGCATCATCGCACAATTCTCTATGCTCTCACCTGAGGTCGCAGATGAACTAACCGATGCACTAATGGAAAGATTGGAAAATAAAGAAGAAATCCCTCACAGTGCTGTGTTGAAGATGTTCCGTGATGCGGCACAAACTGAATACTCCGGTGAAGAGAGTATCCAAGGCGGCCACGAGTCTGATTATTTAGCATCAGAACTATCCACCCAATCCTCCTCTGTTGCACGTTCTGAAGCCCAAAGCGCTGAGCGTTCTGGGACGAATTCCGGAGAAGGCGCACCGCGTACTTACATAAGAAAAAGTGTTTCTTCCAGTGAGCGGGAACTATATTCTACAAACGTAAGCGAGTCCGCCACGGTATCGGAACGTAATGCTTTACACTCCAACGCTGAAAATTCGCAACGCTCCGGCACAAGCTCAGGTGAAGGTGCGCCACGCACTTATTATGATGCTCAAGAAAGTGCTTCTTCCAGTGAACGGTTTACACAAAGCGTAAGCGAATCCTCCACAGCGTCAGAAGAAGTCAGAATTTTTCATGTTTCTCGTACGAAATCAGAAAGTGAAGACCCTGTACAAAGCGCATTAGATGCGCTGAGTGGCTCCCCTTATGCATCGGAAGCAGAAGCAAGTGTGCATGAAGTACTGGTTCGTACCACTCCGAAGCCTTTACCGAAGCCACCAGGATGGGGGCAGCACGAAGAGAGCGCCGAGGATACCGTGATTGATATACCGGAAGCTCCCTCCATTCGCATAGCTCCCAAGCCTTTGCCAAAACCTCCGGTGAAAGAAGAACTTTCATCCTCAGAGGAAACAGTCATACCGACTTCTCCTGATATTCGGCCGATCTCCTATGCATTACCGGATCAACCGGTTTTTCCATCCCGCCCTTCCTTCCGGCGTGATGTTTCCGCATCGGAATCAAGCGATTTTGTGAACGATCCTTCTATCACCTCTTCACCCGCACCTTCGATCTCCTCAGCACACGCAGGACGTTTCGCGGATTATGATGTCTTCACCCCTGGAAAACAGCAAGTGCTGCTCGATGATATCGCAGCGTTTGAGGCACAAAAAGGACCTCTTTCCGATGCACAGTGGGATAAAGTTGTGAAGAATGCTGCAGCCCAAATCACCGCACATAATAGTGAATTGTGGCAGCAAATTGAGCGTATTCCGTTCCTAAATGACGAAGGCAAACAGAATATGTTTGACTCCTGGTCACGTTGGGAGGATGCGCACGGCGGAGAACCTTTGCCGGAGGAGAAAATGGCATTCTGCGCAGAAAAGGTCGTCGAAATGGCAATTACTCAAAGCCGTTATTTGCACGATGATGAGAAAGAGGGGTTGCTTGATCGCTTGCAAAGCATTTCTGAAAGCGATGCTTCGGATGTATTTGAGGCTATTGAGGCGTTTGCCGACAGATTTGACGAGAGGGAACAAGAAGCATTCGAGGCACAGGCTGCAGCACAAGCTGAAGCTCAGTTTCAGCGGGAACTCCAAGATTGGCGAGATACCCGCGATGCTCTTACAAGGCAATATAACCAAGATATGTTAGATTGGCAGGAAGAGATAGATGAGATTAATGAACGCATGGAAGAGCTGAGTATTAGTTTCGGACAGGATTCTGAAGGCCATTCTGGTGGAGGATGGCATTCACGCAATAGCAGCGATAGTTCTCGTGGCTATTCCGGTGGCGGCGGTAACTCTGGACATGAACAGTAAATACTTAATAACCATAGAAAGTTTCTTATTACCTAAGGGAGAGAACAAATGAAAACTAAATCGTATTACGAACAATCCGGCAAATGGGGACAGGCCATTGTAAAAACACTGCTTGCGGGAGGAACAGCTATAGCTTCTCTTCCCATCGTTGAAACGTTGGCAGATGGGGTTTCCGATACATTAGGAGTTCCCGAAACCATAAAACCTTTATTCCGTTGTGCGGCAATGGGACTAAGCTCTTATGTCATTGCCCGTACTGTAGATAATTTGCTGCCTAACTATTCGGCATTATCTTCAGACAATCGTCAATTAACACATGCTCTGCGCAATGGAAGGCAGGACCTGTCCTCCAGGGCAATCAAACGTGAAGGTATTCGGTACTTAGAGGCAAACCATAAAGCTCCTCCTTCTACCTCCATTCCTCGTGCTGTAGCAAACATGGCCGCAGGTGGTGCAATGGGTTTCACCTTACGTGCTATTCTCAAGCGTTTTGAGGCACCTCAGGCTCTAACTCAACTTTTTGAAACCACTTTGGCTTCACTGACGATGCAAACCGGGAATTCTCCTGCAGCCCTAGGGGAAGCGTTAGGTGGCATCATGAATGAAGGGGTTAATTTCCTCAAAGGACTATCACCTGAGGAGCTTGGAAAGGCAATGTCCCGTTTAGGTCTTAGCCAATCGCTAGATGCTTCCTCTATGCAAAGTATTCTCTCAGATGTGGAAGGATCAGACATTACACAAACACTGTTTCCGCACGTTAAAGGAACTGGTAGGAATTTGTTACAAGCCTCCACTCCTTCTCAAAGTACACCTCCTGCTAAAAGCTCTTCTACTGCTCCAGATTCTGCGGCTTATACAATCCCTGCAGCAATCGCCTTTTGTGCTGTATCGTTCCTGGTGTATTATTATTGTTGCGGTGGAAAAGATAGCCTTGCTAGGCTCAAATTTAGGTTCTGTGGGCCTTGTTATCCAAGCGAGCCTGAAGAACCTGTTTATCCGCCTAAACCTACACGTTCTGGAGTTGGAAATAATGGTGATAGGAACTTAGTTTCTGTGTCATCATCCGGAACAAACATTGACCAATGGCTTACTCAAGGCGGTAATGCACATGGAAGAACAGGAGACGCTAAACGGGTTGAACAGTTGCTCGGGATATAGTAATTTCTCTAGAGAGGTTGCACTCTGCAACCTCTCTTTTAGCTAACAAAACACAATCTGTTGGTTCTTTTGTTGGTCTTTTGAATTCTCCACCAACCCGATACTCCGCATAATCAAAAGCTTAATTCACTTTGGCGTGTCCCGTAGGGCAAATTTCCTTGATTTTACAGCACTCCTACTCTAGTTTGTTGTCCTAAGGTGTCCAAACGCGTTTTACCCAATCCGGTTATTTTGGGGAAACATTTGGGGAAACAAATAGATTAGGCAGAAAATATGCCCCCCAGCTAAACTTACCGACTCCCAAATCAATACGGCTATCCCTAAAGTAAAATCCTATAAGCTCAGAGTTGGCGGCGCATTATTTGTGCTTATAAGTCCTAATGGGGGGAAATATTTCAGATATAACTACCGCTTCATGGGGAAACAAAAGACTCTATCCCTGGGGCATATCCTAAAATTTCACTCCACGAAGCAATCGAAGGCAGAGGTAAAGCCAAGCTTCAGCTTTCCCAAGGCATAGATCCTAGCGCTGATAAACAGGAACAAGCCAAAAACAGAGTAAAACCCGCCGCTTTGAAAGCACTGTTCCGCATAGAAATGCAGGAAAACGGTAAGCTTATAATCGAGACCGGAAAGCAGATCATCTCCCTTACCATGCCTCAAGTTGAGGCGCTTAAGTCATTCCTAGCCACATTACCTGAACAGCAAAGCGAGGTTTAAATGAAGCTCACCGCAATAGCCTTAAAGACCGCCAAGCCTAAAGACAAATTATACCGTTTGTTTGATGGGAATGGCTTATATTTAGAAGTTACCCCAGCCGGGGGCACTTATTGGCGGTTTAAATACCGCTTCAATGGAAAAGAGAAACGCATGGCTTTTGGTGTGTTTCCAGACACCTCCCTTCAAAATGCACGAGAAAAAAGACGCCTTGCTAAGAAGAAACTCGATAACGGCTAAGACCCTAACGAGCAAAAGAAGCTCGAAAAGCTAGAGCGCAAAGTCGATTACGAAAACAATTTCGAGAATATCGCCCGGGAATGGCATCAACAGAAGATCCACACCTGGAAGCCAGTCCATGCCGCCCGTATCATGCGACGCCTGGAGGCCGATATATTCCCCACCATCGGAGGCCGCCCGATTAAGGCGATTAAACCTGCCGAGGTACTGGCCGCCATCCGCCAAGTCGAAGCGCGCGGCACCAATGATCTTGCCCATCGACTCCTGCAAACGTGCAGTCAGGTTTTCAGATATGCCGTTGCTACTAGCCGCACCGAACGCGACGTGACTCCAGACCTAAGCGGTGCTTTGCAGCCCGTTAAAAGCGAAGGGCTCGCGTATCTTTCCAAAAACCTAGCACAAATTTATAGAAGAAAAGAAATCGGATTACGAGCATGATCTCCTGTGTCGGGAGTGTGGTGGAATAAAATACCCGCAAGGGAAATACATTACACACGTTTAACGGCGTGTTTTCTAGACTCCCGACATCATAGGAGAGAAAACATGACCTACACCACCCATCTATTGCGCCATCTGCGCTTCACTATCGGCCAGAATATCCATCACCATCGCAGCAAGCAAAAACTACCTTTGCAAAAACTGGCCAAGCTTACCGGCATCTCAGGCCCCCTACTCGATCACTACGAACTCGGTAAAAACGAAATCGGACTGGATGAGTTGCTCAAGATTGCCTGTGTGCTGAAGGTAAAGGTACAGGAATTAGTGGGATAATTAAGATGAAAAATCAATCCAAAATTGCAATTTATGTTGCCTTATTCCACTTGATACACCCTCTATACGTGTGCTATAAACTCCGCCACGGCTTGAGGGGAGAAGTGACCGAATTTTCTGCATTTCCCTTCATTACACACACAAGAACACGAAAGCAACCGCCACACAGGCGGCATAGGGAGTAAGGGAGATGGCGACCATCCAGGGAACGGATGCCGCGGAGGTGCTAACAGGCACGTCTGCCGGCGATTTTATGCTCGGCAATCAGAACAATGATACGGTTATAGGCGCGGGCGGGAATGATACCATTCACGGCGGCCAAGATAATGACTGGCTGCGCGGCGATACAGAAAATGACGTCCTTTACGGCGATCTCGGCAACGACACTATTCATGGCGGACAAGACCAGGACATTTTGCTGGGCGGCGATGGGAATGACATTCTTCGGGGTGGCAAGGATAACGACCAACTATTCGGCGATGCAGGCCAAGATCTGCTGATTGGTGATCTTGGAGACGACCAGCTTGATGGTGGGGACGGAAACGATAACGTACTCGGTTACCAAGGTGATGATACACTTCACGGCAGCAATGGTGAAGATACGCTACGCGGCGGACGTGGAAATGATAGCCTTAACGGCGGGACTGGAAATGATTCGCTTGCAGGTGATTTAGGCAATGATACGCTAACCGGCGGCACTGGTGGTGACCGATTTGTTATCAAGGTTGAAGCCAACAGTCGTGATACCGTAACGGATCTGGAACTTGATCAACCGCAAGAGAAAGTCGATATCCGCGAATTCACGGACATCGAAACCTTCGATGATATCAATATCAACGATACCGCACGCGGCGCACGCATTGACCTTGGCAACGGCCAGGATGTGATCTTAGAAGGCATCCAAGCCGGTGATTTAAGTTCTGAGGATCTACTCGGCGTGTGGTCTGCGTACAAAACACTCAATGTGTACAAGCCCGGCGCACTGTTCTCACGCATCGAAAACACCGTCAATTCCGAACAAGTCACCTCCAACATCCAGCATTATGTGATTGAGGACTTTACTACAACGAACTACGCGAACGGCGATCTTTACAAAGCGTTCAACGTTATCAACCTCTCCGAATTCGGCTTAAAAGAAATCACGCTTACGGAAGTAAACGGCGATACGGTGATCAATCTTGGCGGCCTTCCCGGACCAACCGAGGAAGAAATGGCTGCAACAATTGATGCAGCCAAAGCGCTTGGTATTGAAATCCCTGATTTCCCTGAACCTCCCGCAATCCCTGACCGCACGCTCACGATTAAAGGAGTCACACCGGATCAGTTATCGGCAGCTCGTCACCACTCTACAAACCGGAACACGCCACGAAATCGTCGCAAACCAAGGGGAAATTTCCTACATCACCCACGCCTCCACGCTCGATATGGTTAACCTCACCAATAAATACGGGCATTTAGAGGCAAAGATTTTCCATGTGGATGGCACACTTCCCGCTGGTTCGGTGCAGATGATTGATGGATTTAATCCCAATAATCCGCTCCATATCATTGATTTTTCTGGAATAGCAGGCATCTCCTTTGCAAATATCGGCGTAAGCCAGCTAGGGAATGATACGCAAATTAGCTTTGGTGAAGGAAAAAGCGTGGTTATTGGCGGAGCCAGTGCCGATGAAATCCGCTTAGATCAATTGCAGGGAATTCGCGCTCCCCAAGAGCCAACCTTACTCAGCACGCACACAGTGTATCACGTAAGCGCCGATAAAATGGCTGCGGGCGGGACATTCGTCATTGATACACTCGACACCCTTCCCACTGGCAAAAGTCCAGTGATTATGCTGGAGGGATTTGGAAACCGAACCGTTACAAACACACAAGTAATCCAAAATGGCTCGGATGTACAGGTAAGCCTGGGCAGCGGGTACCATCTTGAAATTAAAGGTGCAACAGCCAGCAATGTTATGAGCTGGATTAATAATGATCCATTTGTAGTACAAGATCCTTCCCATACGTTTGTAGCCATCAATACCCATAACCTGGAATATGGAGTGAACCTCGAAACAAGCGGGCAGTATACTGTATTGCCTAAGGGAGTGTCGCTGTATGAAACCAAAACGGATGATGGTTTTACGGCGCAAGATGCCATGACTTCTTTTATGTCAGGCCAAAGTGCTTGGCTTGATAGAGCTGCAAAAGAGTTTAGTAAACTGATATCAACGGTGCCGGCTTGAAATTATCTTCCAAAATGTGGGGAGGCATTGGTACGGGATATTCTGTCAACCATACAGTTAATGAAGTAATTGATCGTGGCGGAAGTGTGGGAGAAGCTACGTTTGTGGCTACCACAGATTCCTTGGTATCATGGAGCGCAACAGAATTATCTGCTTTGGGTGGCCTCGCACTTGCAGGTGCTGCAGGACTAGGTTTTGGAGCAACTATTGCTGTTGTAGGTCTAACCGCAACAGCAGGTACAGTTATTTACTCCGTTGCTGCAGATAAGCCTATAAAGGACGTTGCGAGCAGTGTATATAAAAGCGTAGAAGGATATATAGATGAAGCAGATCGACAAATTCACAACGTGGCTTCGGAAGTTTCCGGAACCAACACGAGTCCTGATAGTACTGCTATTAGCGCCAGTGCTCATTCCCTTGTTTCTACCCCGGGAATTTTTGAAACGGTGGAAGGAAACAGACCATTTCTTTTGGGAACATTTCCAAATGGCAACAATAATGTTCACAGCCTCACTCTTGAGTCTATTATGGCTGGTGATCGATTCGGGCCTCCCAAAGAGTCTTCTGAATCTACTTTGGCTCAAACTCACCCACTAGACATTTTCATTCACTCCCTCCCCCAAGGCGGCTACGGCTGGTACAATAACGAGCTTTACTTCCGCAGCGGCGATGTTGCTATTAAGGTTGATCCCAACCTCCCACTCGACAATGACGCATCATACGTCCCACCTTCTGAACTCACCTACTACAACCCGGATATGGATAACAACGTCCTGCTTAACGCAGTGCAGAGCATGGAAACGGGCGATATGATCCTAAGCAACGGGCTTGCTTATGTAATGGGTGCGGATGGTCAATTTGACATCATTTCTCCAATCGATAACGATGCGGATTACATTCCACCCACTAGCAACAATCGCTATCAGATGGATTCCGAAGGCAATCTCGTAGCAATCGGCGGTGCAGAAGAAGACACCTTCAGCATGGGCAATGCCTTAAACTTAATGTCAGAAAAAGGCATCGAAGGATTGCAGAATGATCCGACCTTGCAAGAAATCATCGACGGGCTACAGCAGGTATTTACTCAAATTGCTGCCCAAATACTGGTAGATCTTTCACAAGGCAAAAGCACAGACGATATCGTCCAAACAGCCGGGGATGCCCTCCATAGCCTTACCATTGGGAAAATTTATGCACAAACCATGGATTATATTTGGGGAGCAAACACTTCTGCGAATCTAGTCCAAGGCACTACCTTTAATTTTGCCTCAGTTAATGGCACAAAACTTGGCATTTCTTTCTATCAGATTGCAGTCAACCTTGCAGCAAGCGTCGCAAGCGGCAAGCTGGATCTCGATGCTCTAATGGATGACAGCACTGCAGGAGAAATTGTCGCAATGAGTATTGCTTCCGCGATGATTGTGGAAGCCTTCAGTACCGCAGGCGCAGCCATTGGTTCTGCGATTCCTGGAGTTGGAACCGCGGTTGGTTCCTTTGTTGGTATGGTAATAGGAACCATTGTTGCGATTGCAGCTGGAGAAGAGCTCTTAGAACTCTGGGGCGAAGTGGCAGATGCGCACGAAGGCATGTGGACAGGCATCAAAGATTTCCATTCCACTGTATGGGAGATGTCAACCGACCCGAACCTTTCCGATGCGAATTTCGAAAGCCTGAAAGACCTACACAATATCTCCAAGGATTTCCTGGAAACCACGATCATCGAACCGGGTAAATTCACCCACAATAAGATCCATGACTTTCTAGGCGACCCGATCAATACGCTCGCCGATTTTATTGGCATCCGCGACGACAAATGGACCTACCGCAACGGAAGTACTTCCGATGATGTGATGCACTCCGATTCCGAATGGGAAGATATCCACGGTGCAGCCGGAAAAGACGTGATGTTGGGCTATAATGGCTGGAACCGTTTTTATGGCGGGGATGGGAACGACATCTTGTTTGGTGGGGACGGCAGTTTAACGACCAACGGGAATGCACGCCCTGATGAGATCTACGGCGGCGCTGGAGACGATTACATCAACGGCAAAGGCCATCACGATGATCTTTACGGCAATGCCGGCGCGGATTGGATCGAAGGCGGCGAAGGAAATGATTTGATTTATGGCGGAGATCGTCCAGTCCCAGTAGGGGAAAATTATGAAGGCGGTCCGCATGAGTTTTATAGCACCGGTCCAGATGGCAATGATACCTTGCTCGGTGGTGCGAGCGATGACCGTATTTTCGGTGGTGCAGGGAATGACATCATCCAGGGCGGCATTGGCCAGAATGTGATGACCGGTGGCACAGGCCGAGACACGTTCATCATCGAACCTAATGCCGGTGGATTTGAAGTTATTACTGATTTTAACCTGAACGAAGACGTGATCGATATCACCCGCGCAGGTGCTGCGGTCGTGAAAACCTACACCATGCGCGATGTTTGGGAATTCGGAGCTGATAAAGTACAGCTTTGGCATAAAGCTTCGGGAACATTGGTCGAGATCGGTGATCAGACAATATTGCTTGAAGGCATCCGTCCAGAACAACTCGGATCGCAGCATTTTGCAGGCAACGTGACCCTTCCCCCTCCCCCTGTTGTGGTTACTCCGGGTGGCGGGGGATCAAGCGCGGGTGGCACACCGGGCAGCACGATCACTACAAGCAATCCTAGCACAAGCAGCGTGGTCACAGGCACAGGCGGTAATGACGTGATCGATTACAGCACATCCCAAGCAACGAACCAACTCTCCGGCGGCACCGGCTCCGATATAATCAAAGGGGGCGCAGCACGGGACATCCTTCAAGGTAACGAAGGCAATGACCAACTTACCGGAAATGGCGGGGGATGATAGCATCCGCGGTGGTAAGGACAACGATGCACTCCATGGAAACCAAGGAAACGATCAACTCTATGGAGACATCGGCAATGATACTGTCCGCGGCGGTCAGGGGAATGACCTGCTTCGTGGTGGTCAGAATGATGACCAACTCTTCGGAGATTTAGGCAACGATACGCTTTATGGCGATAAAGGAAACGATCGCTTAACTGGCGGTGCCGGAGCCGATCGCTTCGCCTTCCGTGTGGGCGATGGCGCAGACATGATTACGGATTATGATGCACTTGACCGCATTCGTTTAGAAGGTTTTGGTGCAGGCTTCAATCCGCTTGTACACTTGCAACAGCAGGGTGCTAATACTGTTCTAACCCTTGGAAATGGGGATAGTATTACTTTGCTTGGGGTAGCGGCAGGAAATCTGAATGGTTCGGATTTTGAGGTGGTGTAATGAGACAAACTGGAGAAAATCACATGCTTTTAAGAATCACGACCGCATTGGTTATGCTTTTACTTTCATCGGCTTGCACCAAAACAATCGTCGATCATAAACGCCTGGAGCAGATGAACAACAAAACAGTTGTCCATTTTGGCAGCGGAGGCACGCCCCGATTCAATTTTGAAAAATTTGAAGATGTGGCAACCAATACTACTTTAAATGTTTTGGCGAGCGCAACTTCGGGTGCCTTGGGAGGCCCAGCTTTAATTCCCCATAAATTTGTGGAAAGCTACCGCTACGGAATTTTTAACGAACTTCCCAATCCTGCGGACCAGGTAAGTGCAGGTGTTGCAAAACAGTTAGCCCAGAAATATCAGCTAAAGTATAAGGGTAATCTTGAATCAGCGAATGATTTCGACCTGCTGGTGGATGTTAAGACAATTCACTGGGGCATGACATCTAACATCACGGCTACCTATAAGATCTACTACACTGCAGAGCTTACTGTGCGAGAAAGTACAAATCGTCATACCCCTATTGTTAAGCTCCGATGCTCCACCACATACCCTAACAAACTTGATACTGGCCTAACCCATAACAAACTCATCGCCAATGATGGAAAACTACTTAAAGAATCGCTAGATATGGCAGCTGATCAATGTGTGGAACAGTTGGTAGAGAAAATAAGCAATAATTGATATCTTTTAGACGACCTATTTTAGTTGGTATAAAAATATATGATAAAGTACCTTAGGCTTGCAGCTAAAACTTACTTTCTTCTAAAACACAAACGCTATAAACAGGACAATCACCATGAGCAAAACCAGTATTGAGTGGGACATTGACGATTCTTCCGACGAGGAAGGCGTATCAGAAGCACGGGAAAACTATGATTTGGAAGCCCAGCATGAGGCGTATCTAGAAAACCCTGCTTATACTGAGGTAGATCAAGAAGGTTATTCAGCTGCCGCGCATATGTTAGGCGTGGAGTTACTTTATTCTCCAGAGGTGAGTGCTGAGTATTACTCTAAGAAGCGCGAGCTGTTAGCTGATTCTACCTTACCTTCTGATGAGGATTTTACGAAGTGGGTGCGGACTTCTGTGCGTAAAACTGTGGAAAGTGTTTTATCCCTTTCCCATCATAAAGAGAATTGCAACACCATTGCGAAAGCATTTCTCGATAGCCATCCCAAAACCTTTAATAAAACGGTAGAGACACTTTTAGAGGATAAGCGCACCCTATTCAAGGAAGAGACTGCATCTAAGGCACTTACCATTTTGTATAAAGCACTGGATAAATTTCTGGCTAAAGAAGATGTTACCGCTTTAGAAAATACTACTCAGAATTTCACAGTTGATAGCCTGACGAACAATAATGCGATTGTTCGTGCATTAGTGCCAAATTTGAATGCGGAAATAAACTGGCTAAAACAACAAGGCTTTGTTGGGCAGGATGGCTGGCAATTTTTGGCTAAGGAGAGACGTGCAAAAGCGCATACTAATACGCAGAATTTCACGCCACTTCAAAAATATTTATTCGCACAAGCAACCGCTGAAAATAGGCGCAATCATATCACAAATGTTTTAAGTACAACCACGGTTGCGCGATATAAACTAGAAAAATACCTTCATGAAGAGAACAATAAACAATTGTATCTTATCCCTACTCGAAACAATGGCCATATCGAAGCATATTCTTTTACAGCTATTCCCCAAGAACCCCACTTACAAGCATTGTATGAAAACCATCCAGAATTACTAAAGCCCTATATAATCTGCAATGTTTCCACGCTTAAAACTGAAATGGCAGAAAAACTAACAGACATCTCTGACCTAGAAGAAGCATTTATTAAGCATCTCCATGCTGATCGTGGAAAAGTTCTCGATAAATTCGAACGGAAAACGCTCCCACAAACCTATACATTTGAATCTCCTACAGGCGTTTCACATCTCGCAAATCTACGATTATCCAACCGCTCGGAGAGAAGAGCAGTAAGGCAAATGCAAGCCGAGCAAGGTCAGCATATTGATGGAGAGATGTATCATCGAAGTTGGCGATTTGGTAATCTAGATTATCTTGCTTTAGAGACCCATGAAATTACAAAGCGGGGCGGACGTACAGATCTCGTAAATAACCTTGCTAATTATAAGGATATTGCTGACCAACTTACCCAGTTGCGTGAAAATATAAATCGAGGATTAGAAGCAAAAAATAAGACTAAAATAGGCGATCCCACTTTAGCGCGCGCTATTAAGAGCATTGTACAAGGAGATGGTTTTGCGGCCTTAACCTATAAAAATGGAAATCCCGTTCCACTAACCTCTTCTGACTTTAAGCTTCTCCGCAAAAATTTGGTTAATGTGGCCTATCTATTGTTCGGGACAGAAGCCGTTCGTAACCCCTCTTCTCTTGTATTGCACCCGATGCTCCTGGATTTAGTCATTGCGAACGAAATGAGCTGGAAAAAAGCACTATCTCACACAGAGTATGAAACACAATTCGGTGGTGGCATGATGCCCATGTCGATGGGTAGCTATAAAAAAGAGGGGAAAGAGACAAAGCAACAAGCACAACCTGTTCCATGTGCTCGCGCTTTGCAGGATACCTACGAAGACTATTTACCTTGGAAATACCGCTATCCTGGCGAATCTCAGAACGATACAAGAAAGACAGAAGAGCTGGTAAGACGTGAAGCCGAACTCACAAAAACCTGGGTAGAGAAATATGCTTCCGATAAACAAACTTTTTCTGAGAAAATTAGCGCTATTCGGGAAAATGCCAAAAAGTATTTTGGACTGGTGCCTGAATAAGCCTTTGGTTTTCTGAAAGCTAAATCATTTGTTTTGTTGTTTGCAACCTGATATTTGCGTGCAAACACTTTTCTCGCGATGTATATTAAATAATAAACATCACCCCTCCAACACGTGAGGCAACTGCCTCCTTTGGCTTTATCATGAGCAACACTCTACCCCTCTACACCTCTACCGTCTCCGCAGGCTTCCCCTCGCCTGCTGATGATCACATGGAGCTTTCGCTTGATATCAACCGCCACCTAGTCAAAAACCCACCTGCAACGTTCCTCATGCGCGTCAGCGGTGATTCCATGAACGGCGCTGGGTTGATCGAGAACGACATTCTGGTAGTCGATCGAAGCGTTACGCCGACCAACGGCAAGATCGTCATCGCTGCTGTTGCGGGCGAGCTGACCGTCAAACGCTTTACGCTACGCGATGAAGCCATGTGGTTAGTGCCTGAAAACCACAACTATCCCGCCATCCCGTTCACCGAAGAAACCGAAATCTGGGGCGTGGTGACAGGCCTGATTCGAGAACTATAACATGTACTTCCTTGTCGACTGCAACAACTTCTATGTCTCGTGCGAGCGGGTGTTCGATCCCTCGCTCAAAGACAAACCCGTGGTCGTGTTATCGAGCAACGACGGCTGCGCCATTGCGCGCTCCAACGAAGCGAAAGCCTTGGGCATCGGGATGGGGGCACCGATTTTTCCTTATAAGCAGTTGATCGAACGCGGCGAACTCATCGTACGCTCCGCCAATTTTGCGCTTTATGGCGATATGTCCAAGCGCGTGATGTTGATACTGCGTGCTATGAATGCAGACATCGAGGTTTATTCCATCGACGAAGCCTTCGGGAAATTCGAAGAAACGGATGAAGCCACACTTACCCAACGTACCTTAGAAATCCGCACGCGTATTCTGCAATGGACGGGCCTGCCTGTCTCGGTCGGCGTTGCACCGACGAAAACGCTTGCAAAACTCGCCGGAGATTATGCGAAGAAACGAAGTGATGGCGTCTTTGTCTTATGCACTCCCGCTACATGGGAACCTTTGCTCAATGAAACACCACTTACCAACATTTGGGGAATTTCGCGCGGATTAAATCAACGCTTCCTGACGCTGGGCATTGGCAATGCTGGAGCGCTCGCGAAAGCTGATCCCAAACGCATACGTCAAGCTTCCAGTGTGGGAGGCGAAAAGCTGGTGTATGAACTTAACGGCACCCCTTGCATCCAAACCCACACAGACGATCAAAAATCCATCATCTGCTCGCGCTCGTTTGGAATCCCGGTACGCGACAAGGAAGTGCTAAGAGAAGCGATTGCCTATTTCATCACACGCGGAGCCGAGAAGCTAAGAGGATATGGCAAAAAGGCACGAGGTTTAAGCGTCAGCATATACACCAACCGTTTCGCTTCGTCCGAAACGCATTACCACCGCGAAGAACACATGACCTTTCCCGTTGCCACCAGCGACACGCGTCGCCTTTTGCATGCGTCCGAAGAGTTGCTGGATCGAATGTATAAGCAAGGCATCACTTACAAAAAGGCAGGCATCTTGCTATATGGGTTCGAGGATGCATCACAACTGCAAACGAGCTTACTGGGAGAAGCGGACTCCACCAAAGCAAACTTGTTGATGCGAGCCCTGGATCGATTGAACAAACGGCTTGGCCGTGGATCGGTGTTCTTTGCGAGTGAGGGATTTACGCACTCCTGGGCTCCGAAATCGGATTCGCAGTCGCCGCATTATACGACAAGGTGGGAGGAGTTGCCGCGGGTGAGGTGAATGGAAGTAATTCAGGACTTCCCTTTCAACTCCATCATTGATAAATTGTGTCGGCACGAAAAAAGTATTAACACTTGCTGATTCTTGACGACATAGTATTGTCCCATAGTCTCCATTGGAGACCCAGAGCCAAACGATTATGCATACAGAAGAGTAAATTCCAGGAACTCGTATGGCGGATTTTGAAACATCTCAATCTGAGCACGATAGTTTTAGCAGGTATGTGAAGGCACGAAGAGTTTTTGTGCTAGGTGCAGGCTTTTCAGCCGACGCCGGAATTCCTATGACAGGGACCTTATTGCAAAAAGCTATTGATAAATCTCGGGCAGAATGTCCTGGTTTATTCGAAAGAATCTGCAACCAGGTCCGCTCCTGCTTTGGCATAGAAAATGCTGTAACACTAGAGTTCGATAAACTTCCATTTTCTGAAATTATGACCTTTCTCCACTACATCGAATTAAGTGAGCATGGTGGGGGAGAGCGTTATTGTGATTATGGCTCACGCGAGAATTTGGCATTGCGTTTTTATCTAGCTAAAACCATTTGTGAATTAACCCCTTCTCCAGAGGCTATTTCAGCATTATATCGAAAATTCGCTGCGCAATTATCTCCAGGAGATATAGTAATTACATTCAACTGGGATTGTCTTTTAGAAAATGCTTTAAAGGCCATTGGAAAAACGTATTCTTACTCTGGAGAGCAAGATCGTATTGCTATTTGGAAGCTACATGGTTCGATCAACTGGCGATTAGGTGAAAACTATTGGGAGGGAAAGAAGAAGGAGTTGCTTAATTGGAAATCATTTGATTTTGCCAAAGGCATGATGGTAAAGGAAGTATATCATTGCGATGAATTACGCAGATTTGTAAATTGGCATCCTTTCCAACCTTTAACAAGCGAGGTGCGCCCCTTATTAGTGCTTCCTGGTTTTGGAAAGTCAGAAGATGTGCGTAGTATTGCCCCCGTATGGTACAAGATTTCACAGGCTTTTGGTTATAATCATGATGTTTATATAATTGGCCTTGGATTAGCCAAAGACGACTTTGTTATACGTAGTTTCTTTATGGATTCGTTACCCTATCTACAGCAGTACACTGGCATTGATGGCCGGAAAGTTCAGATTATTAACCCTGATCCTTTAACAAAAGAAAATTATGGCTTCCTAGTGGGTAGCTCTCATATTGACTTTATCTGCGAAAAATTTTCAGAGAAGCATGTTGAACAAATGATAAACAGACAACGTGCGATTACTTGTGAGATCGGGCTAAATTGAATAACAGTATATCTCTGTTCTGAATCAAGATTCAATCCTGGGGGCACAATTGGGGGCATACCCACATCGCCGCCAATTATTTCACAAACAATCTCAATACCTTATTTCACCCCGGCGTGTCCCGTAGGGCAATGAGGTTTATATATTAATAATAGCAGAACTTTTCTGTTCTTTGAAGCTACCTTAAGTCTTCGAACTTCTACTAATTGTACTATAATCGAGTAATGGTGATAAAGGCCGAAGGAGTTATTCTTTTGCATGGGCTATTCCTTACTTCTAGGAGTATGGAAAAAATAGCCTCTTTCCTAATGCATAGCGGCTTTCAAATACTAAACTTATCTTATCCTTCAACAAAAGAAACCATCGAAGACATTGTAGAAACGATTCACCCTGAAATTTTGGCATTCTCACAAAACGTTACAAAAGTGCATTTTGTTGGACATTCGATGGGGGGATTAGTGATTCGTGCTTATTTGCATCGATATTTTATGACAAAGGTAGGACGAGTTGTTTTTTTAGGGACTCCTAATAGGGGAAATGAACTAGCAGATTTTATGCACCACTGGTGGTTATATAAAATGTTATTTGGCCCTGCGGGGCAACAGCTTATAACAGGCTATAAAGCTTCAAAAGAACCATTAGTTCCTATCAATTACGAGTTAGGCATCATTGCCGGATACCGAAGAATAGGCCCGCCTGCATGTTGGCTTACAAATGAATCGAGTGATGGTATCGTATCAATTACAAGCACCAAAATAGACGGGATGAAAGATCACATAATCATTTCAACAGGCCATATTATGTTACTTTTTGACCGTGAAGTTTGGAAACAAACGTTATCTTTTCTAAAATATGGACAGTTTAAGCATAAAAAATATAGAAACTTTATGCCGTTCCTCCGAAAATAAGCCTCACATAACTTATGTGAGGGATTATGCAGCATTTTCCTGCCCAACACCAAAAACATCAACCAGGCTCAGAACAAAAGATGGTGCCTGCACCTGAGTCCTTTATGTCCCATTATAAAGCTGCAGGAAAACTGGAAGGGAAAAAAGCACTGATCAGTGGAGGCGATAGTGGTATCGGTCGTGCTACGGCCATTGGTTTTGCGATGGAAGGAGCGGATGTGGCATTTATTTATCTTGATGAAGGGAATGAAGGAAAAGACGCAAAAATCACCCGTGAACATATTGAGAAGCACGGACACAAATCTATCGCAATTCCTGGAGATATCGCCGATAAACCTTTTTGTGAAGCGGTCGTTGCACAAGTCGTAGAAGCTTTTGGTGGGCTGGATATACTTGTTAACAATGCCGCAGAACAGCATGTTCAAGAACATCCGGAAGATATTTCCGAAGAACAACTCAAACGTACTTTTGCAACAAATATTTTTGGAATGTTTTTCCTCACCCAGGCCGCACTTAAGCATATGAAAGAAAGCGGATCAATTATCAATAGCACATCGATTGTAGCCTATCGCGGAAAGAAAAACCTTATTGACTACAGTGCTACGAAAGGAGCGATATTGGGATTTACGCGATCATTGTCAGCCAATCTTGTCGAGAGAGGCATCCGCGTCAATGGAGTTGCACCTGGCCCCATCTGGACTCCGCTTATCCCTTCATCCTTTTCAGCAGAGGATGTGGAGCACTTTGGAGAACATGCACCGATGGGACGTGCCGGACAACCGGATGAAATAGCTCCTAGTTACATATTCTTAGCCTCCGAGGATGCAAGTTATATGACAGGACAGGTACTACATCCGAACGGGGGCACAATTATTGCGGGGTAGATTGTGGCACAGCGTGCCTATTGGAAAGGTCATATACGCCTCTCGCTGGTTTCATTCCCAGTGCGGCTTTATCCTGCTGTAACGGGGACTGAAAAAATCGCGTTGCACCAGTATCATAAAAAAACCGGCGAGCGCATCCATTACCAAAAAATTACAGACAGTGGGATAGAGGCGGAACCAGACGATATTATAAAGGGGTATGAGTATGAAAAAGGTCATTTTGTCTCTATTGATGATCGGGATATGGAAAAACTTCGGCTGGAAAGCAAGCACACCATTGACCTTGTCCAGTTTGTGGATAGTGAAGAAGTTGATCCCATTTATTTTGAGCATTCCTATTTTGTGGCACCTGATGGGGAAATCGCCCAAGAAGCCTTCCTAACCGTACGTGAAGCGCTCAAATATACCCATAAAGCGGCAATCGGCCAAATCGTGCTCGGGAGTAAAGAACGGATCGTTTTACTTCGGCCATGCAGAAAAGGACTTATCTTAAACACGTTGCGCTATGCCTATGAAGTGCGTAATGCCGAAACCTATTTTGAAGATATCCCCTTAAAAGCTCAACTGAATGAAGAACAGCTAGAACTCGCGGAATTATTGATTGAGAAGAAATCAGCCCCTTTCGATCCCAAAGCATTTAAGGATCATTATCAGCAAGGCTTAATGGAAATCATCGAAGCAAAACTACACGGAAAATCCTTTAGAAAAGTCGAGGATAGAGGAAAGCCCAGTAACGTGGTGAATATTGTCGATGCCTTGAAACAAAGCTTACGGCAAGCAGAAAGCACGAAGTCGGAACCCTCTAAGGGTAAACCTCCTCCACGCACACGGAAAACAGGTAGGAATCGAAATTGACCATGTCCCGATACTCGATCCACACTTACCATAAAAAACGAGACTTCACCAAAACCCCTGAGCCAAAGGGAAAAGACGTATCCACTGCTTCCAAAGCATTACAATTCGTTATCCAAAAACATGATGCAACACGGCTTCATTATGATTTTCGGTTAGAGATGGATGGCGTACTCAAAAGCTGGGCAGTCCCTAAAGGCCCATCGCTTAATCCACATGATAAGCGTCTGGCGGTACGCACTGAGGACCATCCGCTAGATTATGCCAATTTCGAGGGCATCATTCCGGAACATCATTATGGCGCTGGACCTGTGATGATATGGGATAAAGGCACATGGTTTTCTGCTGAGAAAAATCCTTTAAAAGCATTAGAAAAAGGTAAGCTAGTTTTTCGCCTTGAAGGAAAGAAACTTCATGGAGAATGGGCATTAGTACGCATGCACACTCCCAAACAGGAACCGCAGGAAAATTGGCTGTTGATTAAACATCAGGATGAGAATGCGAATCAATCCTTCAATATTGTTGAAACCACGGATTACAGCACTCAAAGCGGCCGAAGTTTCGATGCCATTGCATCTAGTATTACGGAAGAGATTGAAACATTACTTCAGCAATACCCCGCCGTACAGCTAGCCACTCTTGTTGATTCACCCCCTTCATCAGACGAGTGGCTTCATGAAGTGAAGTATGACGGTTATCGTATTTTTGCCTTTGTATCGGGAAATGACGTAGTAATCCGAACCCGCAATGGGCATATCTGGACAAGCCAATTTCCACATCTAGCTGAAGCACTGGCAAGAATTCAGCGGGGTACATTTATCATCGACGGAGAAGCCTTAGTCATTAATGATCAGGGTTTAAGTGATTTCAAAGCACTGCAAAATAGCCTCGGAAATTCTAAAGCACCCATGCAGGCATACTTCTTCGATCTCCTCTATTGGAATGGCCAGGATTATTCAGCGCTTCCCTTAAAAGAGCGGAGAAAAGCGTTAAAGAAATTATGCGACGCGTTTCCTAACAACGGTCCGTTATTTTTAAGCGAAGCTATTCCAGGAAATGCGCATACCATTATCGAACATGCCTGCCAATTAGGGTTAGAGGGGATTGTCTCCAAAAAACTGGAGGCTCCCTATGTAACAGGCCGCGGCAAAAGCTGGGTGAAATCAAAATGTGGAAAGCGGCAGGAATTTATTATTTGCGGATTTATTGAAGCCTCTCATCTTTCTCAAGCTATCGGGGCATTGCATCTTGGGTATTATGATGGAGGTAAGCTTGTATATGGAGGAAAAGTCGGGACAGGTTTTGATCACAAAAGTGCGAAATTCCTCTATCAAAAATTATATCCACTGACCCGCCCTACGCATCCTTTCATTAAAAAGCCAGAGGGCAATTTCAAAAATACGGTGTGGGTAGAGCCACAACTTTTATGTGAAGTAAAATTCGGCGTCTGGACGGAAACCGGCAAATTGCGTCACGCTTCCTATCAAGGATTGCGGGAAGATAAAGCGCCGGAAGAAATTAGCAAAGAAGAACCGAAATCACTGAAGAGAATAAAAACATCTTCTTATCAAGTCCATGGTATTACTATCAGCCATGCGGACCGCATTATATTTCCGGATGCGAGTCTCACCAAAGGAAAACTTGCCGAATTCTATTCCAAAATGAGTGAATACATCCTTCCACTTATTGAAAATCGCCCCATCAGCATCGTCCGATGCCCGGAAGGGATTACGAAAGAATGTTTCTTTCAGCGTACCAAAGGCAAAGGGATGCCTGAACATATCCATCGTTTTGAAGTGATGCATAAAGATAAACCCGGTGATTATATGTATATCAACTCTACAGAAGGACTGATTGAATTTGTCCAGATGGGCGCGATTGAAATCCATCCATGGGGAGCAAAAATTGACAATATCGAAGAGCCAGATCGGATTATTTTTGATCTTGATCCGGACGAGAATGTTCCTTTCGAGGCCGTTAAACTTGCGGCTCTTGATATTCGGCAACGTTTTAAGAAACGTGGGTTAGACTCCTTTTTAAAAGTTACGGGGGGAAAAGGTCTCCATGTCACGGTGCCGATAGTACCCGCTCATTCCTGGCACATAGTGAAAGAATTCGCCCATGATTTTGTGGAATCGATGGTACGAGACGTACCCGAAGCGTATGTGAGTACCATGTCCAAGAAAAAACGAACGGGGAAAATCTTTGTCGACTTTTTCAGGAATGATTATGCAGCAACCGCCGTGATGGAATACTCTGTGCGTTCACGTCCGGGCGCATCCGTTGCTGTTCCGCTTTTCTGGGATGAGCTCGACACTCTACATACTGCAAATCAATTCCATATTCAGGATGTTTTGTCGCGCGAAAAACAAGCAAAAATATGGCTGGAACAGTATATACGTACTCACCAGAAATTGTGATTGTAGCCGCTAGCCTAAATGCCTAAACTATATTCGTACCTATATTGTTTTCCTTAAGAAACGTTAGGAGCACAAATGAGGGCACATCCACATCGCCGCCAATTATTTCACAAACAATTTCAAGACCTTATTTCACTTTGGCGTGTCCCTTAGGGCCATTAGGAAGATCTTTCAACAAGCGTAAGCCCAAATTTTTTGCAATCATCTTACTGCCTTCTGGGGTTGGGTGAATGCCATCACTTTGCATGAGAGCCTTACTGCCAAATGTTTCTTCGAGCAGAAATGGATAGAGAGGTACAGTATATTTCTTTGCTAAATCAGGGTAAATTTTATTGAAGCTTTCTCTATATTCAATGCCTAAATTAGCCGGTGCCGTAACGGAGGAAAGTATCACCGGAATTTTCTTTTCCTTGGCTACGGCAAGCATTGCATCAAGGTTTTCGTATGTTATCTCTGGCGAAAAGCCACGCAATACATCGTTGCCACCAAGCGCAATCACAACCATATCAGGATTATATTTCTTTAGTGTCCATTCAAACCTGCTCCGCCCGCTTGTGGTGGTATCGCCGGATACACCGCCATTAATGACTCTGATATTATGGCCTTTTTCACGGAAAAAATTTTCTAACTGCACCGGCAGTGAATCCTGCGCAGCAAGACCATAACCTGCTGTAATACTATCACCAAACAACAAAACGGAGGTTGAAGTTTTAGCCTGTGCATGAGATATTGCAATGAAATTGATAATGAATAAAAACACAATGCGTGCAAACATGGAACCCATCATCTCGCTCAATAATATATCTTTAACCCTGCCTGGCCCAGGCAAAGAACCTACGCCTATTCTACACAACATTACCATGCAGGTACAGCAGGGTGATGCGGTGAGTATAATAGGTCCATCGGGTTCCGGTAAAACTTCGCTTATGATGCTGATCGCAGGTATAGAAAAATCCACCAGCGGCACCATTATTGTGGCCGGTAATGATATTACTCATCTTGATGAAGATAAACTTGCTGATTTTCGCCGTAGAAACCTCAGCATTGTATTCCAGAATTTCCATCTGATTCCTACTATGACCGCACTCGAGAATGTTGAAATTGCCTTGGAACTTGCAGGATATAAGGATGCAGGAAAAATTGCTACGGAAAGCCTTCAAAGTGTTGGGCTGGAAAAACGTATGGGGCACTATCCTGACCAACTATCAGGGGGTGAGCAACAGCGCGTAGCCCTGGCAAGGGCATTTGCTACTCGTCCAAAAATATTGCTGGCAGACGAACCGACTGGCAACCTCGATAGCGAGAATGGCAGGCATATAACGGAGCTTTTATTTAGCCTGAAGGATAAATACGATACAACACTCATACTCATTACCCATGATAAGACGCTGGCACAAATGACATCACGTCAACTCGTCATGCAGGATGGGCGGCTACATGCAAACCAATAATTTCTACTTATCATTGAAAATGGCAATGCACGAACTCCGCCACGGATGGCGGCACTTTTCTGTGTTCGTCGCTTGTCTGGTTCTGGGCGTGGCTATTATGGCAAGTATCAATACATTGGGCGCAACAATAAAAACCTCATTAAACAACGAAGCACAAAGCCTGCTGGGTGGGGATATGGAAATCCACATAAGAGGTGTGGAAGCGACCCAAAAGCAGCGCGAATTTATAACAAAATACGGCAATGTTTCTTACGTCGCGACATTGCGTTCCATGCTACATTCTGGCGATCAGCATACACTTGTTGAAATTAAAGCAATTGATGAAAATTATCCACTTATAGGCACGCTGGATTTTAATGAAACGGTATCGAAGGAGGACGTATTTAGTAATAATGGCATTGCCGTCGATAGCATACTACTTTCACAGCTGGGTTTAACCCTTGGCGATATAGTAAAAATTGGGGAGTCGGATTACACCATCCGTGCTACCATCAAAACAGAACCGGATAGAGCTGTGCAGATTTTCAGCTTTGGACCAAGGGTCATGATGAGCCATGCATCACTTGCGCAGTCTAAATTGGTGAGTACATTCAGTCTTGTGGAACATCGTTATCGTGTGGTTACTCCGGGAAGTACAATTCTGGATACAAAATATGAGAAACAGATTGAAGGAGAGCTGCAAGCAGCATTTCCTGATACTTCATGGCAGGTAAGTATCGGAACAGATGGCAATACGACGTTAAAACGCTTCCTTGACCAATTACTAGCCTTCATGACCCTCTCTGGTCTCTCCACTTTCCTCATTGCTGGTATCGGCATTGGGAGTTCGGTGCGCGCATATTTAGAAAAAAAATCCCAGACCATTGCTGTACTTAAAGTCCAGGGTGCATCACGTAAAACCGTATTATCTACTTATGCCAGTGTCATTGGTATATTGGCATTATCGGGTGGTATTATGGGCGTCGTTATCGCAATGGTAGCAACAACCACTTTAATGCCATTGCTTGCAGCGGTTCTGCCCGCAATTAAAGGGCAAAACCGTATACATCTACCCGCCTCTTTATTAGCCTTATGGTATGGTGTCCTGATATCCTATTTATTTTCGATACCGGCTTTGTTAAGTGCCGTGAACGTGCGTCCCTCTTTATTATTCCGCAGTAAAATAGCGGCTCTACGCTTTCAGAACGACAAAACTGTACGTATTGCCATCGCGATATTTTCTACATTATTGCTCATCACGTTATTCATAAATGCCAGTGACAAAATTTTTATTACGGGCGCTATTCTCGTCATAATGATTGCTTTTGCTTTGTTCGGATTATGTACGTTATTTGTGCGTAAATTAACACGTACTATCCATGTCAGAAAACCATGGCTAAAACTTGCCCTGGGGAATATTCACCGTCCTGGCTCTGCTACGGGTACGGTCATTTTTGCTATCGGGATAAGCCTGACCGTTTTGATTGCACTCACGCTCACGGAAGCTAATTTCCAGGCCAGAATACAACAACTGATGGAAGAAAAAGCACCTTCCTTGTTCCTGATTGACATCCAACCACACCAAAAGGACGATATACAGAAATTATTGCTTGAGTATGCTAGCCCAGAAAAAGTGATGCTTTACCCTATGGTGCGCGGACGTATTACTGCGATTGCAGGCGCACCTGTGGATGAAACAAAAATCGATGATGATATTCAGTGGGCTGTGAGTGGCGACCGTGGACTGAGCTATAGTGACTCCCCACCTCCGAATGCCAAGTTTACAAAAGGCGGATGGTGGCCGGAGGATTATAAGGGAAAACCGTTGCTTTCAGTGGATGAGCGCTTTCTTGGCGGTATGGGAATTGATATTGGGGATACTATAACTGTTACCATATTAGGTGAGGAGTTAACTGCAACAATAGCCAGTGCCCGGGAGATTGACTATTCTACTTTCCAGATGAACTTTGCAATGATGTTTTCTCCCGGGGTTATTGAAGAATTTCCCCATACTAGTCTTGCCACAATTCATCTTGATAAAAATAACGACAAAGAATTTGAACTTGTAGCACGCATTGCCAAAGATTTCCCAAGTGTCAGTGCTTTCCGCACGAAAGAGGTCGTTCAACTGGTGCAAAATATCACACAACATATCGCAACCGCATTGCGTATCACCGTTGCCATCAGTCTACTGGCAGGATTACTTGTACTGACGAGCGCACTTAGCGCGACTATCCAGCAGCGGCTTTATGATGTAGCAATATTAAAAGTGCTGGGTATACGAAGAAAGGATATATTAAAAAGTTGCACCGCAGAATGGATGTTGCTTGCCCTGATTACTTCTGTCATTGCCGCGAGTATCGGCACCTTTGGAGCTTGGTTGATAAACTCCCGCCTGCGTGGGCAGGAATTTTACCTTATGCCGCACGTCACATTAGTGACAATCCTAGCCTGTGTTTTAGTAATATGGATAATAGGGTATAGCGGTAATCGGAGGTTATTTAGCTTCCGGCCATCAAGTCTGCTTAGGAATGAGTAATGAATGTTTATTCGGAATCATCTTCTTTTTGATTCTGGTCTTCCGTATTTTCTGTATCAACCACTACTTTACCAGGTTGATTACCCTTTATTTGCTCATTATCTAATATTAGTAAAAGATCTGAGAAAAGAGTACCTTCTCTACTAGTGTTCCCGCGTGAATCTATTTTCACCTCTCCATGGTTATCCAAATCCATGTGTTGAAATACTGTCTCTACCGTTCTTACCAAATCTAAGGTGTTCTTATTCACTGGCATTACCACAGAAGGTGGAACAGATGATGATGGATGTGTAGGCACTTCAGGTAATGGAGTTGTTGGCCCTGGCGTAGGAACAACTGGTGACGATGGCGATGGTGTTGGGGTCAAGGGTACCGGATCAACCGTTAAGTCTCCAGGGTCTAGAGTAAATGTATATCCAAGCGGTGTTGCCAATGTTCCCACTGTAGCCGTTAAGGCACCAGGATAAATACCTGCCGTATCCGCTGTAGTATAGGTTGTGTTGAAGAGTGCTGCACCTGTCAATCCGATATTCGTTAGTGTATCATCCCCAATCAGTCCATTTTGGAATGTTAGAGATCCCGTTCCATCAAATATTTCTCCGGCAATGATAGAACCATCATCAACTTTATACGTCAGTGTCGGTATAGTAGACGTACCATAAATAAAGCGGTTTCCGGCCCCAATCGTTGCAGGGACATTCATTGTCAATGTTTTATTAAAATCACTCGCATCGGGTAGTAAACCATCCCGCGTATTATTGGCCGGATCAGATGAATAGACCAGCCAACGCCCATTGGATGCCGTTAAGGCTGTAGCTCCAGCACTATTTGTGAAATCATTGCCAGCAGAAAGGACAATCGCATTATTTGCACCTTGTGCCGCTATGGCATGATTAAGAATAATATCTCCTCCAACATTTACGAGAATAGTATCTGCTGTCGTAATCGCTGCTTCATTGATAAAATCATTTCCCGATAAAAATGTTACAGGATCATCCCACACAGCACGATAGTTGCTGATGGTTGCACCATCCGCACGCCCCAATACCAGGCTTTCCCATCCATCAGTGATATTATCTAATCCTGCGGAACTAATGATAATATCTCCCGCACCGCCCCCCACTGTCATCGTACTAGCAACCAGAGTAGGTTTTAAAGTTAATACCCCACTACCGGCTACGGTATCATTAAGCGTAAAAGCTTCGGCTATTAAGGTAAGGTCGTCCATATCCGTAGTGCTATCTAAGGTAATAGCTACTTCCCCGGCATCAAGCGAAAGGCTGTGGCCGTTACCATCCAAGGCTTCCGAGAAAGTAATGTTGCCGTCGTCCGTCGTGATGCTGATATCAGAAGATAATTCGGTATTGCCAGCGAAGGTAAAAGTGGCTGCCGGATCGGCTACACCTTGGTTTCCTGCCAGTACAATAGCATTCGTAACATTCGTTGCGTCTTTAGTGAATGTTACAGGCGATTTCCAGTTGCTATACGCATTAAGCGTCATTGCTCCTGTGCCGGTACTCTGGCCAAAAATGACATTACTCCAGCCCGTTCCCAAGAAATCTAACTCTGAGCTGGCGAGGTTTAATGTTCCTGCACCACCGGCAAGACCAATAGACGCAGTGGTATCCGATGGCCGTAGGGTTAAATTGCCTGTACCGTTTAACGCGGCACTTAATGTTAAGTTATCCGATTCGATGATCGCAGTATTTGCACCGAAATTCTGTGCCCCTGCAATCGTCATTAGTCCTGAACCATTACGAAGCGTAAGATTATCATTCCATGTATAGGCATTGGCGTTGAAAGCCCCTGCACCATCGTTACGACCAATCGTGATACTGTTCCAACCATTGGTAAGTTGGTTTAATTCCGTTGTGGTGAGATTTATTGTTCCTGCGCCACCCGCAAGGCCAATAGTTCCCGCCGTAGTTTGTGGTTGGATTACTAAGTTCCCTGTGCCAGTGAATGTATTATCAATCCGCAAATCGCCATCACTAATGATGGAAACCATATGTGCGCCAAAATTTTGTGCCTGTGCAAACCGGATTTGGCCGCTTAATGTTTGGAACTCTACCGGGTTAAGCCATGTATAGGCATTGACTATAATAGATGCAGTGCTGTCTGCTCTTCCAAAATTAATTCCTTGCCAACCTGTACCAATACGCCCAAGTTCTGTAGCATCAAGGTTAATTATACCACTTGCCCCTGCCAGCCCGGTTGTTAGCCCTGCTGCCCCATTTGGATAAAATGTAAGAGTGCCAGTTCCAATTAAACCCGCATTAATGACAGGATTGTGAGCGATGTTAAAAGTTAGGTTATTCGCTCCCATATTTTGGTCACCGGCAATCGTAAAAATGCCACTATTAGAACGTAATTCCAGGGGTGCATTCCAGGTATAGGCATTAACCGTCCTTGCTCCCGTATCTGTGAAACCCCCTATATGAATATTACCCCAACCCGCTTGAATATGATTAAGTTCTGTCGTATCCAGATTGAGCGTTCCTGCACCTCCAGCTAATCCAATGGTTGTAGTAATGCTTACCGGCATGATTGTCAAAGTACCTGATCCCGTCACATCCGCATTCATTGCAAGATTGTTTGTCTGAATCGTGAGATTGTTTGCCCCCAGATTCTGATTACCTGCGATGGTAACAGCGGCAACACTATTCGGAACGAGTTCCAAAGAAGTGTTCCACGTATAAGCATTAAGGGTAATTGCCCCCGCACTTGTAATTTGAACAGCATTCCACCCGGGTTTTATACGGTCTAGGCTGGCCGCCGGTAGCTGTATTGCACCTGTACCACCGGCTATCCCTAGTGTTGAGGTACTATTGTTACTTATCGTTAATCTGCCTGTGCCTGTAAGATCGTTATTGAGTGCTAAATTGGTTGTCACTAGTGTTAAATTATTCGAACCTAGATTCTGATCTCCAGCAATCGTCAATGCACTAGAGCCATTATGCAGCCGTATAGGAGTATTCCATGTATAAGCATCGACTGTTAATGCTTCCGCACTGCCATCCCCTATCTGAACACTGCCCCAACCGGATTTAATATGATTGAGTTCTGTCGTATCCAAATTCAGCGTACCTGCTCCCCCTGCTAAACCGAGCGTTATGAAACTTAAGTCAGGAGGCTTGATAATTAAAGTACCTGTACCACTCAAATCACCATTTACGGAAAGATTTCGTGTGGTAATCGTAAGTGCACTACTTCCTGTATTTTGATTTCCGTTTATCTCGATGAGTCCCGTATTCGACGTAAGCGAAAGAAGAGCAGACCAGTTATAGGTTCCCAGGTCAATCTTTCCTGTTCCTGTTGTGATTCCAAATGCGATGCCATCCACACTATTTTGAATATGTCCAAGATCCGTTGTACTTAGGTTGATAGTTCCAGCTCCCCCCGCGACCCCGATGGTGGTTGAAGCCGTTTTAGGTTGGAAATTCACATTAAATGCTCCTGCGGTGGAATGGCTAATATCTGCATTCAGAAAGACATCGCCATTGCTAATGAAATTAAGCGTACTATTTCCGCTGATAGGCTGATTGACGATAATATTGTTATGGGCATTCAAGGTTAATGTCCGTGAGGCTGTCCAGGTAATGGGGGCATCGACGGTGATATTACCCTGCTGTGTTCCTGTAGCGCGCGTCTGCACAGTTACGTTAGCGGATGCCAATGCATTCTGGAGTGTTGTCACATTAAGATTAGATGCAGCATTATCAGCATTCGGCTGAAATGGTGTTACTGCCGTTACCGCACTATCCGCATTGGCAGAAATCACGATATCTGTTGGGTCAAGAAGCAACGTCCCTGTTTCTCCGCGAGGCGCCAGCAGATCTACAGTCCCACGGAAATCAAGATGGACCTTACCTGAAACCTCAGCTAGTCCTCCATTCCCTCCCTGCGCACCACCTTTCGCAGAAATATGTCCTTTGTACGATGTATCATTATCTGCCCAAATGATAACCCTCCCACCATCACCGTTACGCACTCCATCCGCTTTGATAATTACGTCTTTCTCAACAGTCGTATATTTTGCCGTTGGAGTGCTTCCCCCGCCTTGATATGCTCCCCCGACTTGTACCTTACCTCCCCCCGTGTTTCCGGAAGCATTTATCCGTGTACCAGATTGTAGTTTAACCTTATCTGCTGTGATAAGCACCCTCCCACCTTTTTCCCCTGCATCTTTTCCTGAAACATCAAGCTTTGCTTGGACTGTCACGGTACTTGAGCCATTTTTAATAGCCTTGTCTGCTGCAATGATAATTTTTCCACCCTGCTGTGAGATAGTGGGTGCTTTGAGCTCCCCTTTCACCTCTACGAGACTATCAACGATTTGTTTTCCTGATGCTGCAGTGAGTGCAACCGTTCCTCCTTCAGTAGCAAGCGTTCCCGAATTAGCAAGCAACTGTTTTCTAACCTGATCGCTTACTGCAATCCCCATAATCTGGTTGCCGTAGAGATCAACTACTGCCGTGTCACCGGAAGCTAAATGTACCGTGCCAAGCCTTGCCTGAATCACTCCATGATTAATGACATTCGGCGCTACCAAACCTATCAATCCTGCGTCTTTGGCTGTAATAGTACCTTCATTGATAATGGCAGCATTGGGATTTCCTGGGCGGTTGAAATCTCCTTTTCCTGCCATAAAGTTTTGTGTGGAAATATCCGCTGTCGTTGCTACCAGTTTATTGACATCGACGGTTGCGGTACGGGTAAAAAGAACGCCATTAGGGTTTGATATAATCACATTACCATTTGCTTTTACGCTACCATAAATCTGTGATGGATTTGCGTTTTTTACCCGATTCAATATTACCGCATTAGCCGAAGGCTGATGGAATTGGGTTTGCTCGTTTGGTGCGATATCAAAACTTTGCCAATCTACAACGGCACGATCCGTTTTTTGATGGATATCCAGCTTATTTCCGTTAGAAAAAGTGGTTGCCACGCCGCCCACAACAGTGGCACCTTTAGGGTTTGCCCATGCTATATCGATGCAAAGTACATAGAATAATACTGTGATTATTCCCTTTATCCCAATATCTTTTTGATTGTGTCTATCCCTCATAATACAATTATATATCGCATAAATTAACCAATCATTAATTGATTAACTTATTTTATATATAACATCTTATTGGAATATATAGGAAATTTGAAACAGGATGCGTGGGTCTCGCGCATGTCCATAAATGGGACGACTGATGTCCCGGGTGAATGGTTGGGCAATAGCAATATTAGCATTGATACGTTCCTGGTTGATAAAGCGTACTCCAATACCCCCAGAAGCTGCCGAAGAATCTTCGCCTCCTTGATCATTATTCCAGACTTTACCAATATCGTAAAAAAGATAGGGCACTATCTGGTTTTTATACCACGGCTCTAATCCGTAATAATGCAATTCCAGACTCCCTGCTAATCCATGATCCCCAGTTAGCTCTGAGGGATCATAAGCTCGTCCGAATTCCTGGCCCCCGTAACCAAATTCTTCAGCTGAATAAAGAGGTTTAGAGGCAATTTGTCCTGCAACTTGTCCTACTATTGTTAGATGTGTTAAAATTGGGTGTTCATGTGACGCTCGCAGATTGGCAACCGTAAAATCTGGCTTGGCTTCGGCCCTGGAGAGCATCGTTTCTCCTGCCTTACTTGAACCAGCTATATCTAATCCCTGACTTACCATCAGGCGTATATCGTTATATCCTCCCCATGAATCCGCAGTATCGTAATTCACTCCCACACGAAAAGCTCTTATACGTTCATGCGTAAGAGGTATATTTCCCAAAATATCCCCATTGGTATTACGTCCATCAAGGGTGAAAGAAAATTGGAGATTTTCCCGATATTGACGAATTGGCTGGAAAAGCAAACCTGCCCCAAAACTTGTAGAAGCACTTGTTATCTCAAGATTCTCCAAGGTAGATCCTGGTGTAGCATGCGCATAACTTCCTTGAAATTGGAACTTCCAAAGAGGAGAAAGTGTGACCTCATGTTCAAAAGCAGCATAACCTACTTCATCCGGTAATAGGCTTGATAGCAAAAAAATCTTACTTTGATTAAAAGGAATCAGACTATCCTGATACATTAGCAACCCCTGATATGGCCCTAAAAACCGAGAACCATAATTATCGAGTTGAACCATGCCTTGGCCCTTTTCCTCAGAACGTTTTAGGATAAGCATTACTGCTCCCTCTTCTCCTGAATCTTCAGGCTGAAGGGTTCCAAAGAAGGAAGCTCCGGGTAAATCTTCCAATCGTAACAGGAAACTTTCAATTTCACCTACTTTAAGTGGTTTTTTAGAGGTAAGATCCGCGACCATATCCTCCACCAATTCCTGTTCTGGTATGGCATCCCCAAGGACAACCTTATCGACATAACCTTCCACTACCTTAATAACAACAACCCCATTTTCAATTTCTTGCTCTGGGACATAAGCACGGGAAAGAAAATATTGTTCTTTTCGATAATGGGCCGTAATGGTATCAGCAATATTCCAGACCGTATCGAGTGCAATTTCTTGCCCTATATAAGAAGCATAAAGTTTCTCTAGTTCAGGCACCGTAAATACCGTTACATCTTGAACAACAATCTTTTTTAGGGTGAATTTAATTGTTTTTGCACTTTCGGGGGATTTCACGGCAGTTGGATGTTCTGGAATCGTTATTGTCTGCGATTTGCGGGGGGGAACAAGACGTTCCGGCTTAGGAATAATGCGTTCTACTTCTGCGGAACCAGGAAGCGTTTGTGCATAAGCACGAGATGCAAGAAGCATTAGTGTGAGTGCTGTACAAATAAGAAAAAGCCAGCAATACCTTGCTTTATGATCAAAGGATATTTTGGAAAAAAAAATACTGTTTATATTCATTTCGCACGTCCTTTTGGCTAGGCAGCATTCGAATGCTAAATGCAGTACATTTCTGTAATCTCTAATACTACTTGTAGTCACTACATTCAAATAAATTCTTTTAGAGAAAAAAGGATATGGCGCTGTATCTGGATATCGGAAAGGTACTATAATATCCAGGAAACCAATTTCACCTTTTCCAGCTAATCTCCATTTCCCTTGAGAAAAACAATTGGGGGCATATCCAATTCACCTACAAACATTTCCCAAATATCATCAATACTTTAATTCCCCCCTGGTCAGTCCCTGTATAAAACTAGCCGCTTCTGGCCATTACTTTATGTGGCACACAATCTATGAATGAAATACCATCTCGTGATATATGTCCAAACCTATACATCATTTCTTAATAACATATTAGCTTATTGCGGCAATCGCGATGTCGAGTTCTTCCTTACTGGTCATTGCTAATGCATTGCAGCTGAATATAAAAGGGAAGCATCCATGAACGTGCTTCTTTACCTTATACCCATTGCTCTCACCCTTGGTTTAGCCGGATTAGGTGCATTTTTCTGGGCAGCCAATATCAGAGCTTTTTTTCACCATAGGTAAGATTTAAGCGTTTTATTGTAAGAAAGTTTAGACTGCGAGTATGCATCGCTTCATGTGCAGCCAAGAGAACTCTCTTCGGAATTCCCCTATAATAGGGAAAGGTTGTAAAAGGTTTAACGTACTTTATTTTCCGGCTTCTGAGATGTTCCTTTGGTCACGAAGCCTATATTCGTGAGTCCATGCAATTGGACTGTGGCAAGTATATGGCTCAGCTTATCGTACGTTGCCTGTTTATCGGCATAAAGATGGATGGGTTGTTTGGGATTGGCAATCGCAGCTTCCCGCAAGCGTTGATCCAAAACTTCCGCTGAAACAGGGATATTATCCCAGTAATATTCTCCACTGGCGGTAATGGAAAGGCGAATGGGCTTTTCATCAACAATAGTCGTGGCCGTTTCGTTGGGTAATTCCAGTTTAATTGCTTGTGTCAGCATAGGAGCCGTAACAAGAAAAATCACAAGCAACACTAACATAACATCCACCAGTGGCGTGGTGTTTATTTCCGCCATGGGCGCCTGGAAATCGTCCCTATCGAAATTACCTAACGCCATTATTTCCCCCCACGCACCACTGTAACCAGGGCCGAGGATTCTTTGCTTTCCATAGAAAGATGGAGGGTCATTTGCTCGGCAACGTGGCGTAAGTCTTGTACAAGCACACGGTTAATTCTCACACAAGCGTTATAAGCAAGTACCGCGGGAATGGCGGCAAATAAACCTGCGGCGGTTGCGACCAGCGCTTCTCCCATTGGGCCTGCCACGACATTGAGGTTAGCATTCCCTTCCGCGGCGATGCGGGTAAGCGCTCCGTAAATCCCCCATACCGTACCGAATAATCCAATAAATGGCGCAGAACTTCCCACCGACGCCAGCATGGTAAGCCCTCGGTCGAGCCACACACGGACATTGTCTAAGCTTTGAGCAAGATAAACCGAAAGTGTTTCCTTGCGCTCTGCTTGCGTTTGCAAAGCCATAGCTGGCTGCAATCGTGCGGCTTCTTTAAGTAAAACCGCAACAGCGCCTTTCGTATCGGTATTATGTAGCAAATACTGCCACGCTTGCGGGTCAACATTCGCTACCCGAAAGACATTGATATATTTTCGTTCAGCCTTCAGTTCCCAGATTTTCCAAAAAATAATATACCAGCTAGCAGCAGACATTGCCGCCAGCAGCAGGAATACGCTGATTAACACCGGATCACCTGGATGAAATACATAGGTTAGATTCATGAGCTTTCCTTAATTTTAAAAATAACCGGAACGGTAACATTTGCAGCGATGTGCTCACTACCGCGCCGAGCCGGAACAAATCGCCAACGCTCTACCACTTGTCGTGCAGCCTCATCAAGAATTCCTGAACCGCTTGTATGTTTTACACTCACACGCTCTGCAAAGCCTTCGCTTGAAACATCTACGCTTAAGAGGACTTTACCTTCAACACCGCGTCTGCGTGCTGCTTGTGGATAAACCGGTGGAGGATTGCGCAAATACGCCGCATTAAAGATAGGCTCACTTACCGCCGCATTTTTGGCATCCGCTTCGAGAGCCTGCGGCCCTGATACAGAAGCATGTAGTGGCAACTGGTGAGGTTTTTCTTTTGTGAGCTCTACCTGTTTACGCACTTCTTCTTTTTTAGGTACTTTTTTCATGCCCGAATGTTTTGGAGAAACAGGTTTCGGCGCTTCCTCGATAGGCTCTACTTTTTCTTGCAGTGCCGGTGCTGAAACCATCGCGACCTGAATAACTTGCTGCTTGGGGATAGTAACCGGTGGCTCCGGCTGCATTGCCCAACCGGCTAGACCGGCATGCACGGCTAACGTACCTGAAATGGCAATAACGTGACCTAATTTACTGATTTGTTGCACGATACTGCCTTATCTTTGCAACCAGCTTTTCACCCAGCAGAATCAGCAATACCGACGCGCCAAACAGCGGAAGTACTATTCCTATCAACACAATGATAAGAATCACTTGCTTCGGCAGTTTCAAATTCTCCGGCAATTGCGGGGCACCAAGCGCCCGTTGTGGCTTACGTTTCCACCACATAATGGGACCCGTGATGCACATGCTAATGAGCACCAGCACGGCAGTTAAATTGAAAAATTGATTTACACTGCCAAACAGCCGTCCCTCATGGAAGGCTACACCAACAGCCGTTAGCCTGCCCACTGTACCCAAATCATTGAAGCGATATTCATCCAACACATCGCCGTTCCTACGATCAAAGAATAAATAGGCAATGTCTTCCGTTTTACCATGACGCAGAGGAGTAAGTGCGTAGGAACCCTTTTCTCCCCAGGGATATTCGATTTTGAAGGCGTGCTTTATGTCTTTTTGGGAAATGGTCTGAAAAAGCTGATTAATTGAAATTTCCGGCAGGCTTATATCACTCATAGAAACCGGCCTTGCAGCAAATACGGCTTTGGGGAATCCTTCACCGGCACGGGTAGCAATATCGCTTAAAAGTCCACCCCACACCATCGACCACGGTAGACCGGTAATTAGCAGCGCGAGTATCCAAAACCCAACCCATGCGCCTGAAACGGAGTGAAATTCACGCCAAAGCTTTCTGCCTTTAGCTGTTGTATTAGGAACCAGCACACCACGCTCCTTATTCCCGCGTGGCCACCAGAGATAAAAACCTGTACCAATCATCAGGATCAACCAACATGCTGTGAGCTCGGTGATGACGCGACCGGGAGTTCCTAACATCAAATTCTTGTGAATGTTTCTTGCAACATTCATTAAGCGCCATTCTTCATCAAGTGTTCCCAATACTTCATGCGTGCCGGGATGAAGAAAGGCTGTAAGCTTTTCCCCAGCGTTTGTGGTCAGAACGATTTGGGCACTCCCATGCGAAGAAAGCGGAGGTTGATAACTATGCATCTGCTTAACATCAAGCAGCTTTTCCGCCGCTTGAATAATGGCGTCATGATCCACCTTTCCTTGATATTCTTCAGTTAAGTAAAGGTAATCTTTATACAGCCAGCTTTCGATCTGGGGCTGGAGCAGGTAAATGCCTCCCGTAATCGCCATAATCAACACGATCGGCGTTATGATAAGGCCTGCATAAAAATGCCAGCGCCAGAAGAAGCTGTAGTATAAAGGTTTTCCTGCCATTTTTATAATTTTACTCTCACGCCTGCGTAAAACGCCCTGCCCTCACCCGGATAGAACGTATTCGTACTACCCGCACTGTTCACAAGGGTGCTATAGGTGGAAATATGCTTCTTATCCAACAGATTGCGGCCATCTAAGTACAGGCTAATATTTTGATTCACGCCATACCCCGTACCAAGCCCAACAATCCCATAACCCGGCGCTTTTAACGTATTAGCGAAATCCACTTCCGCATCACCCGCAAGCTCGATATTCGGAGCCACATACCATCCATCAGCATGGTCATAACGAAGTTCAGCCTGCAAGAAGTGTTTGGGCTGACCAGCAATCGTGTTATCGCCATATTGCGGGTCGTTGTCAAATGTGTAATCGCTAAAGGTATAGGCATTGCGCAGCTGCAAATAATCGCCTTTGGAAAGCATATCCTGCGCCAATTGCAGGTCTAAACCAAGCTCGATCCCTTGGTGAACGGTATCACCGGCGTTAAACGTGCTCGCAGGAATGCCTGGAGCGGTCGTGTATTGTAGCATTTCATCCCGTATCCACGCACGGTATAGGCTTACATCCCACGCCGCAATCCCTTCGCTTCCACGGCTACCGACTTCCACTGTCCATGCTTTTTGTGGGTCAACCGGAGTAAAGCCGGTGGTGCCACTTTGTGTTAATTCCGAAAAGGTTGGTGGTTCATGGCTTTTGCTCACATTCGCAAAGAACTGAAGGTCTTTGGTCGGCTCGTAAAGCACGCCGAGCTTAGGATTGAACGCGCGGTAGATCGCGCTGTCACTCTCCGCGGGATTCAGGTTATCCTCCACCTCGCGGTTTGACCAGCTCAGTTGCGCTCCTGTGACCAGCGCCCATTCAGGCACGACATAATAGTGGTTCTCGCCATAAAGCGTTGCATTTTGTGCGCTTTGATCTGCATCTGCGGTTAATGCACCGCGTGAACCATTGATGTTCTGGAAAACTTTCGCTTTTGTATCCCCCATGTGACTCTTAAGTCCCAGGCGGTAACGGTTACGATGGTCATTGAGTGAATATTCACCAGAGCCTTGTACAAACGCACCATAATCCAGACTTTCCTGGTCAATCACCCCCACAAACGGTGTAATCGGGTGAAATAAATCCTTTGCGTTGATAAACGCACCGGTGTCAATTTTATCCCCATCGCCTAAATCAAAGGTAGTTTTGTTCGCTAAGCGTAGTGAGCGAATATCCCGTTTCTGATCAGCACTAATCGCAGAAGGATCCGCCGTTTTAGGACTGTTCAGGGCGATAGATTTACTCACACTTCCAGGCAGCTCCTGCTCGATAACATTGCTGCTTAGGTAAAAGCGTGTCTCTACCGTATCCGAGAACACCTTTCCGAAGTTACTGTTAAACTTAATGTTTTCCTGGTCATCATGCTGTCGGAAAGCACTGCTGCTGGTGCCAGTTAGGCTCAAGAATATATCAGAATCCCCAAAATCACGCCCGGATTGGGTATTAAGACGATAGGTGTTAAACGACCCCGCTTCTGCACGAATCTGGTCACCCGGATTGCTTTTCCCGGTTTTGCTCACCATGTTCACCGCACCGCCCAATGTCGAGCTTCCATATTGCAATGCGTTTGCACCTTTAAATACCTCAATGCGCTGCATGGAAAGCGAATCCGCCTCCTGGAAATCCGCCGCGCCATCCGCCAGATTAAACGGGATGCCATCTTGCAACAAATCTAGCCCACGCAAATGGAAACCACGGGAAAGACCAGAACCGCGTATGGATATGCGCACTTCTTCGCCAAAGCGTTTTTGTGCATATACGCCTGGGGTATAAGCCAATGTATCTTCGAAGTTAAGGCTGTATTTATCCTCGAAATCTTTTGCATCGACGACTGCAACGCCTCCGGGAGCCTGCTGAATCTCTCTTGTAGCCGTCGCATTATCCGGTACCGTTAACGTCCCATCCTCTGTTGCTGTTACAACAACAGCAGGAAGTTCGCTTGATGGTTTTTTATCTGCAGCATACGCAGGCAGTGCCGCTAGCGCAGCAGAACATACCAGAAATGTCAGGAGGGAATTTTTCATACAGTCTCGATGAGTCAGTTAAACATTAGGTTCTATATAAAGGCAGGGCTTTTATTTGGGAATGTGGCATATTGTCGCAGAGTGACATTTAGAAAAAACCTTCCTATGATCCCTGCATGGAAACATTATCGACATACAAAAACCTAAAGCTTTTATGGTGGCTGCGGAACATCGCCATTGCAGGGCAGGCCATCACCATCACGACCGTCACCCAACTTCTTGATATTCCCTTACAAATCCTTCCTTTGTCGCTGATTTTATCCCTCTCTGCCACACTCAATATGTTGACATGGTGGAGAATTAAATACACATCCGTTATCACGGAATGCGAGTTTTTTACCCACTTGTTGTTGGATATGCTTGCTCTGTCTGCCCTTCTGTATTTTACCGGCGGAGCAACAAATCCTTTTACCTCTCTTTTCATACTTCAGGTCGTATTTGCAGCCATCACACTGCCTATCCTGTACACCTGGTTTACGGCCGGGCTTGCCATAAGCCTTTATACCATCTTAATGTTTTGGAACATTGAAGTTCCTTACTGGCAGCACCACCATATTGGTGATTTCTTCAGCCTTCATGTCCAAGGTATGTGGGTATCCTTCATTCTGCTTTCCTGCATCGTTTCGTGGTTTGTCGTGCGGATGAACGCCACCATCCGCCGTCAAGATGCTCTGCTTGCTGAAGCCGAAAAAGTCGCTGCCTTGGGAACGCTGGCCACAAGCGCGGTTCATGAACTCGGCACGCCGCTTGCGACGATATCGGTCCTTGCCGAGAATTGTGAAAAAGAAACCTCCCAGCGCCTTTGTGAGCAAATAGCACGGTGTAAGCAAATTCTCTCTAGTATAACCGCTGCTGGAGGTGTGGTACGCGCAGAAAGTGGCGCTCCGATACAGCTTGATATTTTCTTTAAGCAGATAGCCGAAGAATGGAAGCAGGATCATCCTGATGTTGTGTTTGAAACGGATATTTCCCAGGTGGGTCAGCAACACATATTGCTTGAACATGGCTTTAAGCAAGGGATTGTGAATCTGTTGAATAATGCTGCTTATGCTTCTCCTGAATATGTCATGCTAACAGCAAAATCCAGTTCACAGCTTTTGGTGATTGAAATTCAAGATAAGGGAGAGGGCATCGCAGAGGGGATTCGATCATCGCTTGGCGAAGCAGGAACAACCAATAAAGCCGATGGCCTGGGGCTTGGAGTATTTTTAGCAAAAAGTATTGTGACGCGACTTGGCGGTACATTCACACTCGAAAATGCGCCCGATAAGGGCGCTATCGCAGTCATTTCTCTCCCCATTAAAAGGCTTGCCCTATGAGTAGTATTCTCATCGTAGATGATGATAAGGATTTTTGTAAGGCACTGCATGATAGCTTCTCCAAGCGCGGCTATGAGTCAACATTGGCGCATAATGTCACGGACGCAATGAAACTTGCCGAACAATTCAATCCGGAATGGGCTTTGGTTGATTTAAATATGCCAGGACCTTCAGGACTGGAACTGATACCGCAACTGCTCAAGATTGATCCTGAAACCCGCATTGTTGTGTTGACCGGTTATGCTAATATCAATACTGCGGTAGAGGCCATTAAGCTTGGAGCAATGCATTATCTTTCGAAGCCGGTTTCGACCGAAGAAATCATCGCCGCTTTCCATAAAGAAGAAGGCGATCCCACCATACCTGTAACTCCGGAAACTTTGAAACTTGATGAAGCGGAACGTGAACATATTTTGATAATCTATGATCGTAACCGCCGGAACATCTCCGCAACCGCCCGTGAACTCGGTATGCACCGACGCACTTTGCAACGGAAACTGGATAAATTGCGTATTTAATGCTGCTTCAGGATTTGCACGTTTCAGGGGAGGTGAAGCTGATTTCACTCCAACGCGTCTCGTAGGGTCGAAAAGTCATTATATTATATAATAACTCGCCGACCCTTCCGAGTCCGGAAATGATTCAAAAACACACAGAACGACTCTGACGCTAAAAAGCTGGTCGAAATGTGATGAGGTTAATGCCTATTTCTTTTTTGCTGGCTTTTTAGCAGCAGCTGGCTTTTTAGCAGCAGCCGGTTTCTTAGCGGCAGCCGGTTTCTTAGCGACAGCCGGTTTCTTAGCGACAGCCGGTTTCTTAGCAGCGGTTGGTTTCTTAGCGGGCTTTTTCGCTGCCGGTTTTTTTGTGGTCTTCGTACTGGTAGATTTTTTCATTTATATCTCCTTTAGAAAATGAAGTCTTCATATAGAGATACAATAGTAAAAAAACCCTTAATAACAAACTAGCAGTTTTATTTTTTTATGATTGAGCTGTTGATCAATCGGAGATGTTGCCCCAAACGTTTTGGCGGAGCGATTCAGCTACACTATTGCCAAATAACGTTGGGCCACCGCCTCGGCGATTTTAATGCCATCCACTCCTGCGGAAAGAATGCCGCCCGCATAGCCCGCACCTTCACCCGCCGGAAATAATCCCTTTGTGTTAAGGCTTTGGAATGTCTCATCGCGCTTGATACGAATGGGCGAGGATGTCCGCGTCTCGACGCCGGTTAGCACCGCATCCGCCATATCGTAGCCACGTATCTGGCGCGCCATTGCAGGAAGCGCTTCGCGGATTGCAGCAATAGCATAATCGGGAAGGCAGGAGGAAAGATCGGTCGGCGTTACACCTGGCTTGTAGGAAGGAATAACACTCCCCAGTGACGTGGATGAACGTCCCGCAATAAAATCACCTACACGCTGTGCCGGTGCGGCATAGGTGCTCCCACCCGCGATGAATGCGGCAGATTCCCATTTACGTTGGAATGCAACACCGGCAAGTGGGCTGCCCGGGTAATCCTCCGGCGTGATACCTACCACAATACCCGCATTAGCATTACGTTCAGCGCGTGAATATTGGCTCATGCCATTGGTCACAACACGATTTTCTTCGGAGGTGGCAGCTACCACCGTGCCGCCCGGACACATGCAAAAACTGTAGACGTCGCGTCCATTGCTAGCATGATGCACAAGTTTATAATCCGCAGCACCTAAAATAGGATTTCCTGCAAAACTTCCGAAGCGCGCAGTATCAATAAGCGATTGCGGATGCTCAATGCGAAAACCTACGGAGAACGGCTTGGCTTCAATATAAACACCACGATCATAAAGCATTTGGAATGTATCACGCGAGCTATGCCCAATGGCAAGCACCACACTATCCGTGGCGATATGCTCACCACTGCTAAGCACCACACCGCGCACACAGCGCACACCATCACTGCCGGTTTCAATATCAATATCCGTCACACGGGATTCAAAACGGTATTCGCCGCCGAGCAATTCGATGGTCGCACGCATATTCTCAACCATCTTCACAAGGCGGAACGTGCCGATATGCGGATGCGCTTCGGTCAAGATTTCCGGGGGCGCCTCCGCCTTCACAAACTCCGTTAGCACTTTACGTCCCAGATGACGCGGATCCTTGATCTGGCTATAAAGTTTACCGTCGGAAAACGTACCTGCACCGCCTTCGCCATACTGTACGTTAGATTCCGTGTTGAGCTTAGATTTCCGCCATAGTCCCCAGGTATCCTTAGTGCGTTCGCGCACCACTTTCCCGCGCTCTAGGATAATGGGTCTAAACCCCATCTGTGCCAACACCAATGCCGCAAATAACCCACAGGGTCCCGCACCAATCACTATTGGACGGTGGACGAGATTCTCCGGCGCTTTAGCGACAAAACGGTACTCAATATCCGGCGTCGGCTTCACATCTTTATCGTTAGCAAAACGCTTTAGCACCGCCGCTTCATCCTTCACCTCCACATCAAGTGAATAGATCAGCGTGATGTCCGATCGTTTGCGTGCGTCATGCGCACGGCGAAATACGGCGCAGGAAATCAGATCCCCCGGCGCAATACGCAACCGGGCAATTGCTGCCTCTGCAATAGCCTCAGCAGAATGATCGAGTGGGAGTTTGATTTCAGTCAGACGGAGCATAGTTACAATGCCGCTTCCACCATAATTTCGACATCATAGCCCGGTGCCGCAAGCTTCGCTTCAACAGTCGCACGCGCTGGCGTTTTACCCGCCACAACCCATGCATCCCATGCTTGGTTCATCTGGTTGAAGGTCTTGATATCGGTGAGCCAAATATTGGCTTTCAGGATGCGGGTCTTATCCGTACCGGCTTCTGCAAGAATACCATCGATTTGCTGCAATACTTCCTTGGTTTGTTCTAAGACCGATTTACCAACGGTTTTATCCGCCACCACACCGGCGGTATAGACTTTTCCTCCATGTACCACGGCGTCACTCATACGGGGGCCTGGCTCAATACGGCGTATCTCGGTCATGGTATTCTCCTTATCTTAAACACAATCTAGGTAGTATGTACTTTTCGCTAGGCTGAGATGAAAAGTGTTAGTTTTCCTGAAGCCGGAGCGTAAGCGTACTTTGAGGTACGTGAGCACCGGAAGTCAAGAAAATCAATACTTAACAGCCAGCATAGTGGAAAAGTAGGTACTACCTAACAGAATCTGAGTGGTTTTCAAGCCTTATGATGGACTTACCCTCACGAACGCCCTAGTATCTGAACCCTTAGAGTATCAAGGAGCTACTATGAAAATTATCGTCCTTAACCTACACCGAAGCACCACGAGCCAAGAGTTGACTGCATTATTCCAGAAATTTGGGAAAGTAGCATCCTGTGACTTAGTCATGGATAGAGAAACTGGCCAATCCAAAGGTTTTGGGTTTGTCGAAATGAATGATGTGGCGGAAGCCGAGGCTGCGATAGCAAAACTGCACGGTACCTTGCTCGCCAATCATAAACTCCGTGTAAAAGTGGCTGACGAGAACAGATAATGGCAGAGCAATCTGGAAATCCTCTCCATGGCATAACCCTCGAAGCCTTGCTGACCGAGCTTGTTGAGGCCTATGGTTGGGAGGAGCTTGGGGAAATGATTGAGATTCGCTGTTTTACTCATGATCCCAGCATTAGCTCTAGTCTAAAATTCTTGAGAAAAACCCCGTGGGCACGCAAGAAAGTTGAGGAATTGTATATCCGTTGGTCGAATAAAAACAGATGATTGGCGATTGACTTTTTCACGTTTTTCTTAAAAAATCGAACAATGACAATCCATCTTATCAAGCTTTCTGTAGGACCTGAGACACTTTCTGACCTTGCCGCCTGGCAAGCAGAATGCCTTAGAGGAATGCAGCAGAACCGCCAAAAGCCGGAACTGATTCATGTGACGCGACACATGCCAAAACGCGCTAAAGAGCTTTTGGATGGCGGGTCTATTTACTGGGTGATTAAAGGCTGGATCTGCGCGCGGCAACGTTTGCGTGAACTTCGCCCATTGCTTAGAGACGGTGTTCCGTATTGCGGTTTGGTATGTGATACGGAGTTAGTGCGCGTGGCCCCACGCCCGCATCGCCCATTCCAGGGCTGGCGGTATTTCGACTCGAAAGACGCCCCACCGGACCTCATCAAAGGGAAGGACGATGATGACATGCCGGACGAAATGCGGCGCGAATTGACGGCACTGGGAGTGCTTTAATAATCTAAGGAGAACGAAAATGGCCTATGCTTACAAAACAATGAAATCCCCTGTGGGTGAGCTGAAACTGGTGGCAAGCGATAACGGCTTGGCCGCAATCTTGTGGGAAAATGATGATCCCAAGCGTGTTCGGCTAAGCCCACTTGAAGAGAATAAAAACCATCCGGTGCTGCTTGAAACAGAGCGCCAGCTGAAGGAGTACTTCGCGGGAAACCTTAAAGAGTTCTCGCTGAAACTTGATTTCGTTGGCACGGATTTTCAAAAGAAAGTGTGGGCAGCCTTACTCACCATCCCATTTGGTGAAACGCGAAGCTATGCACAAATAGCCACGCAGGTCGGAAGCCCAAAAGCCGTGCGCGCCGTAGGCGCTGCCAATGGCAAAAACCCGATCTCCATCATCGCACCATGCCACCGTGTGATTGGCTCTAACGGCAAGCTGACAGGATTTGCAGGCGGGTTGGAAGCCAAGGCGTGCTTGCTGGGAATAGAATCGAAGAATGATGTTCAGACGAAGCAAAAAGTGGCGTAGGGCGGAACATTCAGGTCATTCATACACACATAAAGTTCATATAACTGAGCTTTATGTGTAGGCCATAATTTAAGAAAAAATGTCACCGTTATTCGGCATTACCAATATTGGTGGCATCTCGATTTCCCAGATGCAAGATTTCGCCTAGAAAAAGATAGGTGTTTAAGAATAAAGCTTTTGCTTCTTCCGCTGTCACATCCTTGTGTACCCCCGTAGAAACTCGATCATATATATTCGAAAGGTTTTGACGTAACTTCGTCCGCCTCGATTTACTTTCGGTTTTTCCTATTACAAAGGCGTTTATACGATTCATATACTTACTAGAATCAAGCTTTAGTTCATTGCCATCCACTTGAATTACTTCATCGCTTGGTGGAAAAATAGAATCTGCAAATGCTTCAATAATACGACGACAGGTGACTAATGCTTGGCTAATAGCTTCACTATTATCTTCATTTAACCTATCCATTACAGATGGTATTTTCTGCAAAATATCACCACATTCTTTAGTAATAAGTACGTCAACGTCAGATTTGTATTTATCGAATATAGATTCGGCTAATACTTCGAAAGATTTTTCATAATATACGTCAGTAACGAAAGCATGCAATAACGCCAATACACGAGATTTTATACCGGAAAGCCTAGATATAACGTCAGCTGTGCCATTAATTGCTTTGATGGCATTGTTTACAGCTATTGTTCCGTATTCTCCACTAGGATCCGGCACACGTAAGACTGCTAATGTCGCTCGCTTTGCTTCAATACTAGCTTCCTGCTGAGCCAAGGGTCCCCAATATCCTTCTTTTTTCCCTGAATCTATCCAACGACCTGTTTTTCCCATATATTTTAAACAAATCTGGTTATTTGTAAAATAACCACTCATTTCATAACCAATCCAAGCCTGGGTCTCATCTGAGCCAGTCCACCTAGCTAATCGTGAGCACTTTAATAGAAGTCTCTCTACATCAAGACGGCTAAGCTCGATATCATCAAGTAAATCTGTCGCAAGCTCAAATATGTGCTGTGACTTACTAAGAGTGTTAGAACTCATTATTTTTTCCGAATACGTGGTGCTTAAACGTTTATAGAAAGCTTTTAATTGCTGTCCAATATTGAAACAAGGTAAATTGCACCCCCTACTCCCCCTGCGCCGCTATCCACGCACTCTCCGCCGCCTGAACTTCTTTCTCCACCACCGCATAACGTGCGACCAAATCGGACATCACCTTCGGCTGATTGATCGCCTTAGGCGTTGCCATTTCGGCCTCAAGCGAAGCTTTCTCTGCCGTCCACTTGTTTAGTTCTTGTTCCGCCTTTTCAACGGCTTTTTGCTTGTCCTTTTGGGATTTCTGATCATCGCCTTGGGATTTTTTATTCTTTTCCTTTTTACTGTCGGAATTTTCTTTCCGGCGCTGTTCGATCACCAGACGACGATACGCATCCAGATCGTCGTTATAGGCCGAAACCGTACCGTCCTTCACCAAATAAAGCTGATCGGCCACTGCCTCCACCAGATGCGGGTCATGGCTTACCAAGATGATACAGCCCTCATAGCCATTTAACGCCTGGATTAAAGCAGCGCGTGCGTCGATATCCAAGTGGTTCGTAGGTTCATCCAGTAGCATGATATGCGGTGCGTCATAGCTCATCATGCAAAACAGCATCCGGGCCTTTTCGCCCCCGGATAATTCCGAAATCTTTGTATCTGCCTTATTTTTATCAAATCCAAATTTCCCTAAGATGGCGCGGATCTTTGGCTCTGGAAGATTGGTCGTCGCATCGCGCAGCGCTTGATACGGCGTTGCATTAACATCCAGTTCATCCGACTGATGCTGAGCGAAATACCCCACACGCAACTTCCCGCTGCGATCCATCCTTCCGTCCAGTGGCTGTAGCTCACCGGAAAGCAATTTGATCAAGGTCGATTTACCGTTACCGTTGGCTCCCAGCAGCGCGATACGGTCATTGCTTCCAACGCTGAAATTCACATTTTTCAGGATAGGCTGGCCTTCCGTATAACCAATGCTTACTTTATCAAGCGTGATAATCGGAGAACCAATGGTCTCCGGTTGTGGGAATATGAACTTGGTGGAGCGATCTGCGATGATGGCGTCAACCATGTCCATTTTCTCAATCGCTTTCAAGCGGCTTTGTGCCTGTTTCGCTTTACTCGCTTTCGCACCAAAACGCGTAACGAACTCCATCATTTTCTTTTTCTGCGCTTGCTGCTTATCAAATAGCGCCTGATGGCCCATCAATTTTTGAGCGCGCAATGTCTCGAATTGGTCATAGTTACCTGTATACATCGTCAGTTTCAGCTGATCCAGATGGACGATATGCGTCACAGTTTTATTAAGTGTCTCGCGGTCATGGCTGATGATGATAAAGGTCGCCGGATAATTTTGGAGATAGTTCTCCAGCCACACGATTGCTTCAAAGTCCAAGTGGTTGGTCGGCTCATCGAGCAGCAATAAATCCGGTTGCCGGAATAGCGCAGCCGCCAGCGCAACGCGCATCCGCCACCCACCGGAGAAACTGTTAATCGGGCGCGATTGTTGCTCTACACTGAAACCCAGACCCGACAAAAGAATGGAAGCACGCGAGGGCGCTTCATAGGCATGGATATCCTCGAGCCGTATATAAATATCGCAAATACGCTCCGGATCGGTTGCCGTCTCCACTTCCTCAAGCAAGCTCGCACGCTCCGTATCCGCAGACAAAACGATATCAATCAAACTGGTGTCGTCATGAGGGATATCTTGGCGTACCATCCCCCATTTCGTGTTCGAAACCATGGTGATCTCGCCTTCATCCAACTCGAGCTCTTCAGCAATGAGTTTAAACAAAGTGGATTTCCCGGTTCCATTTGGCCCAACCAGCCCAACACGATAGCCTCTTGGAATCGAGAGGGACGTTTTATCCAGCAAGGTTCTTCCAGCAATACGGTAGGTAACATTCTTGAGATCGAGCATTATTCTTATATCCTGAGGGATTATCTATAGGTGGAGATGCGCAGAAGGAGAATATGTAAAATTATTGTTTGTTTTGCAAGGGTTTTTACGGATTTCACAAGGAATTATTCTTGATACTTTACAAGCTGCCCTAATTTTTACACTTGAAAAACAACCCACACTCCTTAATGATAGCTACAGTGTATGCTAGCATTTCACGGAGAGCCTTATGACCTATGTAGACGGATTTGTCATACCCTTGCCAGAAGGAAAAGTAGAAGAATATCGAAAAATAGCAGAAAAAGCCGGAAAAATTTGGATGGAACACGGTGCGCTAGCATATAAGGAATGCGTGGCGGAGGATGATAATATCCAGGGGGTGTGCTCTTTTGCCAAAGCAGCGGATGCCCAAAAGGCGAAACGGTGATCTTCGCCTATATTGTTTATGAATCCCGCAAACACCGGGATGAAGTCAATAAAAAGGTGATGGAAGATCCGCGGATAATGGAACAGGGTCCTGATGGCATGCCCTTTGATTGCAAACGCATGGCATATGGCGGGTTCAAAACCATTGTAGAATATTAGAATAACAAATACGACGTACGACTAAAACTGCTCCCGTGTAGTAAGGAACCCTATTTTCTTCCAGTTTTCCTGGGCATAATTTAGCTCCCACTGGTTACGTGCAAGGAAAACCGGAAGCCCGTCATGATCTTCGGCCATATGGCTACGATGATGCGCGATAAAACGTTGCAATTCTGCCTTATCATCACAAATCACCCAGCGCGCAGTCTCATAAGGGGCCGGTTCAAAACCCGCCTTAACCTGATATTCCCCTTCCATCCGTGCCAGCAATACGTCGAGCTGCAGTTGCCCCACAACGCCCACCAACCAATTGGAACCAATCATCGGCTTAAATAGCTGGGAAACCCCTTCTTCTGCCAAGTCTTCGAGCGCCTTGCGCAGATTCTTGGAGCGCATCGGATCGTCCAAGCGAACACGCCGTAAAATCTCCGGTGCAAAACTAGGGATTCCTTTAAAATGGAGGATCTCCCCTTCCGTCAAGGTATCGCCGATTCGCAGTGTCCCGTGGTTTGGAATACCGATAATATCCCCCGGATGCGCTTCTTCGGTAAGCGATCGCTCACGCGATAGAAAAAATACCGGAGCTTGTACCGCCAGCACTTTTCCTGTGCGGGTATGCTTTAGCTTCATCCCCCGTTTGAAGGTACCCGAACATAGGCGCGTAAAAGCGATACGGTCGCGATGGTTCGGATCCATATTCGCCTGAATTTTGAATACAAAACCGGTCACTTGTTTTTCATCCGGCACTATTTCACGTTCGCTGGTATCTTGCTTCCCCGGCGCAGGCGCATGCTGATAAAGACCTTCGAGCAATTCTTTCACACCAAAATTTTTCAGCGCACTGCCAAAATAAACGGGCGTTAAATGCCCTTCCAGGTAGCTTTTCTTATCAAACGGCTTGCCCGCCAATTCCAGCAACTGCACATCTTCTTGAAGCTTTTGATGCTGTACATCCGAAAGATAACCGCCGAGGGCGGGATCTTCTGCACCACTTACCTTTAATGGCTTCGACGACGATTCATCCGCCTTTTGATAATCAAGGAAGTAACGGTCATGCAAATGATAACATCCCCGCAAACCATGCCCATTCCCTACCGGCCAGGTAACAGGCGAAACATCCAGCGCCAATGTTTTCTCAATTTCTTCGAGTATCTCAAACGTATCACGGCCTTCACGATCGATTTTATTGATGAAAGTGATGATCGGAATATCCCGTAACCGGCAAACCTCGAACAATTTCCGCGTCTGGGTCTCAATCCCTTTCGCAGCATCAAGCACCATCACGGCAGAATCCACCGCCGTGAGAGTACGGTAGGTATCCTCGGAAAAGTCTTGGTGACCCGGTGTATCGAGCAGATTGAAGGTAATGCCGTTATATTCAAACGTCATGACCGAAGACGTAATCGAAATACCGCGTTTGCGCTCCATCTCCATCCAATCCGACTGGGCATGCCGACGTGTACCGCGCGCTTTTACTTCTCCGGCGATATGAATTGCACCGCCATTTAAGAGCAGTTTTTCGGTGAGTGTGGTTTTACCAGCATCCGGGTGGGAGATGATAGCAAATGTACGACGTTCATGTGATTTCTTTAGCATGCGCTAGACTGCCTTTGCACGGAAAAATGCCCTCTCCACACGAACCCTAAAGGCCAGGAAAGAGCATTCAATAACCGTATTTTACAAAAATGTTGATTGAACTCAGATGTATATATAGCGTTTTGGGCTATTTATAAAGCCTTTACCTACAAAAAAGGGACTAAGACGGATCTTCATGTGTTTCGTCATCCCATCCACCGCCAAGCGCCCGAATTAGGGCAATGGTCGTGAAAAACCGCTGGCCGCGGATTTGTACGGCTCCACGTTCGGCAGCGAGGGAAACACGTTCGGAATCCACTACTTCGAAGTAATCCGTTTCGCCTTCTTGGTAACGTTTCTTCGCAAGATATGTGGTACGGCTTGCGGTTGATGCCGCTTTTTCCTGCTTCAAGGATTGCTCTGCAAGCAAGCGTTGGTCAATCAAATTATCTTCCACTTCCCGGAACGCAGTCAGCACCTGTTGACGATAATTCGCCACCGCCTCTTCATTGGCCGCCTTTGCACCTTTTAAGCCTGCAAAAAGCCGTCCGCCATGGAAAATCGGTAAGGAGACTGCATTTTGCGCGACTTGTCCTGCAATCCAGGTTTCAGATGAACTGTTAAAGAGGTCACTTAATGTGCCCGATTGGAACCCACCCGATGCACCCAACGTGATACTTGGGAAAAACGCCGCGCGCGCAACGCCGATACGGGAATTAGTCGCCTCAACTGAATGCAAGGAGGCGGAAATATCCGGACGACGCTCAAGCAATTCAGACGGTAAACCGCTTGGCACCGGAGGAGGTACAATGTCTTCCAGCGGCGTATCGGCAAAAGTAAACTCACTTGGCAACTTGCCAAGCAACACCGCAAGCGCATGTTCGCTCTTTGCACGTTGTCTCTCGAGTGCGATCAGATCTGCCTCAACAATCGCTAATTCACTTTGCGTGCGTGCCCGGTCCTGCTCACCAGAAGCACCTTCTTTCAGGCGCTTTTCCATAATACGTGCGGCTTCTGCACGAATTTTTACGGTTGCACGCAACAAATCTCGCTCAGAATCCAGTGCTCTTAAGCTGAAATAATGCTGTGCCACATCCGCCTGGAGTGCCAGCAATGCACTATTGTATAAAGAATTTTGCGCCTTTGCATCAAACCGCGAGGCCCTATAACCATCCCGCACACGACCAAAAAGATCCACCTCATATGAGGCAACACCGCCTGCATTGAAAGTATTATACGGCTTCACCCCATCCCCCGGAAGCTTAGTACGTGTGGCATTCCCGCCCACATCCAAACTCGGAAAAAATCCACCGCGCGCAACATTCGCAATCGCACGGGATTGCTCCACGCGAGCGCCAATTGCTTTTAAAGATTGATTGGCCGTAATCGCTTCCGCTTCAAGCGTATTGAGTTGCTCATCGCCAAAAATTTTCCACCATTCGCCGCGATTACTGGTTTCCCTGGGCTCCGCATTTTTCCATATCACGCTGCCGGCATCCGGCTCCAGCTCAACATCCACCGATTTTTCCTTGAAGCTCTCAGGGATTGCCATCTCAGGCTTATGGAAGCTCGGCGCCAGACTACAGCCCGTGAGCACCAATGCGGTGGTGATACTTAAAATGCGTGTGTAGTTCATGGTTTTACCTCTTCTGCTTCTGCGTGAAGCGCAGGTTCAGACGCTGACGTCAGCTTGCTGCCGGCTAATGTCCGTAACAATACGTAAAATACCGGGGTCAGGAACAATCCAAAGAAGGTTACACCCAACATCCCAGAAAATACTGCAATTCCCATCGCATGACGCATTTCTGCACCAGCCCCACTCGAAAACACAAGCGGCACCACCCCCATAATAAAGGCAAAGGAGGTCATCAGAATCGGACGCAACCGTAAATGCGCTGCGGTAACAGCTGCCTGCACAGGTGTTTTTCCTTCCAGTTCCAGTTCTCGTGCAAATTCCACGATCAAAATCGCGTTCTTGCACGCAAGTCCCACCAATACAATTAATCCTATTTGGGTAAAGATATTGTTATCACCCCCCACGAGCCATACGCCAGTAATCGCACAGAGCATACACATTGGGACGATCAATATCACTGCAAGCGGCAAGGTCAGACTTTCATACTGTGCAGCGAGTACCAAGAACACCAGCAATACGCATAACGGGAAGACAAGCATCGCCGTATCGCCCGTCAGGATCTTTTGATAGGTCAAATCCGTCCATTCAAAGCTCATGCCTTTGGGCATGGTTTCCATAACAATTTTCTCGATTTCCGCTTGCGCATCTCCCGATGAAATTCCCGGCGCAGGACCACCATTAATTTCTGCCGTACGATACCCGTTATAACGCATCGCCCGGTCAGGCCCATAGCTTTGCGCAACCGTGAGCACACTTTCCAGCGGCACCATATCGCCTGAAATGTTGCGTACTTTTAACTGCGTAATATCCTCAGGATGCGCACGGAATGGAGCATCCGCTTGCGCGATCACCTGATAGGTACGTCCGAATTTATTGAAGTCGTTGATATAGAGCGATCCCAGATAAATCTGCATCGTCTGGAAAATGCTATCAATCGAAATGCCCATCTGTTTGGCTTTAGTCCGATCAAGTTCCACGTAAAGCTGCGGCACGTTAATCTGGAATCCAGTAAACATCCCAGCAAGCTTTGGATTTTGCCATGCTTTACCAAGAATTTCCTTCATCGTTTGCGACAGCACTTCATCGCCCAAATCACCACGGTCTTCAATTTGCATTTTGAATCCACCGATGGTTCCAAGCCCCATTACCGCAGGAGGCGGAAACACGGCCGTAAACGCATCTTTGATCCCACCAAACTGGGCATTAAGCGATCCCACAATTGCACCGGCAGATAGCTCCGACGAGGTACGCTCATCAAACGGCTTTAAGGGATAAAACACAATTCCCGCACTTGAGCTATTGGTAAATCCATTGATCGACAGTCCTGGAAAAGCGACCGCATTGGCAATGCCTGGAGTCTTCAAACCAATCTCCGACATCCGCCGCATTACCTCATCCGTACGATCCAGCGAAGCCGCATCCGGCAACTGCGCAAAACCGATCAGATATTGCTTATCTTGCTGCGGAATATATCCGGTGGGGACATGCCAGAATCCAAAGAACGTTAGGCCGATTAAGCCAACATAAACCGTCATCGCAAGCGCTTTACGCTGTAATATACTCCCCACCATTCCCGAATATTTTTTGGAACTGCGATCAAACAGATGGTTAAATCGGGCAAAGAGCCAGCCTAATTTGTTGTCCATCACGCGCGTCAACCAATCTTTCGGTGCATGATGGTCTTTCAGCAATAATGCCGCCATTGCAGGACTTAAGGTAAGCGAGTTAAAGGCGGAAATCACCGTTGAAATCGCAATTGTGAGCGCAAACTGGCTATAAAACTGCCCCGTTAACCCAGAGATAAACGCAATCGGAACGAATACGGCAATCAGCGTAAGACCAATCGCGATAATCGGGCCACTTACCTCGCGCATCGCCTGATACGTCGCATCTTTTGGCGAAAGACCGTTAGCAATATTCCGCTCCACGTTCTCCACCACTACGATTGCATCATCCACCACGATACCAATCGCAAGTACAAGACCAAACAGCGAAAGCGCGTTGATCGAGAACCCAAACATCAGCATGAGCGCAAAGGTTCCAACAATTGAAACTGGCACCGCCAGTAATGGAATAATAGAAGCGCGCCATGTCTGGAGGAATAAAATCACCACCAGCACCACCAATGCAATTGCCTCAAGAAGCGTATGCACTACAGCTTTAATCGAATCGCGCACGAAGGTGGTAGGGTCATACACAATCGTATAATCCACATCCTCAGGAAACTCTTTCTTCAGCTCTTCCATCGTCCTGCGAACGCTGTCTGAAACCTCTAAAGCATTGGAGCCAGGTGTTTGAAAAATCCCAACCGCCACCGCAGGCTTATTATCAAGCAACGACCGCAAAGCATATTGTGCCGCACCCAGTTCAATACGTGCAACGTCCTTGAGGCGTGTTACGGCTCCATCCGGACTTGTTTTAATAATTACTTCGCCGAATTCCTCTTCCGTCTGCAACCGCCCTTGGGCATTAATGTTAAGCTGAAGATCAAGCCCCGTCGGCGAGGGTGATGAACCAATAACACCTGGCGCCACTTGGATATTTTGCTCACGGATTGCCGCAATTACATCGCTGGCATTCATACTACGCGCAGCAATTTTTTGCGGGTCCAACCACACTCGCATCGCGTAATCACTTCCACCAAAAATTTGCGCTTGCCCCACTCCAGGAATACGCGCCAAACGATCTTTGACGTTCAAGCTTGTATAATTTCCAAGATAGAGTTCATCATAACGCTCTTTAGGCGATAGAATATGCACCACCATTGTAAGATCCGGCGAGCTTTTAATCGTTGTTACTCCGAATTGACGCACGATATCCGGCAAGCGTGGAAGCGCCTGGTTTACCCGATTTTGCACCAACTGCTGCGCCTTGTCGGGATCCGTACCAAGCTTAAACGTAATGGTGAGATTCATTTGCCCATCGGAGGTCCCTTGCGAGAACATATAAAGCATGTTCTCCACACCATTGACCTGCTCCTCCAGTGGCGCAGCAACCGTTTCCGCGATGACTTTAGGATTCGCACCCGGATATTGCGCATGCACCACAACGGAAGGCGGAACCACTTCGGGATATTCCGAAATAGGCAACTGCCCAAGCGAAATCAATCCTGCGATAAAGATCAGCAGTGAAAGTACCGCCGCAAAAATCGGTCGATCAATAAAGAACCGTGAAATATTCATGGGCTTCCCCGTCTATTTTTTTTCTTTCGCTTTTTCTAGCAACTGCTCACTCGAAATAGTAGCGGATGTTGAACCGGCAGCATTGAGTGGCTGGCCTGTATCCATACTCACCATCTCAGGGCTAATCGGCTGGCCAGGATGTACACGCTGCAATCCATTCACCACAATCTTCTCGCCTGGCTTTAAGCCCTCTCGTACCACTCGCAATCCACCATCCACCACGGATCCTAAGACGATTTCACGATAGGTTGCCGCATTGCCTTCACCCAACACAAACACAAATTTCTTGTTCTGATCGGTTCCCACGGCGCGTTCGGTAATAAGAACCGCAGGTGCCTGGGTTGCCGTACCAAGTTTTACACGTACAAACAATCCAGGAATTAACGATCCATCTTTATTATCAAACACCGCACGCGCACGGATTGTCCCAGACGTGGTGTTCAAATGGTTATCGAAAGACTCCACATGGCCTGACAGTGCCAAATCATTTTTCCCATTTAGGCTCATCACCACAGGAATTTGGGTATCGTTTCCTGCTCCCGCATATTGCAGGAATGTATTCTCATCCACTTCAAAATCGACATAAATTGGATCATTCCCGACCACCGTGGTGAGAATTGGCGCATTTGGCCCGGCTTCCACAAGGTTCCCCGCAGTAATTTCAGCACGCCCCACTTTTCCGGCAATCGGCGCTTTGACTTTTGTATAATTCAAATTTAACCGCGCAGCATCAAGTGACGCTTCCGCACTTTTAAGATTCGCTTCCGCCACATTATACGCATTTTTCCGCTCATCATATTCCCGCTGCGGAATGGCTTGATCTTTGGAAAGCCGTTTCGCACGTGCGAGTTCTGTTTTCGCTAACGAAACTTGCGCTTTTGCAGAAGCCAGCGCACCTTCAGCCCGATTGAATTCCGCCGCATACTGTCGCGGATCAATGGTAAGCAAAAGCTCATCTTTACGCACCATCGCACCATTTTTGAAACGAATCGATTCGATAAGACCCGATACTTGCGGACGCACTTCCACCTCATCCACCGCCACAAGCCTTCCGGAGAATTCACTCCAGATTTGCACTTCGCGCTCGATTACTTCGGCCACACTTACCGGGGCACCGCCGCCCATACCTTGCGGAACACCGCTGCCACCTGCGATAAAGCGCTTATAGGAAAAACTCCCCATAGCAACCACAATGATCGCCGCAATGATTTTCGTGCGGTTACTGATTTTGTTCCGATTAGTCCACTGTGGCATAATTGCCTCCTTGAAGTTCGTTCATTTTGAGTACGGGAACGCGATCAAAATAATGCAACAATCCCGGCTTAAGATCGCGCCTGATGATTTCCACATCATTTCTTAATTTTGCCTGATACATCACTCCCGCCACATACGACAAAAGCTGCGCCGCCATAGCAGGATCATTCTTTGAAATGAGACCATCCGCATAAGCATCTTTAAGCAACGCTTCAAAATACGCGGCAGAGCGGCAGAAAATTTCATCCATTTTATGGCGCACACGCTCTTCTAACGTACTTAATTCGGAACCGCAGGTCACATAAGGACATCCCAGCACCTTGCCCAACTGCTCTGCCCGTTCTTTTTGTTTTAAATACAACATCTCACAATAGGCATCGAGCCGCTCAAGAGGCGATAGAGTATCGGAAAATACCTTATCCAACAATGGCTTACCTGTCTGCCACAGCCTCTCAAACGCCTCAATCACCACATCCACCTTGGTCGGAAAATAATGGTAAAAGCTGCCTTTATGGATCTGGGCGGCTTTGCATATATGGTCAACACTTACGGAGCCGTAGCTCTGCTGCCACAAAAGCTCAATCGTGGAATCCAAAATAGCGTCGCGGGTATTTTTCTGCATGGTGTGACACTAGCAGATTTGACTAAGTGGTCAACTTCAACTTTTACTCTAGGATAAAAAAGAAAAATCACACTCGGATGACCATTCCATCAAAGCCCGGTTCAATGCCTTGGGGCAGCGTCGCAGTGAGGACATCGTAATCGATTTCATGGCCCATATGGCTCAAAATTGCACGTTTCGGCTTCACCTGCTTAATCCATCCGAGTGCCATATCCAAATGTGCATGGGTCGGGGCGGGTTCATAACGCAGACAATCGACTATCCACACATCAATCCCTTCTAACGCCGTTAAAACAGCATCCGATAAACCATTCGTATCGATTGAATAGGCAATCCCGCCGATGCGAATTCCAAAGGTCTTGCTGGTACCATGGCTTTGCTCAAAAATCTCGAGCGTGATATCGCCAATCTCGAGCCGCTGACCACCCTTTACATGATGGGGAATGAGCGATGGGCGAAACCAACCCTTCCCTAAAATCGGGGGCAGAAATACATAGGGAAAACGGCGCTTAAGCTCACTAAACGTTTCCTCGCTCCCATAGGCAGGAATTGAACGGTCGCCATAATGATTAAAGGAACGTATGTCATCAATCCCATGCGTATGATCCGCATGGGCGTGAGTATAGAAAATCGCATCGACGGTGTGAAATTTATTGGCCAGAGCTTGCTGTCGTAAATCGGGAGAAGTATCCACCAGCAGCCTTGTATTACCATGCTCAATCAAGATCGAAGGACGAGTCCGCCGGTTCCTTGGATTAGAGGATGTGCAAACCACACAATCACACCCAATCGCCGGAACACCGATAGACCCACCACACCCCAAAATCGTGACCTGCATAAGGCTACTTTTTCTTGATCGCTTCAAACACGCCGAGCGCTTGCGCTACCATCGCGCCGGGTTGACTAAGATCTGCCGGCAGCAAAATGGTATTCCCTACGCGTGCAAGCTTCTCAAACGCCTGGATATATTGCTCCGCAATACGCAACTTCACAGCATCTTCACCGCCCGTTGAGATCACCGCTTTGGCTAAGCGTTCAATCCCTTGCGCGCTCGCCTCTGCCACCTGGCGAATCGCTTCGGCCTGACCTTGTGCACGGTTGATTTGATCAAGCTTTGATGCTTCAGATTCCAACACGATATGCTGTTTCTGACCTTCTGCACGGAGTACCGTTTCCTGACGGTGTGCATCGGCAATGTTAATCTGCGCCTGCTTCTGCCCTTCAGATTCTAAGATCCGCGCGCGTTTCTGGCGCTCAGCAGCCACTTGCAACTCCATCGCCTCTAAGACATTCACCGGTGGGTGGATGTCTTTAATCTCATAGCGCATACACTGGATACCCCAGCTATTAGCGGCTTCATTGATCGAATTCACAATATTCACGTTCAACACTTCGCGTTCTTCGAAGGTATTATCGAGCGAAATTTTTCCGATTTCCGAACGCATCGTGGTTTGTGCCAATTGCGATACCGCAAAATACGGATTACTCACGCCATAAGACGCCGCCACCGGATCCACGATCCGGATATAGAGCACACCGTCAATCCGTAAAGAAACGTTATCTTTCGTAACAGCCATTTGCTCCGGTACATCAATCGCATCTTCTTTCAGCGAATGTTTGTACGCCACACGATCTACGAACGGGATGAGGAAATTCAAACCCGGCTGTAGATTAATATGGAACTTCCCTAAGCGCTCGATAATCCACGCTTGCTGTTGTGGGACCACCCGGACACCTTTCACGAAAAGGAAAACTCCGAAAAATATAACAAAACCTAACAAACCCCATTGTTCCATAGCGATTACTCCTTGATGTTTATACTGGCCGTACCGTGGCCACTGTCCCTTTTACCGAAACGATTTCCACATTCGCACCTTCCGGCAGGCTTTGCGTCACCGTTTCCTCTAACTCCGCCTTCATGACGGTACCTGACCAACGGATATTGCCCTGTTGCCTGGGGGCAATTCCGCCCTCAAGCACCTTCGCTTTATCCCCGATCATATTATTGAATTCATTGGATTTTTTTGATCTCAACTGACGAAGCGGCCTCCATAATCCTGCCCCCCAAGCGGCCGTTGCTGCGAAAAACAAGCTCCATTGCGTCAACACACTATCGAACGCAACCAGCCCTAAAAGGAGAGATGCACCGACCACAATCGCCGCCAGGCCTGTAAACAATAAGACAATAGAGATCATCCCAAGCGATACTTCGAGCGCCACCATGGCCGCCCCTGCGAGTAACCACAGCGTTGCAGCATTTTCAATCCACCAGGAGCTTTCCGGTTCCATCACCCTATACCCTTTTCTTAGTCCCGATTAGGCTAAGGCGGTTGTTAATAAAATGCAATATAAAACCGCATTTCAGAAACTCTTAACCTCACGTTGTTATACTAGAATAAGCAAAATCTCTTGAGAGCTTACGCAATGGCATCGCCGAACGAACAGCAGGATAATATTACCGTGTACGAAGCCAATCGTACTCTTTACCGCGCGCTGCTTTCCAATAATAAAACCCTATTTCATGAGGCCCTCCAGCAAGGCGCAAGCCTCAATACCTATTTCACCAATGAACGCAAAAACAGTCGGCGTTATGGATACGAGATTGTTGCCGAATGTACCGACCCTGACATTCGGGAATGTGCACAATATCTCTATACGATTGAATCCAATACTAAGGAGCTCCATGCCCTGCTGGAATCCCTTATTTCTCAGAAACGCGAAGGGTTTGAGTGGGATAATGGCACATTAGAGAAAATAGAAGAACTGCTACAAGGAGGAGCGGATATCAGTGCCCGCCCCTCGTTTGGTATCTCTTGTTATGAGTTATTACTCCAGCTGCAAGATAATAGCGTGGTAGAACTGCTCTACCGCCTCTTTCCTGAACTTACGCCCAGAGTTGCACCCGTACCTGTGCCTCCTGTCGTACAATCGGCTACACCGCCACCGCCTGCAGCACCCATTATAGAAACAATTACTGCGCCACAAACCCCGCCTGCGGCACCCATTGCTGACATTGTTACCGCTCCAGCACCTGTGCCTACGATGGAAGTTGATGAATATGGCCAAGCGATTACACCGGTTAACTCCAAACAGCTCACAGTACAAATGACCTCACCCATTCAAATATTCCAAGACTTGCTTGGAAATCCGAATCCTGTGATTTTTGACTGCTCGGGGAAAGAAGTGAATTTGAATGATCGCCATCCTCACGAAGCTGGCCCCAATTGCACGGCTAGAATCAATGAGGAAAGTACGATGGATTTCTCAGGAAACTTTACGATCACTATCCAGGAATTGGATGCACTCGGAAGAGTGGTCTCCAGTGCCCAGGTAATAGGCGGTATTGTCTCTGAAATCACGGGCACCCCTACCTTTAAGGTCAATGGAGCCGCTCCGACGGCTTAACAAATCATTCTTTTTTCCTGTATCGCCCTATGATAATTTCTTCCCAAATAAAAGGCCAAAATGAACCACAAAATGAGCAGGGGAAAACAAACACATCCGGTAAGTAAAAGATAATATGCCCTGCCCGTTATCTCCCCAAATGTAGTTTGCAGTGGCTTCACCAGCATATTACACAATGAACCCACCTGCTTAGATAACCGCGAACCAAAGGTCTCAATCCATGCTTGGGCTTTAAAGCGGCTATCGGTGGTGGTTGGAATATAAAGCTGCTTTAGGGTAGGTCCACTGAGTGCAAAATTCATCGCCTTTAACCCCACCATTAACACAAATAAAAATGACAATGAATTTAAGGTCAAGAAACCCATTAACGCGAGCCCTGTTGTAACAGGCATGACAGCAAGGGCAGCTCCTATACTGAAAAAACGCGCAATATTACTTACCCCCATTAACAAGCACAGTAACGAAACTACATTGACACTTGATTCATACAGACTCAAATAATTACTAAGGGCCACGCTCGAATACCGCACTCCTGCGGCCAATTTAAAATTAAAATCAAAAATGGTGATTATGACTTCGTACATAAAGGTTATTGCGAACAACGCCGTAAGATAATGGTGAGAGAAGACCAGCTTCAAACCGTCCAATAATCCTGGTTTCTCTCGATAACTTGAAGGCGTATCAGATTTTTGGTTATGCCCATGAAAAGAGACCAAAAGAGCTGTTGGCGTAGATTTCAGAAAGTAGCGAGAAAGTGGAATAATGCACAGGATCAGGAGCCCAAAAACAGCCATGGAAACGGCATCCGTTTGCAATCCAAAACGGTAAGGAATTCCTCCAATTCCATAGGGAAAAATGATTCCCCCAATATGTCCAACGGCTACGATTAAAGGGAATCCTTTTTTTGCCGATTCAGGTTCTGTTGTATCTATGGCAAACGCCCAAAATAAGGCCACCACGAGGGATCCGAAGCTTTCAACAAATACATACCATACATAGCCCAATAATATGCTTCCCCATAAGCCGAACCCTGAACGTGCTTCTATTGCCTCTCTTGGAGCCTGAACAAACAGCATCAGTACACTAAAACACAGTACGGCTACGCCATAAAAAGCTGGCAGTATGATAAGCATTTTCTCGCGGGAAAAGTGCCGCAATAAGGTTGTGTAGAGCATCACCGCAGGGAATAAGGCGAGAACCGACACCGATTTCGCGTAAGGAAGATCCAAGGTATCGACGAGCTGAATAAAGATAGCATCTTTTAACGGCTTTAAGGCGGAATAAACTCCAATAATCAGGGCAAAGATCACCCCCATAAGTAAAAATTTCTTGAACTCTTCCTTCTCAAATATACCGAAATTAAAACGGCATAAGCTGATCAAGAACTCTAGCATTTACGCTCTCCTTATCCGGAACTAAGCGCTTTGATGCTCACACTTGCGCCAAATACCCTGCTTTTATCTTGTGTTAGGTATGCGCTTATATATACTTGCAGGTGAGTAAGCTAAAAGAGTGATGACTACACCTTGCGTATGAAAAAACCTAATCCTCATGCTAATCAACGCACCTCAGTTGTGCTTCAAAGCTTTGCGCAAAGCGCTGAGGGAAGCCAAAGTACGATTGGTGAACTCAAAAATGCGCTTTCGGATCGGGTGTTCGGCATTTTAATGCTGATATTTGCACTGCCTAATCTCGTTCCCATCCCTATTCCCGGTATATCCATCTTCTTTGGTGTGCCACTGATATTCCTTTCATCCCAACTATTCATGGGAAAAACCAGACCCTGGTTCCCCCGTTGGTTATCGGATAAATCTTTTTCCCATAGCGATCTCAACAAAGTGTTTTCGCATACGCTGCCTTATCTGATCAAAGTGGAAAAAATATTGAAACCCCGTTTTACTTGGTTAGTTCAGCCGCCAGCGGAAAGCATTCTCGCAGGTTTATGCCTCTTGATGGCCATACTGATTGCGCTCCCTATTCCTTTCGGCAATTGGCTCCCCGCCTTTGCAATATGTCTTATGTCCTTGGCGATTCTAGAACATGACGGGCTCTTTGCCATTTTTGGTATCATTGCATCATGCATTAGCGCCGTGATCGTTTCGTCCGTTGTGCTCGCTTTTATTGGAGCCGCGCTTTATTTTATCGAAAACGTTTTTGCTTAACCTGTTCGTTCCTGCAAGAAAATGCTCCAGGCACGTGGCGATAACGTTTGGGCGGTGTGAGATACTGGTATATATTTCGGTGCTGGGTCATAACTTCACTCCATTTCGTGCGTTTTTTCGATCACATTACAGGTCGGATAGGCCTTTTTCCCCACCGTCAGCATGGCATAGGTTCCTTTGTCCCAGAAGGTGATATGAGGGCGAATACCGGACGGGGTTTCAAATTTCGCTCCCGAAGCCGCAAGCACGGTGGTTAAACGCGAGATGCGACCATCGACATCCAATCCCAATGTTCCATCATCGCGGAAGGTCGCTTCCACCAAGGTCCCGCCGCATTTATATTGCACGACGTTGATAACACGGGGTTCTTTTCGTACATAGCTGCATCCCACAAAAGCCATTGTGGCCACGATGGTGATAAGACCGTATCGGATTTTCTTCATGGGCGCCTCCTAATCGACTTCCTTACACTTTAGGAGGCAGGGCATAAATTAGCGATTATTTTTTGATTACCTTTGACTGTGCCGGCGCTTGTGGAGATTGCTGCTGTTGAATTAGCCGCTTCATCTCCTCCATTTCCTTCCGGTGGCGGGCTTCTTCTTCCCGTCTAATCCGCTCGGCATCGCGTTTGCGCAAGATATCCGTGATATAGCTCACAAGGTTCGGGTTCGGTCCTTGCGCTGCCATCGCAATGGCATCTTCTCCCCGTGCAGAACGTAGGCTTGTATCGGCATCAAGCTCTTCGATCAGCATTTGCACGATCTGGAAATTCCCTTGCTTTGCTGCCACATGCAGAGCCGCATAGCCCTGGTAGTTTTGTGCATTTACTGGCATGTTTTGCTTGATGATAATATCCTTCACTGCATAAGCATTGCCATCGGATACCGCTTTGAATAGCTCACCAATCGGGTTGATTGGCACATTCACGGCAATAGGCTGTTGATTGAGTTTAGAAAGTCGTGATAGAGTGGATTGCATCGATACTTGTGTTTTACCGCCTTGCCAACTCCCATTGTTCCACCCATAGGCCTGTAAGCACTCGTCTATAAAAGGATCGGTATAGGTCGCCCTTTCGTCAGGAGTATAGCCAGCATTCAGCGCAATATCCTTCATACTCACCATCCCATCCGGATGCAACGTTGGCTGCTTTTCTTTTTTGGGCTGGCTAAAGATTACGGCGAATTTCGCATCGGCATCGCGCTGGCATGCTGCAATATCTTTCCCATACACATTTTTCAGTCCGCGGGCGGTTGCAATACACTGATTAATTTGCGCACCTTCCTGCACCAAGCCTTGGACATTCTGGCAGTATTCGTAGAGATCCTGGTTTGCCTCATAGTGCAAGGTGCATTGCTCATATTGCGTGCTACCTTTCGGGTGGCCGTTGCTTGTGCAAAATTTATGCCCCACCGATTTACAGCCTACTGATGCTATTGCTAGTAGCGCCAGCATGCCCACTTTTCTTGCATCCATACAAAACCTATTGATTGCCATTGCCTGCATTCTTATTAGCAGATCTTATGACATACTTCACTATTTCTGTATCTCCCATGAACCATCTGGCTGCAAGCACGCCGTGCCATAACCTGGCTGTACCTTACCGCCAATGGTAATGCCTTGGTTAAATTCACGGCAATAGCCAGTGTTTTGCACTTGATACGATGGGTAACTGTTATTCACCTGTATCACTTGCGTCTCATAGCCAGGATTCGCCCAATACGAAGGCGCAGTCCCATAGCTATAGCTGCTGTAAGAATGATAGCTACGGCGCGGACCATTATCCCATCTACGATTGTCTCTATGCCCATGGCCATGACCATTCCCGCCACTGGTTACCGCATTACCAATGCCCGCACCCACCAAGGTACCCACCGCAATTGCAGCAATTCGTCCTTTGCCTTTCCCAACATTCGAACCTAACACCGCACCACCCGCAGCACCCCCGAGCGTACCAAGCAAGTTCTCATAAGCATAACTCGGGGCAGCAGCACCGGATAATATCGCCACAATGGCACCAGTGGTGATTGTTTTCTTCAGTCTCATGATAGTCTCCTTGTTATCAACTGTTACTCTATAACCTTTTTTGTAGGTTATGAGGTCACTATAACAAGGGGGGTATGAAGGAGGATTGAAGAGAAAATTCATTGAAAATTCATACGGGATAAACTCCTTATCGGAGCAGAGAATCCGGCAGTATTATAGCCACTTGCAGCCCTCCCAAGGCTGATTCCCCTAAGGTAATTTCCCCTCCGTAAAGCTTTGCGATATCCACTGCAATGGGAATTCCGATACCTGAACCTTCCTGTTTTTCATCGAGCCGCACTCCCCGTTTTAGCACTTCATTGCGCTGTGCTTCCTCGATACCCGGACCATCATCGCCAATAGTTATCACGAGAAAAGTATCCATCTTCTCAGCACTCACCGTAATCGCGTCCTTGCCATATTTATAGGCATTCTCAATGATATTCCCGAGCAACTCAAAAAGATCCGCTTCATCCACCTGCAACAGCAACTCTTCTGGACATGAGAGGCGGTATTCTTTCGCATATAATTTGCCGAAATTGGTGGTGATTTTTGTGAGGATAGGCGAAAGAGGTGTTTTCACACCCAACAGATTCACGGTTCCCCCGATCCGTACCCTTGCAAGATACCGATTAATCAGCCCATGCATCGCATCGACTTTTTCTAATACCTTAGCCGCCAAAGGATCTGCGGAGCCCGCCGCATCATTCTTTAGCACAGCAAGGGGGGTTTTCAGCGCATGTGAAAGATTGGACGAAAAGGTACGATAACGCTCCAGCATATGCTGATTGTACGAGAGCAATGTATTAAGCTCATTGACCAGCGGCTGGATTTCTTTTGGGAAGGGTTCTGAGAGTTCAGAAATATTTCCTTTTTTGATTTCCCCGATAGATTGCCGCAACAAGGTAAGAGGCTTGGTAATAATTCTAATCTGCACTAAAGACAGCGATAATAACACCACCGCTAACGTCACGAGGATCCCTATTAACGGCAGCAGAAATTTGCCCTCCTGCGCAGCAACAAACTCTGTTGCGGCATCCTTTTGGATCCCCATCATATAGCTCACAGGCACATGACCAGGAAAACGGACGGTACGTTTGAGTGCATAAACTTCTGTCTGATCGCTATCCTGGAAGGAAAAGCGTATAAGATTCCCGTGTGACACGGTTTCCAGAGCAAGAGGGGCACGCAATTGCTTAGATTTCGTAAGCGGTGTCTCACGCTCGTTGATTTGCCAATAATAGGGAATATTCTCAAAACCTGCAATGCTTGGCAGAATCTTGACATGCCCTTGTGTATCGACCGATGTTGCAGCAATGAGCGTATTTAAGAATGCGAGCAAATAATTATCGAGTGACCGCTGCGCCGCCTGATTAAAGCTCCAGGTAAGCAATCCTGCGGCAAGCATAAACGTCACGGCAATTCCTAGGAGTGAGGAAAGGACAATACGCGTCTTAAGTGGCTGTTTATTTTGTTTCCAGCGGGACATAATAGCCTCTATTTGCCTCCGTCTGGACAATATCTGCCCCGATTTTTTTTCGTATATTGGCAATATGCCGCGCTATAATGCCCGAATCATTATCAAAATCCTCGTAAGTATGCTCAACTAACTCATTAATGCTGATCGGCCGCCCCTGGTTCATAAACAAATACTGTAACATGAGGTATTCCGTGCGCGTTAATTTAACGTAGAGTTTATCCACAGAAACTCGGCCCATGCGCGTATCGAGCGTCACATTCTTATAACTTAGGATTGGCTGATTCTTTGCATTCACCCGCCGTAAATGCGAATGCAATCGCGCAACCACTTCCTCTAAGTCAAAGGGCTTCGTGATGTAATCATCAGCACCTGCGTCCAAGCCTCGCACCACTTCCATTTTACTATCGCGGGCAGTTAGCAGAATCACAGGCATCGTCTTTCCAGCTTTGCGCCATTTCTGGAGGATACTCAATCCATCCATGCCGGGCAGACCAAGATCAAGCAATACGGCATCGTAAACGCCCTCCTCGCCTTCATAATGCCCATCCACCCCATCATGCTCCACATGGGGGACAAAACCATATTCTTTGACATAATTGGCAAGCTGGGTCGCGATTTGTTTATCGTCTTCAACGATCAGGAGCTTCATAACTATTGCTTCACATTAATGATGCTATTGCTAGCTTTATCCACCGTCACTACCACAATGCTGCCATTCTGGCGTAATACCTGGACATCTGCGGTTTGACCCTGGTCATTGACTCCCACCACCTGCCCCTTAAACTGGGACTGTATCTGACTAATCAGAGCGGGTGAAACCAGTTGATTCTGGGCAAATACCATTGCAGGCACGTCTGACGCTCCAGCCTGTACGCTAGTTCCCATTACCGCCCATACAAAGGCTATCATTATGATTGATCGGACCATGTCTCTCTCCATACCTTACCTCTTATGTATAATATATCGCATGAAGAGGGAATGAATTTGAAGTTTGCAGCAGAGATTTTAATCGAAACCGAAATTAGGCGAAAACCCGATATACAATTATTAGTTGTATTTCAGGGCGCCAAAACCGTGCTTTACGATAGGGTCATAGGATATTTTCTCGTTATTCCGAAATAACTTTTTAATCTATGGATTAAACCTTTGGTTGTATACTTTCCTCTGTTTTGTCTGTTTTTATTAATACACCCCCATGCTTCAGCATAGATTAATCATTGATAACCCATTATAGATCAACATCTTATCTTTTTATTTCCAGGTAATAACAGCGATCTGACACATTGATCCATTAAGATATACCCCCTGAGGTAACACCAAAGAATATAGTGACGTTAAAATAAGGACTTGCATTTTTCCGCAATAAATTATAATTTTAAAGCAGTTACAGGGAACAGCTTCAAATTGCATCACTTTATGTCAAAAGAATCAAACTCACACTCAAACTCGCTTAGCACCTCTCCTACCAGTTCGGGGGATGAAAATCCTTTATTAAACCGCGATAGGAGCCCTGCGCGTCAAACCTACTCTGAGAGAGAGCATTCGCCCCAATTGAAACGCCGCCGCTCCGATAGCGCATCAAATGGACGCGCCTACTCCTGGCCTTCAACTGTTAAGCGCGCTTCTGGATTTGAAAAAGATCTTGAACAGTTAAAATTTGAAGCAACGCGAGCCAAGGAAGAAAAGGTACTCACCAACGACCGTACCTCTTCATGGTTCGCAACCTTTCTTGGACATACCGATGAAAAAAAATCTATGCACAAAAATTTCTTTGAGCCCTTCTTCAGCAAGCTCAAAAAAGAGAAAATTTTTGGAACCAACGTTAAAGAACCTTTTACCGTATTTGATGTTGGATGCGGGGAAGGAAAATTAAGCAGAAAGGTAGCGAAAGCTATTCATACGTCTCTTGGAGTCGACAATATCCTTTACACTGCAATAGATTACGATGAGAAGTTCGTTAACTTGGCGAATCTTACCTTGAAAGATATTTCTTCTACAAAAAGAGCTAAAAATCCTGATGCGAAAGAACCGTTCGAGACGCGCAAAGATACTAAGTATTCAGATCTCACCCTGATACCCACAATCCATCAGGGCAGCTGTTTTGTTGAAACGGATATAGATAAAATTTCTAGAAGCAACCAAGGCAAGCCTATCGCCGCAGATCTTGTTCTTGCTTCTAATATTGCCTATTACGCTCCCAACCAGGAAGATTTTATCCGTCTTCTTACAAAAAATCTTTCAACCAATGGTTTCATCGTTCTCATGCATGAAGCGGAGAATGCTGATCCTAATAAATTACGGAAAAAATACGGCGCAAAGGTTGACACGAATACTCCCGGTAACCTTACGACTGCAGGGTACACAAAAAAACTTGAAGTGTTGACTATACCTTTTGAATCACATCTGAATTTCCCAGCAAGCACGACAAAATCCTTACACCTTCTAAAAACCCTTGCGGAAGGCTATGACATTCCTAATCCTGAAATTATCGAAACCAAAAAACTTCTTGAGTTTATTGTCCAACGTCCATTAGAAAGTATTAATAAAGAACCGTCCCCCAACCGGACGAAAAAAGATCCCGTACGAACACGTTTGGATGATTATCTCGATGAGGTAAAAGGGTTGCTAGTATCACAAAATAGTGCTCTTGTTATTCGAAGCACTTTCCAAATTATTCCTTCCCCACAAATGTCTGCTGACAAAGTAGGAATACTACGCCACATTTGTGGTGAAATGACCAAGGACTTAAAGCCAAGCACCCATCTTACTCCCCAAAAGGCCACACCAGTAACTGGCCACGCGCTTGGAAAAGAAAATTTCCGGAAGTAACATGCAGCCGCTTTCCGGAAAAATCCTTGCTTCCAGTCAAAGATCTCTCCTTTACTGTGTGCACGGAACTGATGCTGATGGGAATGCTGCCTATTACTTTATCGTCGTTGAAAAACTCAAATTGCCTTTGTTCCTCCAGAAAATAAAAGCGGGGCAACCCTTTTCCCTTGAAGAGTACGGAAAAATTATCGAGTCCGGCTATGGGGCAGAACCTCCGGCAGAAGTACGAGCAAACGTGTTACGCCAATTTGACCTATAGCACTTACCCTCACTATTCAGTCTCTTATTGTTTTTCCTCATAACTTTGTTATCATCAGGACTATGGTTCGGTTGATCACATTTTTTCTTTTCCTCGCCTCTCTTTCATCGCCCGTACATGCGAAGGAAGTGGTTATCGCGTTTGGAATGTCCGTACCTCCTTATATTATCCAACGAGAAAATCGCGGCATAGAGTTTGATATTATCCGCGAATCCCTTGCCTATTCAGGGCATACCGTTAAGCCTCTTTACATTCCTTTTGACAGTATCACCAATGTATTTGTGGATACCAATGCGGATGCAGCCGCAACGGTCGAGGAGAAAATCGGGATCGACGGTTTTTATTCCGATCACGTCATTTCCTATCAAAATTATGCAATTACTCTGAAGAAAAACCATTTTACCATTAACAGCCTCGATGACTTAAAAGATAAATCCGTTTCAGCCTTCCAGTCCGCCACCCGCTACATGGGAACAGCTTTTGCTGAAATGGCCAAAACAAATCCGCGTTACAGAGAGAAACGGGATCAGCTTACACATGTCAAACTGCTTCTCAATGGGCAAGTCGATGTGGTAGTGACGGATAAAAACATCTTCCAATATTTTGCTAACCAGCTTGGCAATACCGTTGATATTTCCCAACCGGTTACTTACCACACTATTTTTCCTCCGAACGATTATAAGGTCATTTTTCGGGAACAATCGCTCCGCGATGATTTTAATAAAGGTCTACGCCACTTGAAAGAAAGTGGGCGCTACCAACAATTTTTTGATGCGTATTTGACTCCTCATCCAAAGGATCACTGATTGCTATGCTGCCAGTTTTTGATCGTTTTCCAATACGGAAAAAACTCACACTCCTCGTTGTGGGAAGCGCTGCGCTTATTGCAACCCTACTCGCAGCCGCCTTCATTGTGCAATATATCCGATCCTCAAAAACCCGTCTTGTAGAGGAACTTCAACTCCTTAATACCATTATCGGGGAAAGTAATATCATCCCCCTTATCTATGATCAGAAGGCTGAGGCCTTGCGCAAACTCGAAGCCTTTAGTACTAAAAAGACCGTCGATACCGTGTGCATTTATTATGATTATGGGGATCTGTTTGTCACTTATCAGACACATCCCGAAATCTATCGCTGCCCAGAACATGCGCAGATGACAACACAGCACTTACCCGGACGATTTTCCGTCACCCAACCGGTCATTCATCAGGGATATAAAGTAGGTACCGTGCATATTAGCTCAACAACAGATGAGATTATAAGCGATGTATATGCGTATATGCTTTACGCCTTTGCGTTTCTTCTTGGGGCGCTGGGACTCGGATATCTCCTATCTATCGTCTTTCAGCGTATTATATCGAATCCTATTGCCGATCTGGCCACAATTGCGAAAGATTTTTCACATAACCACGATACCAGTATTCGTGCAACTAAACGCGCCAACGATGAACTGGGGGCCCTTGCCGATAGTTTAAATGAAATGCTCAACACCATTGCCATCAGCAACAACAAATTGAAACACTACAATATGATGCTTGAACAGCAAGTTACCGACCGCACCCGCGATCTGCAATTTACCGTGCATCGTCTAGAAAAAGCCAATGAAGACAAAAGTCTCTGGATTTCTAATATGACTCATGAAATTCGCACCCCCATTCATGGGATGAGATCTTTTTCTAAGTTTGGAGCAGATTCGGTAAAGGCTGCTATTGAAGGGAAAGAAGCGCTGGATCTTCCACAATATGCAAATTTCTTTGAGCGCTGCTATCAGTCTGCCAACCGCTTGAATTATCTGATTGAGGGAATCCTCGATTTAAGCAAAATGAATGCAGGGAAGATGAATTTCCATTACGAGCAATGCCCAATATTTGATATCCTTCGTATATCCCACGATGAACTGCAACATAAATGGGAACCTAAAAATATTACCGTAATCTTTGATCCCCACGAACAGCCAGAAATACTGCTTATATGTGATAAAAATAAGCTTATTCAAGTGGTTACGAATTTACTTGGCAATGCAATCAAATTCTCTCCAGAAAATGGCATCATTACCATCCGAGTAGAAGAAAGAACCCACCGTTATTTCAATGGAACCATTGAGGGGGTCGACATTTGTATCAAAGACCAGGGACCAGGGATTCCGACTGGCGAGGAAGAGGCTATTTTCGACACGTTTGTACAGTCATCGACAACGTATGACGGCAGCGGTGGAACGGGTTTAGGGCTTTCTATTGCGCGTGAGATTGTCCGTGCACATAACGGTGAAATACGCGCGCAGAATAACCCGGAGGGTGAGCCCGGATGCACCTTTATGTTTTGGGTGGCAAAAGTACCCTTATCGGACGAACAGATGAGTGAAAACGTAGGTGATACAGCGTAATGCTGAAGCCCTTATAGGGGAAAAACCCTAACCCAATTGGAAATCTATGAAGATTATGTTTTATTTGAATTGGTTGCGGGGGCCAGATTTGAACTGACGACCTTCAGGTTATGAGCCTGACGAGCTACCGGGCTGCTCCACCCCGCGACAACAAAAGAGGCCGGAGCATACACCTTCACCGATACAAGTCAAGCACATAATCCAGGAAATCTACCCTTTAAGACAGTACCTATGCTGCAACAGGCGCTTTTTCCTTGAGTGCTTCATCAAGCGCGTTCACTAATTCCTCGTCATCACCCAAGATTCCATGGTATTTAGCGGCACCTTCATCTGCTATTTTTGTTCCGGTCAGGAAGCTTTTTACAAGCGCTCCCAGCGGGCCATATTGTTCACCACGATCACGGCGACCATCATAGAGAATCCGGTCCTCATAGCCAGAAATCCAGAGGGCTGCTGGGTTACGTTGGGCAATCACCAGGTCCCCTTGACGTGACGCATAAGGCGTCCGGTGCGATTTGAAAAAAATCAGCCCATGTTCTCCAAAAATCGCATCCACCAATTGACGTGCTGCCGGCGGGAGATCAACGCCCATTTTAGTAAAATCTGGCTTATCTATCACCGAAATTACTTCGAGTTTTCCTGCTTCTGTTGAAAGCGAGAACCGCGATTTCTCAATCCCAGACAAGCCTTTTTGTGACTCCTTATGGATTTTCCAGGATTCTTCAACCGGTACAGCAAACGCACGATGGCCTTCGATCTCACGGCACTGGAAGTAATAATGATTATTCACCCCCATACGCTTTAATTCGATTTGCAGGCGGCGCAGCGCTTCCGCATCATCATTTACGCGGTAAATGATTGGAGCCTGGTTCTCCAAGGTCACGTACGAACGATCACGCAGACGGCGAATTGCTTCTTCTACCACTGGAATTTTTTTGAAATGCCCAGACTCTTTACGAATATATTCACCGGTTTCAGGATCTTTCAGCAACAACTCGTCAGGATGGCTGAAATGCACCATGAATGCCAAGTTCACATCAGGATGCAACTCATGCACGAAATCCAACATCGCAAAGAAATTATCATCAAAACGGAAAGGGAAAAACGCGAGTTCTTTCGTACCGATACGGATCGTACGTACGCCACCATCCGCCAACCCGTGGATATACTCAAACAGGTTACGGTTCGAGAGCACCATTGGATCACCACCCGAAAGCAGTGCCTCACGAATCGGGAATCTATCTTCTGGAGTTTTTACATCGCTTTCGCTTAAATTTGCGACTTTCTCGTTATGTTCACGAACGTATTTCACGACCGCTTCCACATCCGCAATTTCTTTTTCGGTTTTGCTGGTGAGGAAGTCAGAGCGGTAGCAATAACGACACCACGAACTGCATGCACGCACAACGTAAAGCAAGATCAATTCGTATTTATGGAGCAAGCCTGATACCGGCGAATATTTCAGCTGATTCGATGGGTCGCGCTCGCCTGCTAAATCTTCCGTTTCTTCCGGACGCGCTTTAATCAGGTTGCGTACTGCCTCGCTATGGCGTGCAAGATCCATGTAGTATTTCGTTGCACGTGGAGGGAGACGATTCGATACGCCTGCTTTTTCAACGGCAGCTAGCTCGGCTTCGGAATAAAGCGCCGCACCGCCTTGCTCTACATAGGTGCGGTATTGATAAATATCATGAGAAATATGGCGATGGAATTTGGTCTCTTCGATACTCTTGCGGATATTGTCCAGCACCTTGCGACGCTTCTGTCCGCCGTCTTTTGCTTTTTTATGCCGTGCTTGAACCCCACTTTGAACACCACCAAGGACTTGCCGCTCCATAAAAAACTACCTATAATTGTATTGCCCTACCCCATACTACTGCTAACGAGGCCTTTCTTGGTTTATACGCGCTTTTCCTATCGCTCTCAACAAAATCTTGTGCTGCGCTGCACAAGATCACACCAGCCGATGTGTAACAGGAGATATACTCAATTGGAATTTAGGGATTATAAAGCACGCCACCGCTGACCGGCTCTTTCACACCGGTAATGCAAGGAAGTGTCAGCGGCAACCCTTCAAGGGTGCGCACAGCCAGAAATGCAAATGCTTCAGCTTCTATCATATCGCCGTTACATCCTAGCTTCTCAATCGGCGCAACAGGTACCGTCAGACGTTCTTCAATCCAACGCATTAATGTGACGTTATGCCGCCCACCGCCACAGATATACCAAGCCGTTGCCGGTTCTGGGAAATGTTTTGCCGCCGCTACGATCGATTCCGCGGTAAATGCCGTAAGAGTGGCCGTACCATCATTAGGTGAAAGATTCGCCTGTTCTAAAGGCAGTATCGAGAAGCTATTGCGATCAAGCGATTTGGGTGGTTGCTGCAAGAAATAAGAATGGGACATCAGCCTTGCAACGAGATCTTTCCGAGGCTTCCCCCGCCCTGCAAAGGCACCACCAGCATCATACTGCACGCCTAACCGAGAGCGCACCCAATCGTTAATCAAAGCATTCCCAGGCCCTGTATCAAAGGCTTGGAGCTGGTGTTCGTCTTTCCCGATCCAGGTGATATTCGCTACACCGCCGATATTTACAATCGCCACCGGCTTCTTCTGATCCCGCACGAGCGCTTCGTGATAGAGCGGGACGAGTGGCGCGCCTTGCCCACCATGGCGCATATCATTGCTTCGCATATCATTGACCACCGAAATCCCTGTCTCTTGTGCAAGCAACATCCCATCGCCGATTTGCTTCGTTTTGCCTTCATTTGGCTTATGCCAAATTGTCTGCCCGTGAAAACCCGCCACACGTATATCTTTTGCGGACTTCCCGGATTTTACGAGAAGCTCCTTCACCGCTTTCGCGTGCAAAAGGGTCATTTCACGTTCAACCTCGGCTTCGTCTTTATCCGGATTCCTCAGCAATTGAAGAAGCGTATTTTGCATTGCCAGGTCATAGGGAATATAATGCGACGCAACGAAGGCCCTGACGGAAATACCATCGGTTTCAATCAGGGCCGCATCTATACCATCGAGTGACGTACCGCTCATCAAGCCAATTGCGTACATGGGCACTAGCCTCCTACCGGGAAGACGATCACATCAGGATCAAGCACCGAAACCAGCAGCGCCAAGAGCAAAGGGATTGACAACGGAATGCCTTTTTTCTTCGTAAGTGCCATGCAGGCAATACCCGTAAGCAGCAACAACACGATCATCAGCGGGATTCCGGCAATAATACCCGTCCAACTTATCCAAATACCAACCGTTACACCGAGCTTAACGTAATCCCATCCTGGAATCGTTGCAGGCTCTTTAATAATGATATAGCAATACCGAAATAACACTCCCAATCCTCCAGCCGCCAAGGCTCCTGCAACCATGCCAAAAATGGAGTGATCAAGTAGTACGCGGTATGCGATTCCCAGCATCGCAAAAATAATCAGCATACTCTCTGGGATGCGGCGATGCTCCCCGTCAATGGCCATAATTATTACCGAGGTTACCGCCAGCGCAATCCCCAGCACATAACGCTCATCGCCCAGCCCAAACCGGAAAAAGACTATTACGGCAAGCAACGAAACGGCGACTTCTACCCAAAAATAAATCCACGGAGATTCAATCGGCGTCTGGCAGTAACGGCATTTTCCTTTGGTAAGAAGGAGAGAAAAAATTGGGAAAAAATCTTGCAGGGAAAGCGCATGGCCGCAATGGATACAGGAGGTTTTAATACCAAGACATGGCATATTGCGTGGTAATCGGCAAACAGCAACCGTCGCACAACTCCCAAACATCATGCCGATAACTAGAGAGAAAAATAATCCCGGCCCATAAGCCAGTATCCCCCGTAACACCTCTCCTACTTCCATGCCTTATGCCGCTCCCTTCCGTGTGATAAGAATTTCTTCCTCGGTTTCAATCACCACCAAGTGATCGAGCCCCTTACCAATATGTACAGGCTTACGCGAAGCCACGATACACTGGGACGATTCTCCCAGCAAGGCTCCTTGCAATACTGCATTGCCTTGTACGTCTTTCTGGCTTATTTCCCAAAGGCTTTCCCAGGATCCAATATCCGTCCAACCCGCATTGAGCGGAATCAGTTGTAACCGGTCACTTTTCTCCATGATTGCTTTATCAATAGGAAGCATATCCAGTGCACTATACGCTTTGCTTTCCGCATAAAAACAATGCACCATGCCTTCGATCCACGCTATTCCTTTGGTGTGCGCATCTCCCAGTGCTTGGAAGAGTGCGGGTACATAAGTTTTTGCTTCCTCGGATAAGGTAGATGCCGTTACCACAAACATGCCGCTGTTCCAATAAGCTCTGCCCGAATCATAAAGTATATCCAAGCGCTCCCCCTGGGGCTTTTCGACAAAAGTCGTTACCTTTTGCGCTCCGGTTTCAGCATTAGTTTCCGTGCAGAGATAACCATACTGCGAGGTTTTTCGCTGAGGCGTGACACCAAACGTGACGATATTTCCTTCGCTGGCAGGCTTTAATCCTTGTGCTACAGCCGCACCAAGAGAGATATGCTCGCGGATATGATGATCGGTTGGCATGATCCACATCGCCTGATCTTTCCCCCAGCGTGCATCGATATATTGCGATGCCAAAAGGCTCGCTGCGGCGGTATTTTTACCTTCCGGTTCCACCAAAATATGAAACGCGATACCCAGCCCTGACTCTCGGCAGGCTTCTCGAATGGAAGAGAGCAATGCTTGGGTGGTCACGATTACGATTTCACAGGCTCCCGTGATACTATGTGCGCGCTTTAGCGTCGCAACAAAGAGTGAATCTTGCGTACCGTCTAGGCGCATAAATTGTTTAGGCAGGCTGTCATTACTAAGAGGCTTAAGGCGAGAGCCTTTTCCTCCGGCAAGTAATACAGGAATGAGGGGCAGTAACGCGACTGGCATGATTTTGAAGGCTCTTCTCGTTAGTGTTACGGTGCTATCATAACCAGCTTCTTTGCGAGAGCAATAGGAACTACAAATAGAGATTCACTTAAAATCCGTAGGCCGATGCATGCGTTAATCCTTTATGAAAACACAGGCGCTCCCAATATTCTAAAGGATTTTTAGGCGTAACGAGTGCGCCTTCCACCCGATTCAACCAATCATGCATCCGCGTGAGTAAAAAGCGCATCGCAGCACCGGCAGCCAGGATCGGCATCGCGTCAATTTCTTGCTCGCTCAAGGGGCGTACCGAGCTATAGGCAGAAAGCAATAACTTCGCTTTCGTGATATTAAATTCATTATGCCTTTCAAAACACCAGGCATTGAGCGCAATCGCAATGTCATAGGCGAGAAAATCTGTGCAAGCGAAATAAAAATCAATCACACCGGAAAGCTCGTCATTCTCAAAAAATACATTATCCGGGAACATATCCGCATGAATCACACCGCGCGGCAGGTTTTTTGGCCATTCACGTGCAAGAAAAGCCAATTGCGCCGACATTTCTTTCTCTAAACCTGGACGCACCTTATCGACACTCGCGCGGAGCGGATCAAACATGCCTTGCCAACGTGAGAAACCAAAATCATTTTCGCGCGACATGGTGAAATTTGCGCCTGCCAGATGCATCTGCGCCATGGCTTTACCGAGTTCTACAATATGCGCATTACGGATAGTGCGCGTACTTTTGCCCGATAAGAAGCTCACCATCGCTGCAGGACGGCCTTCGAGTTCGGATAATATTTTCCCTTCGCGATTTATAATGGGCAGCGGACAGGGGAAGTTTTTTGAGGCCAAATGCTGCTTTAATGTGAGGAAAAATGGCAGATCTAGTGGGTTTACGCGCTTTTCATAAAGCGTCAGAATGAACCGATTACGGTCGGTTTCGACATAATAATTTGAATTTTCAATCCCCTCCGCGATACCTTTCCACGCAATTAATGCACCAATATCATAGGTTGTTAAAAATTTCTTCAGATGTTCTTCTGTAATATGGGTATAGACTGCCATGGCTTTTAAATAGCTACTTAATATGAAGTATCCTTTGCTTATAGGCTATTGCAGTGGGTTAATCAATCCCTAGTCAAGGACGGGACCAAGCCTATGAAAGAACCAGAAATCGCGAAATGTGGCGCATTTGTCGTCGCGGTCGAAGAAGGGAAGAAATATTTCTGGTGCGCATGCGGCCGGAGTAAGGAACAACCTTTCTGCGATGGCTCCCATTCAGGCACAGGCATTACCCCCGTCTTTTATCAAGCGAAAGAAACGAAAGATGTCAGTTTCTGCGGATGCAAACAGACGAAGAAAGAGCCTGTATGCGATGGATCGCATAAAAAACTCGCTCCAAAAAACTAGGCAGCTTTTCGAACGGGCGTTTTCACACCAAAGCGTTTGCGCACATCGTCTGCTGTTGCAATAGACCGTTTATCTCCCAGCACTTCGCGGAATTCTTTGACCAATGCCCAATTGCCTGGCGCCATAGAACCATCGGCAAGCAAGTGGTTATTTTCAAATCCGATTCGTGCATGACCGCCTAATTCTGCCACTTTCAACATGCATGCCCGCTCATTGCCACCGAATGCACATACGGCCCAGGTAACGCCTTGCTCGTGGAGGCCAGCAGCATTAAATGCTTCAATATATGGCAATACATCATCAGGTTTTGCATAAGCATCCACACTGTTTGCCGGCGCATGTTTCTTGCCCAAAACAAAAAGCACAAATTGCGCACTGGCAGGAATTACCCCACGTTGACGGAGTTCTGCAAAATATTTTATATCTTCCGGGCTATAGAGAATATATTGGGCAAAAATTCCGGCGCCCGAAGACCAATGAAAGAACTCGCCCGCCTGCTTTTCATAGGACACATCCGGGATGAATTCCTTTAACCCATAGGATGCCGCTTCTGGCACCAACGCTTTGGCCACCGCGATTTGCTGCTCTGGGCTATAAATGCCCACCGCTTCGGTGGTTGTCTGGACAATCAGTGTATCACCGGTTTTTTCACGGATCGCTGCAATCGTTTCGCGATATTGTTCTGCATCAAGTATGTGCTTGCCTTCAGCATTACGGATATGGAGGTGGAAAATCGAAGCTCCAGCATCGGCGCAGGCTTTGGCTTCCGCAGCAATCTCGGGAATAGAGAGCGGAATCGCAGGCGCATCGCTCTTTAATTTCCGCGCACCGTTCGGTGCTACCATGATAATTAATGGCTCAGACATGAATCCTCCTTAGGCTATTTCTTTTTGTTTTGCATCAACAGGCACACCATAACATTCTTTGGCAGACGGGAAATCTTTTGTCAGTACCGCATCGCGATAATCTTTCGCGGCCTTCTCGATCACCGCTCCGATATCTGCAAACTCGCGAACAAACTTCGGCACATGGCCCAAGGTCAAGCCCAGCATATCTTCGGTTACCAATATTTGCCCATCACAGGCCGGTGATGCGCCAATACCAATGGTTGGAATGGCAAGAATTTCCGTTACTTTCCGCGCCATCGGCTCGGTTACACATTCAAGCACCACGGCAAAGGCTCCTGCCGCTTCCACCGCTTTCGCATCGCGAAGTAATTGCTCTTGCTGTTTGGGCGTTTTCCCTTGTGCATGATAGCCCATCGTATGAACATGCTGCGGCGTTAAACCAATATGCGACATCACCGGGATACCACGAGCGGTGAGATACGCAATCGTTTCCGCCATCACCTCGCCACCCTCGAGCTTCACCGCATTGCATCCCGTTTCTTTAATCAGATACGCGGCACTTTCAAACGCTTTCGCGGGCGAGGCTTCATAGCTTCCAAAGGGTAAATCCACCACCACACACGCTTTTGTAGATGCGCGCACGACCGCTTTTCCATGCGCCGCCATAAGGGGTAAGGTTACGCCCACCGTATTATCCATTCCGTAAAGTACCGTACCCACACTATCACCCACAAGCAGTACATCGACGTGAGGATCAAGCCGCTGGGCAAGCGGAGCAGTATAGGCCGTCAAGCACACAACCGGCGTTGTGCCTTTGGCAGCGCGGATAGTTTGTGCTGTATTACGCTTACTGATGGAGTGGTTGCTGGACATATCCCAAACCTCATTGCCGTTAGGGAAGGCATTCTAGCCGATTATTCGTTATAATTCCAGGCTTTTTGAGGAAGAAAGTCTTAAGATATAGCAGCTGATAAAGAAATTAGATTATGCCGAGGAATTTGCTAGGCCTTCAGGAAAAAGGGCATTCGCAGCCAGGCATAGGAAATTTCTATTCCCCGAACTGGAGCCGTACGAGCCTGGCATAAAGGCCATTTTCCCGTGAGAGCGCCTCATGGGTACCCACCGCCTCAATCCCGCCATGATTCATCACCACAATCCGATCAGCTTTGAGCACGGTTGAAAGCCTATGGGCAATTAGGATGGTCGTCCGCCCTTTCATCAGATTCTCAAGTGCCTGCTGAACCAACTTCTCATTGGCGGTATCCAACGACGAGGTAGCCTCATCCAACAACAGGATTTTAGGATCCTTCAAGATCGCGCGGGCAATGGCAATACGTTGTTTTTGACCACCAGAAAGCCTCACTCCCTTCTCGCCTAAGTGGCTATCCATGCCTTCTGGCAGTTGCTCAATAAACTCAAGCGCCGCCGCCGCACGAGCCGCTGCAAATAGCTCTACTTCGCTCGCATCCGGCCTGCCATAAAGGATATTTTCCCGGATAGTGGTAGAAAATATCACAGGATCCTGGGCTACCAGGCCAAACTGGCTGCGCAGATTATGAAGGCTCAAGTTCCGAATATTAATCCCATCGAGCTCAATTGCACCCTGAAGAGGGTCATAAAAACGGAGCAACAGCTGGAGGGCCGTCGTTTTACCTGCCCCAGAAGGCCCTACGAGTGCAATCGTCTCACCCGGCGTAATTTCCAGCGTAAATCGGTTTAATGAGGCATAATCGGGCCGTGACGGATAATGGAAGGTCACATGATTAAACCGCAAGGCGCCGGGATTGTTAATCGGCAATGGCACTGGATCTTCCGGATCCCGGATATCAGGCATCACCGCCAGAAGTTCGAATAGCCGTTCTGTGGCCCCGGCTGCCCGCTGAAGCGAGCCAATCACTTCACTTAATGCCCCTGTAGACCCTGCCACCACTACAGCATAGAAGATGAATGAGGAAAGCTGGCCCGCCGTCATACGACCTTTTAAAACATCATGCCCACCCGTCCAAAGTACAATTCCAATCGCAGAAAACACAATGAGGATCACAAGCGCCGTCAAAAGTGCCCGCAGCGAAATCCGCTGAAATGCGGCACGCAGCGCATCGCTAATACGCATCTTAAAAGCATCCGTTTCGAGTGGCTCCCGGACATAGGCCTGGATCGTCTTCATCCCGGAAAGGCTTTCTTCTACATGATGGGAGATATCCGCCACTTTATCTTGGGCATTGCGGGAGAGCATCCGGACTTTCTTGCCGATTGAGATAATAGGGAGTAATACGAGCGGGATAAGGACGGCCACATAGGCCGCAAGCTTTGGACTGGTGACAATAAGAAGGGCTATGCCCCCGATAAGCATCAGCAGGTTCCGAAGTAGAATTGAGAGGCTACTTCCCACAACCATTTGCAATAAAGTGGTATCGGTGGTAAGACGTGAAAGTACCTCTCCTGTTCGGGTTGTTTCAAAAAAGGCAGGAGAAAGACGAATGATGTGGTTATACACATCCCGGCGTATATCGGCGATAATGCGCTCGCCAGTATAGGTCATAAGGAAGAATCGGGCGAAAGTGGCAATAGCCAACATCACCGTGACTCCTAAGAGAATAATAAGGGCATTATCCAGAAGGCCAGGATTATGACCACTGAACCCTTGGTCAACGAGATACGATAAACCCCGGCCAAGGCCAAGAACAGAGGATGACGTCACTATAAGGGCAATACATACGCCAAATAGGCTTAAACGGTAGGGCCTCATATAGTGAAACAAATTACGGAGCTTTCGCACATCCCCCTTAGGTGGATGCAACACAGAAGCTGAGGAAGGGTGCGAGATATGTTCCATAATAGATATAAATAACCAGTGGGTGGTGCCTCGTTCTTAAACCGAAACTCTTAAGCATGCAAGCAACTGTACGGTATGACTGACAAAAAAAATAAAAAATCTTCGCGCAAATCAAAATCGGATGGGATATTCACCCGGAAGCCCCCGAAGAAACAACCGCGTCACCGCAAAGGTCAGTTCTCTGTGGGGATGTGGATCGTCAAATGGTCTTTCGTTGGGGCTATTTGGGCATTTTGTGCGATGGCCGTACTGTTCTTATATTATGCCCATGACCTACCCGATATCAGTGATCTTGAAGATAAACGCCAGCCCACTATTACACTTCTTGCTCGTACGCACGAAGATGGAAGAGACGGAGTCGTACTCGCCAAAGCCGGTGATTTACACGGAGAATTTGTTCAGGCACCGGAACTTCCACGCCATGTGATTGATGCAATCCTTGCGACCGAAGACCGCCGTTTTTATGAACATAACGGGATTGATTTGTGGGGACTAGTCCGTGCTGCCTTTGTAAATTTCCAGGCGGGATCCGTGGTCCAAGGCGGAAGTACTATCACCCAACAGCTTGCAAAAAATATCTTCTTAACGCCCGACCGCACCATTAAGCGGAAAGTACAGGAAGTGTTGCTCGCCTTTGCACTCGAGAAGCAATTCAGCAAAGACCAAATCATGACGCTTTACCTTAACCGGGTATATCTGGGCGCAGGTAATTACGGTATCGATGCCGCATCGCGCTATTATTTCCATAAGCCTGCAAAGCGCATGTCGCTTTACGAAGGAGCGATGGTTGCCGGGATGCTCAAAGCTCCTTCGCGCTATAGCCCTACCAGCAATCCTAAACTCGCACACCAACGTGCAAAACAAGTACTGATAAACATGGTCGATGCCGAGTTTATCCCTGCTTCCGCATTGCGTACCAAACGTATTAAAGATATCCAGCCAAATCCTGAAATTAAAGGCGTACTTGAGAATCCTTATTTCCGCGATTGGGTAATGGAATTACTCCCGGATTATGTGGGAAATATGACGGAAGATTTAATCGTGGTCACAACACTTGATCCCCGTTTGCAGCATTTAGCCGAAGTGGCTGTACGTTCACAGCTCGCCGAAGAAGGCCAGGCTGCCAATGCCCAACAAGCTGCGATGGTCGTACTTTCTCCTGAGGGGGAAATCCTTGCAATGGTTGGGGGGAAAGATTACCGGGAAAGCCAATTTAATCGTGCGGCGCAATCCAGACGTCAACCAGGATCTTCCTTTAAATTGTTCGTGTATCTTGCTGCACTGGAACGCGGTTACGGCCCTTCGGACATTCGCGTGGATGCTCCTATTCGCCTGAAGAACTGGGCTCCTCAAAACTATAAAAACGAATATTTAGGTGAAGTTACCTTACGTACCGCTTTTGCAAAATCTGTCAATACGATTGCCATTACACTTACCCGTGAAGTGGGGGTTGGCGCTGTCATCCGCATGGCCCAACGGCTTGGCGTTCTTTCTCCACTCAATAACGACCTGAGCCTGGCGCTTGGTACGGCTGGTATCACCCTCTTGGAACAAACCCAGGCTTATGCCCATTTGGCCAACCACGGCAATGCGGTATGGGTCTATGGCATTACGGAAATACGCAATAAAGAAGGCGCCGTCCTTTACAAACGCCAGGCTTCTATCCCTGAGCGCGTGCTTAGCCAAGAAACTACAGCTAATATGAATCAGTTGCTGATGGCAGTCGTTCAGGAAGGAACAGGACGTGGCGCGACCATGGATCGGGATGTGGCGGGTAAAACCGGCACAAGTCAGGATTACCACGATGCATGGTTTATCGGCTTTACATCGGATTATGTTGCCGGTGTATGGGTTGGAAATGATGATAACACTTCCATGAAGAGAATTACCGGGGGAAGCATCCCGATACGTATCTGGAAACGGTTCATGGTGCCTGCACATCAGGGTAAACCAGCGCAAGCAATTCCGGTAACTCCGTGGGGCGTGACCAATGAGCAGAAAGGCCCACGTAAATCTTTGTGGGATAGCATCATCAATCACCTCGGAAATAATGAGACCGGGGCTGGGGAAGTGGAGTACGAATATCCGCAAGACCATTAAGATCCGTTTTGGGATATTTTTGTTTTGCTCAAGCTAGACATAGATTGGGGTTGTATCAACCATACCGGTGCAGTCCGCTACCATACAGCTTCAACCATCTGCGATGCGCCATATAATCGGGCTGAAGCTGGGCCACACAACGCCAAAAGGCGAGGCTATGATTCATTTCCCGCAAATGCGCAACCTCATGGGCAATAACATAGGTAAAGACGGGTTCCGGCGCCATAACGAGCCGCCAGGAAAAAGATAACGTTCCATCTGAAGAACAACTGCCCCACCGCGATACCGGATCGCGTAAGCTTACTTTCGAATGCTCGACTCCCAGTTTCTCGGTATAGTGCCCAAGTTTTGAGGCAATATAATCGCGGGCGTGGGATTTCAAGAAGTCACGCACTCGGCGATTAATATGTTCCGCTTGCCCGCGCACATGAATTTCGCGTTGCTCTAAATCCAACTCCACAGGTTTTCCCCGACCTTCGATTTTATGCACAATCCGGTATTCTTGCCCCAGCACTGGCACAAACGCATCGGGCACAAAAAGACAGGCTTCAGGCACTTTGGCGAGTTGTTGAAAAATCCATGATGATTTTTCATGCAAGAACCGTGTCGCACTATCCATGGATGCCCGACGCGGCTTGACGAGCTCAACCGCGCGTTCTCCTGCCATAATCCGAACAATCACTCGGCGCGCACGCGGGCTCGTCCGGACATAAACCGGAACCGTTTCCCCTTCTAATCGAGGATGGGACAGCGAAATAACAGTGGTGGAATTGCGCATAAACAGGGGCGTACCATTAGGTAATCTATGGATACTCTAGCAGGACAGTACGGATTATGCGAATAAATTATGAAAGTTTTCTATTTCACCCCCTACAACATCTCATAGCTGGTACAGGTTTTGCATAGAATACAGGCGAACACATAAACAAGCCGTAGGAGCCTATCATGCCCCCTATCTCCCCACTTTCTGTACAAAACCTTAATCCGCCCCCTATTAAACTGGAAGCCATCCCGATTTCTGAGGCTCCAGAAGGGCTTTATGAGCAGCTTATGGGTATCCAGGAAGACATGCTTAAAATGCAGTATACTGAATTTCCAGATTTATCTAACCATCCAGCGTATCAGGAATACGCACAAGTGATAAAGAACGGCAAAGTGGTAGCCAAGATTGATAACCAGGGCTGCGTCACAACACCCCATGGCTTGCCCCCGTTTACGCGCGAATTTCCAGGGGATATTGATGGGGAAACCGGCCCTGTTCTTGCAAAAGCACGAGCGGCAATGATTGCCGAGGCATCCGGTGGCGTGGTGGTAAAATCTTCCACATCGCTTACCCAATCGCAGTATAATGACCTAGAAATGCCCGAACCCACTATCGATTACAAGGCGATGAAGGAGGATCCGCGATATGCGCAATTATTGAAGCTAAAAGAGGCCCGAACCTTGTTCCTTACCCAGCAAATCGCTCAATTGAGCAAAGAGGATGCGCTGCCAGAATAAATAGAAGAATTTTTGTATCGGCTTGTGCAGCTTTATTCTTCTTCCCTGTCCCGCTTATGCCCGTCTAAATGACGCTCTGCGCGCTCAGCTTTAAGCTTCTCCGCCTGCTTCTCTTCCTTTGTCCGTCCGTATTTACGGCGATTTTCCGAGGCAATTTTTTCTTTTTCCGTACGGGCTTTGGCCTTACGTTTTTTTTTCAGGTTGATCACGTTAGTCATGAGGAACTCCAGAATACATAAACGCTAATTTTTTGTACTTTTAAACAGCGAGTTTCTAACTACCGTATCAGCGAGTGTATACTGATTTAGGGATTCCATGAATGCTGTATTGGCATCTGCTAAGTAGTGCTTTAATTGGCAGTCAGCAGTAACCTTGCAGGTATTCGTTGCGCGATCAAAACATTCAACCAGATCCATGCTTGGCTCCAGTTTCCTTACCAGATCACCCAATCGGAGCATTGTAGCTTCTTTTGCCAGTTTAATACCCCCCCCTTTACCTCTGGTACTAGTGATATACCCTAATTGCGAAAGTCGATGTACAACCTTCACAAGATGGTTGCGTGAAATGCCGTAATGTTCGGCAATGCCGCGCACGCTGCATGGCTGCTCATCATTGTTAGCCAGATACATGAGAGTGCGTAAGCCAAAGTCTGTGAAATTTGTGAGCTGCATAATCACCTTGCAAAATACTATAACAGCTGTATAACTATAATATGTATTTTAAATACATATTATAGTTATAGGAGACCTTATGTTAAGCGATAAAATTATCACGATTGTTAAATCAACAGCACCTATTTTACAGGAACATGGCGAAACACTGACGCGTCATTTCTACAAGCGGATGTTTACTCATAATCCAGAAGTTGCACCCTTTTTCAATCCGGCACACCAGAATGCGGGTAAACAACAACGTGCATTGGCAGGCGCTATTGCTGCGTATGCTGCCAATATCGATAATCTTGAAGTACTGGGCGGCGCAGTGGAGTTAATTGCCCAAAAACACACATCTTTAATGATTAAGCCGGAACATTATCCTATCGTTGGAGCGAATTTACTTGCCTCCATCAAGGAGGTGCTGGGTGATGCCGCCACAGAGGAGGTTCTTAATGCATGGGCGGCAGCATATGGTTTCCTCGCAGATATATTGATTGGCCGTGAAAAACAAATCTATGATGAGAACGCAAAAAAACCAGGTGGTTGGGAAGGCTTTAAGGGCTTCCGGGTGATCCGCAAGGAAAGAGAAAGTAGCAACATCACCTCCTTTTATCTGGTTGCTGCCGATGGCGCACCGTTACCGGACTTTAAGCCAGGACAATATATAACTATCAGAGCAGCTACACAGCATGGTTCAACGACGATGCGGAATTACAGCTTATCCGATAAACCGGGACAGGACTGGTTCCGAATCAGCGTCAAGCGTGAACTGCCACCGGAGGCGAATACTCCTGCCGGTTATGTGTCCAACTGGCTTCATGACACGGTTGAAGCGGGGGATATTGTCGAAATTGCTCCACCATGCGGAGAATTTTTCATCGATATGACTGAGAACCATGACCGTCCATTGGTCTTGCTTGCAGCGGGCGTGGGTATTACACCGATCATGAGCATATTACTGGCTGCACTGGATGCTATGAAAGAACGTAGAATTATTTTTATCCATGCCTGCTTGAGCGAAGAGGTGCAGGCATTTAAGCCCACTATAGATGCGCTGGAGAAAAAATACCTAAATCTAAAAGCGTATCACCGTTACAGCGACACAGGAACGCGTACCGGCAATTCCAGCACGGGCTTCGTAACCGCAGAGCTGATTGAATCGCTCGTACCGGAACGGGATGCGGATTATTATTTCTGTGGTCCACAGCCATTCATGGTTAGCGTTTATCATGACCTGCTAAAATGGGGCATCCCTGCTTCACAGGTACATTTTGAGTTCTTCGGCCCACGCCAGGAACTTGAAAAAGCTGCATAAGGTTTTACTTGCTAAAATTCAACACACCAAGATGGCGGAAATTATTTCCGCCATCTTTTTTATAGATTTCGGGCTAAGCAATAGAATTGCTGCAGTGGAACCGGATTCTGTTCAAATTTCTTAAAATGGCTGTGAATATCAGGTGCTGAAATGGCGCATATTTGCAAAAACTGATTCGAAGCAAATTAGGCGTTCAGCTTTGACAAAACAAACCCATCTTAGTATGGATAAGCCATTTATAAAGGTAAAAACCCATGACCAATAAGCTCCTCTGACTATAATATACGAAATATTAACCGGCGATGCCTTATAACTCTAACGGAATTTGATTAGCAAAACGACATGGAAGAACTTGCCCAAACTCAAGCGATGTATCTGGCCTCCTTAATGGGCAGCATCGCGTTCGCCTTATCGGGGTTTCTCGCGGGACTTAGAAAGAACCTCGATTGGATGGGCTTGTTCATCCTTGCATTTCTGACCGCCAATGGTGGTGGCGTGCTAAGGGATGTACTGACAGACCGTACACCGGTGATTCTAATGAGCGGCCAGCCTTTCTTGATCGCACTTGCGGTCACCTGCGTTGGCAGTTTGTTTAAGTTCCAGCGTAATACCCCCATAGAAAACCGCTGGCTGTTCATCATATGCGACGCCATCGGTCTTGTGGCGTTCGCCATCACCGGATCATTGGTGGCGGTGGACATACACGCGCCGTTCTTCGGCTTTATCACGTTGGCGTTTTTAACCGCTACCGGCGGCGCCATACTGCGCGATATTCTCGTAAATAATATTCCCGAGGTTTTGCACGGCGGTTTTTACGGCAGCGTCGCCACGCTGGTCGCTATGGCGATCTACCTTCTGAATATGGAAGAAATTCTTACCCCGATTGGGGTGCTTTCCGTGTTTGTTGGCGGTCTAATCATCAGGTTGACAGCACACCATTACCGCTGGAAGCTGCCCAAACCTTAATATTAATCGCAGCTTTCCATTTTGCGCACCGGCTGCCGTCTTTTAACGGGGCTACAAACAGGCTGCGGCTCGGCGGTCTTTTCGGGCGAGGGACTGCCGCCTTCATTTTCCCAACGCGCTAATGCTTTGCGCTTCATGATTTCATCGCTGAGTTTTGCACTTTTATCCGTCATGAGTCTTCCTTGACAGTACCATCAATCGATACCGATAACATTGAAATCGAACCGCCATCAACGCCTTCGACAGGAAAGGTGATTTCCTCACCCTGTTGACGGGTTCCCAGCACATAAAGCAACGGCAGGTAATGATCGGGTGTCGGAATGGAAAGCAGAGCTTCCTTGCCAAGTTTTTCATAGTGGATAAGCGGCTCGAAATCACCCGCAACCATCATTTGCCTTGCCTCTCGCTCGAACTTAACCGCCCATTCGTATGGCTCTGGCATATACCTTCCCCAGGCGTAAGTATGCAGGTTGTGAACCAGGTTGCCGCTACCGATAATTAGAATGTCCTCATCACGCAAAGGCGCGAGTTTTTTGCCAAGCTCGAAATGGAAAGAAGCGGGCTGGTTTTCATCGATGCTTAATTGCACGACCGGAATGTCCGCCTTCGGATAAACATGCACCAGTACAGACCATGTGCCATGGTCAAGCCCCCAACGATTGTCGAGAGTAACCGACAAAGGCGCGAGCAGTTGTTGGACGCGGCGGGCAAGCCCAGGATCGCCCGGCGCGGGGTATTGCACCTTGAACAGTTCGGGTGGAAAACCGCCAAAATCATGAATGGTTCTCGGCGCTGTGCTGACCGTGACGCCGGTGTCCGGCCCATACCAATGCGCGGAGATAGCGAGGATGGCTTTAGGTTTACGGATTTTCTCGCCGATAAGACGCCATGATTCTGTATAGCCATTGCTCGTAATGGCATTCATGGGATTACCGTGACCGAAGAAAATCGTGGGCATTAGTGGCATGGTTTGTCCTTACTTACGGTTCGCTTCCACCTCGATATCCAGCTTTACATCGTCAGATACGCCGGGAATAGCATAGTTCATGCCGAAATCAGAGCGCTTGATAACGGTGGTTGCACTAAATCCGGCTGTTTTTACCTTGTTCATGTTGTCGCCAATCTTATTTAGCTTCACATCCAGCACAGTGGGTTTTGCTATGCCAAGCAAGGTCAGTGTGCCATGCACTTTCGCGGCATCTTTCCCTGTGACTTCCACTTTATCGCTTACAAAAGTAGCGCTGGGGAATTTTTCTACGTCAAAGAAATCTTTGGACTTGAGATGTGTGTCGAATTTTTCAATTCCTGTAAAAACGCTGGCGGGCTTTATAGTAACATTGACTTTGCTGTTTTCAGGCTTTTCTTCGTCCAGTATCAGCGTTCCTTCCGACTGTGCAAATTTTCCTGATGGATTGGAGAACCCGAAATGGTTGGCGTGCCAGGTGATATTGGTGTGCATCGGGTCGAAGTTATAAGTTTCAGGCGCGGCAAAAGCAGAAGATGATGCTAGCGTAATGACGGTAGAAGCCATTATTCCATACAGTGATTGTTTCATATTTTTCTCCATTAGATGCGCAGTGTCCGCACAGTTAAATTAATAGACATGGCAAGAGCATAGTAGTATTCATAAGCTAATACGAATACTAAATAATCTTATCCTATTATGTTTAATATTGAACTCAATATTCCCGCGGCAAAAAGACCTCGCGAAATTATTCACCGCGATTCGCTGGGTTCCTTGCAGGCTATTACCCCAGGCGCGGTAAACTGGATGACCGCCGGACGCGACCGCTCATCGACGGCGGCCTCGTTTACAGATAAGCAGCTAGCAATTTTTATAAGAGAGGTATTCACATGAGCCAATATCAAATCGCCGTTATTGTTGGCAGCCTGCGCAAGGAGTCCTTCAACAGGAAATTCGCGGAGGCGCTAATCAAGCTCGCGCCGTCCGAGTTTTCCTTCACGCATGTGCAGATTGGCGATTTACCTCTCTACAATCAGGATGACGATGATAATCAGGCCGCATCCGTCAAGCGGCTGAAATCAGAAATCTCATCGGCGAATGGCCTCTTATTCGTAACGCCGGAATATAACCGCTCCATCCCCGGTGTTCTTAAAAACGCGCTCGATCATGGCTCGCGGCCTTACGGAAAAAGCGTATGGGGTGGAAAGCCCGCAGGCGTCATTGGCGTATCACCGGGAGCCATAGGCACCGCGTTGGCACAGCAGCATCTTCGCAACATTCTCGCTTATCTTGATGTCCCGACGCTGGGGCAGCCCGAAGCCTTTATCCAGATGAAAGAAGGATTATTCGACCAGTCAGGCAATATCGGTGAAGGCAGCCGGAAATTCCTGCAGGGCTGGATGGATAAGTATGTGCCCTGGATCAAAAAGCATAAGGCTTAAACGATATGGCCCAGGAAAAAATGAGACAGGCGCATGTCGACGAAACCGGTGAGAGCACATTCGCGGTGAATATCGAAGTATCCGGCCATCATATCAAGGGCGATGAGCCGGTGGAAGCTGGCGGTGGCAATCTTGGCCCGTCGCCGTTTGACCTGTTGCTCGCCGCGCTTGGTGAATGCACCGCGATGACCGTGCGCTGGTATGCGCGCAGACAAAACTGGCCACTCGACAAGGTAGAAGTGAAGCTAACCCATCATAAGGAAGGCAAGGTCAATACATACACCAAGCAGGTCATCCTGCATGGCGATCAACTGACGGAGGAGCAGCGTAGCAAACTGGTTGATGCCGCCGCTAAATGCCCGGTGCATCGTGCATTGGAGGCAACGCCGATAATAACGACGACCCTAGCGGGTTAATGTCTTACTGTACTAATCTTTTCTCATCTTTAATTCAAGTAAACAGGAATTGATCGTAAGTTGACCAGTTCCTAGATCGTATCGCCACTGCTGAGTGATGTGAAACCCATCGTGACAGGGTACGGCACATAGCTGATATATTTCCCCAGCTTGGTTATCCCCATCGCAATAAGAAAAACACCCGCCATCATTTCGGCAATGACCAATCCACGCAGTCCATGATCGTGGATGAGTAAGGAAACAATCACGACGAACGCTGCCGTTGCTCCGGTGACTTGGAATGACGAGGCACCCAACAATGGCACCATCATGTCTGCTACAATGGAGGTATAAAGCCCGCGCTGCGGAGGCAATCCAGCGGCATCACAAGAGGCATCGCCAAAGGTAATGCGACCAGCGGATTTGTCATAGTGTTCTCATTATTTTTCCGACCCGATACAGCCTGACCGCCAGATCAAGCCGATGAATACGCCTTTGGAACGCGGTAGCAGCCAAAGCGTCAGAATGAGCGTAAGCGACATAATCACCGCCATAATCACCCAATCTGGCCAAGTGACGTTTGGCAGCACGTTAAGCAAGAACGGGGCAAGGATGTGACCTACCAGCAGAATGGTCAGCCATGCCGGGCCATCATCTGCCCGAATATGCCCCAGCTTCTCACCACAAGCGGCACAATCCTCCACCTGCTTAAGGTAACTTTGGAACAGCTTGCCCTGACCACAGTGCGGGCATCGCCCAAATGCGCCGCGCACGATCACTGGCCATAACTCTTCCTTACTTGTCATCATCCGCACCCGCATCACCTGGAGTCCATGCCACGTTATGCTTGGCCAGAAAGTCCCGCACCATCTGGCGCATCGCTTGCGACGGAGTGGTATCCAGCCGCGTGCAAAGCTCCTCGAACGCCTTTTTCTTGTTAGGGTCGATTAGGATGGTCAGTCGCGCTGTGCGGTTTTCCAGCATAATTTCTTCGGTCTTCACTCAATCCTCACCAGTTTGTTTCGGTTGGCCACGCACCAGCATCACACGCGAGGGAGCAACCCGTAATATTCCGCAAGTAGGCGGATTATCGCTTCGTTGGCTTTGCCGTCATCTGGCACAGCCGTCACATACACCATCAGTTGCTTCTCCCCGCTTGGCATTGGCGGGTGTCTCCGACACGATCCGAAGAAGCTTTGGGCGTAAGGCGCACAGCGATGGTTTTGTTTTCGGTCATGTCCGCGAATGTAATTATGTTAAAATACAATTATAATTGTATTATATTTAAATGTAAATAAAATGTTGGTTATAGGCCTACGTCTGGGATATGCTGCCAGTTCAATTTATGAAGGGAGTTACTCTTTATCTTCTCTCTGCCCCCACGGATAAATAATCATGCCGGTGAAGCCCGCAAAATGTGCCGCTTAAGGCGAAGAGATCTAAAAAGACATGAACTAACAAAAAAGATTGGTGGAGCCTAGCGGGGTCGAACCGCTGACCTCCTGAATGCAAATCAGGCGCTCTACCAACTGAGCTAAGGCCCCACAGATACGGATGAAGCAAGGGATGCTTCAAAAGAGAAAGGGAATATCGCCATTTTCATAGAAAGTGTCAACAGGTTTTTTAAAGATTCTTCTCACCGGTTATACAAACCAAATGGGAGGTGAGTTCTAATTCCCGAATTTTTTCCTGTAAACGCGGCACCAATTCACCTTCGAACCAAGGATTCTTCTTTAACCATAATTGGTTACGCGGCGAGGGATGAACCAACGGGAAATAGCCATTGGGCACATATTCCTTCCAATGTCTAACCGTATCAGTCAGCGTTGCCTTTCGTGTACTACCCAAATAATACGCATGGGCATAGTGACCAATTAACAAGGTTAAGCGGATTTCAGGCAAAACGGCCATCAATTTATCATGCCATAATTTAGCACATTCGGGCCTGGGTGGCAGATCCCCGCCCTTCCCTCTTCCTGGATAGCAAAAGCCCATCGGAGTAATAGCGACATGAGAAGGATCATAAAACACGTCAGGTCCAAGCCCTAACCACTCCCGCAAGCGCTTGCCCGATGCATCATTCCAGGGAATTCCCGTGGCATGCACCTTTGTCCCTGGCGCTTGCCCGATTATACGAAGCCGCGCAGATGCCTCCGCCTGCAATACCGGCCTAGGACCTAAAGGCAGTTCCTGGACACAGTACGTACAGTCCCGAATGGTGTTTATTAATGTGGGAAGGTGGTTCGACATAATATCCTAACTTTACCGGCTCTCGTCACATATGCCAATCGGTTTTATCCTGAGATGATTACTTCTAATAGAAAAATACTCTCTTTTAATTAATCTGCCCCCCCCCCTTAACCCTACTCTTCCCGAGCCTTAACTTTTCTCGAATTTCCATTTCAGATATTTAATTATCTATATGTATATCAATAACTAATGCGCTTTTTCACTGATTAATTTTGAATAGGTTATTTACCATTTATTAAGCTGCAGTTAAGTAGTTTACGTTATAATTAATGCTAGGGAAGCAGTGCCCTGGAATTAGGGAAACATGGCAAACGAGAAGTTACTTACAGGAAGTAACGAGGATGACTCTCTTCTGGGGACGGAAGGGGGCCAGACCCTGTTAGGCTTAGGGGGTGATGATATTCTCACCGTACCTGAAGGGGAAAGTTATGTTTATGGCGGGACAGGGAACGACACATTACATGGTGGAACAGGGAATGATTTCCTACAAGGGAATGAAGATAGCGACCTTCTTTACGGTAATCTGGGGAACGACTCGCTCTTAGGTGGTCGAGGCAATGACCGATTAGAAGGCGGTACAGGCGACGACAGTCTCTTTGGGCATTTAGGAAATGACTATCTCCAAGGGGATGATGGGAACGATGTCCTTTATGGCGGACAAGGAAGTGATCTCCTTCAAGGGGATGTCGGCGATGATTTCCTGCAAGGGAACACCGGGAGTGATATTCTGTACGGTAGTGTAGGCAGTGATACACTGTTTGGCGGACAAGGGGATGATACGCTCAACGGCGGAGCGGGGAATGATATTCTCCGCGGGAATTTAGGGAATGACTATCTACAAGGGAATGAGAACGATGACCTCCTGTATGGAGAGAGCGGGAACGACACGCTGATTGGCGGCCAGGGGAATGATACACTGCAAGGCGGCGATGGTAATGACAACCTTCAAGGGCACCTTGGCAATGACGTGATCGATGGGGGTGACGGCACGGATACCGTCACATTCCGTGGAAAATTTGATAATTTCTCTGTTACGCTGGTAAACGGTCAGCTGGTAATCACCGATAATGTCGGTACGAGCGGTACTGATACCGTGAGCAACGTGGAGACTTACAAGTTCAATAACCGCACATTTACACATGATGAACTTTTGAACATTGCCCTCAATGGGGACACCCTTGATGGGGGAGATGATGAGGAGGAAGAGGAGGAAGAAGAGGATGACGGCAGCGGTGGTGGCGGTGGAGGCGGCGGCGGCGTTGACCCTGACACGGATGACTCTTTCCAAATGACGCTTGCTGCCTTCTTGGCTGCGAATACAATTGATGGCGGCGGCGGTGAGGATACACTCGAGATCACGGATGGCGGGACCTTCGATATTGGTACGGCTGGAGCAAATCTGACGGGTATCGAGAATTTAAGTGTGGGGACGGCATCCGATATTACCTATGACACAGCGAACTTCAACACGACCGGAAGCGGAGATAATGACACGTATCGGTTTAGTGCCGCGAACCTAACGAGCGCTGATACGATTGATGGTAATGGCGGTACCGATACACTTGCGGTAACAGGCGCCGGCAGTATAAATGTGAGTAACGTTGTGAATATTCGCGACCTGACACTTGACGATGCCACAACAGTCACCTACGGGACGAATAATTTCAACACGACGGGAAGCGGAAGCAACGATACGTTCCAATTTAACCTAGCGCAGTTTAGTGCAGCAGATACGATTGTGGGCGGGAACGGCACTGATACGCTAACCATCTCCGATGGCGGAACCTTCAATATCGAAACACTCGGCACGAACCTTACCAGCATTGAGAGCCTCACCGTCGGTGCCGCTTCTACCATCACCTATGGTACGACTAACTGGAATACGACCGGTAGCGGAAGCGCTGATACATTTACCTTCACACTCGCAAACTTTACTTCCGCAGACACCATTGATGGCGGAAACGGCACTGATACGCTAACCATCTCCGATGGCGGAACCTTCAATATCGGTACATTGGCAGCCAATGTGACCGGTGTTGAGAACCTCACCGTGGGAGCCGCTTCTACCATCACCTATGGCACCACCAATTTCAACACCACCGGTAGTGGAAGCGCTGATACGTTTAGCTTCACACTCGCAAACTTTACTTCCGCAGACACCATTGACGGTGGTAATGGTACAGATACCTTAGACATTACGGATGGCGGAACCTTCAACATTGGCACACTCGGCACGAACCTTACCAGCATAGAAAATCTGAGCGTCGGTGCCGCCTCTACCATCACCTATGGTACGACTAACTGGAACACGACCGGTAGCCGGAACCTTCAATATCGGAACACTCGGCACGAACCTCACCAGCGTAGAAAATCTGAGCGTCGGTGCCGCCTCTACCATCACCTATGGCACCACCAACTTCAACACCACCGGTAGTGGAAGCGCTGATACCTTCAGCTTTATACTTGCAAATTTTAGTGCATCTGACACCATTGATGGCGGCGTGGGAACGGATACATTAAACATTAGTGACGGTGGAACCTTCAATATCGGTACGCTTGGTGCGAACCTCAGCAGCGTTGAGAACCTCACCGTGGGTGCAGAATCGGATATTACCTTCGGCACAGGGAACTGGAATACAACCGGCAGCGGAGGCGATGACACATTCCGCTTTGCAGCAACCGATCTTACCTCTGCCGATACCATCGACGGCGGTAACGGCACCGATACCCTCGCCGTAACTGGCGCTGGCACCATTGATATCAGCAATGTGACTAATGTTGAAAATATTACGTTCGACAGCGCCGTTGATATCACCCTCGGAACCACAAACTTCAACCTGACGGGTAGTGGTAGTAACGATACGTTCCACTATGCGCTGACGAATTTTAGTGCTGCAGACACAATTGATGGTGGTAATGGTACAGATACCTTAGACATTACGGATGGCGGAACCTTCAATATCGGCACACTCGGCACGAACCTTACCAGCATAGAAAATCTGAGCGTCGGTGCCGCCTCTACCATCACCTATGGTACGACTAACTGGAACACGACCGGTAGC